>NZ_JAMYMZ010000013.1:0-159695 GCF_040318825.1 Mesorhizobium sp. M1006
GGAGGACAGCCAGCCGGCCAGATGTTCGAACATCGCCGCCACATCTCAGGTGGCCACCGCTTCCGCGATTACTTCATGTTCGTTCTCCGGCCCCATGACAGTCATCAAGCAGCGGATAGGCGCACGCACCGGCCTTTGCGGCTCGCAGCAAAGCCGACCAGGCAGTTACATCAGGGTATACCCTGTTGTGGCACCTCATTCCCTTTGTTTGTCCTCATTGGCTGGGCGCGCCGGATGTTACGTGGGTTCCGAGGCACTCGAGCAGGACGATCTGAATCAGGTCCGGCCTGCCAACGTTCAACTCGGTGGCTGCTGATTTGGGCGCGAGAGCGCGTGCCGATCGCGGTCGCCGTCATAGCGATTCCTGCCCATCTGTTCGTTCAAGCCACGCCAACGGTGCCCTCGAATGGATTTGGGTCTGACCGAACACCGTCTTCGCTTCGCTCATCCTCGATCGTCTTCCCGCAACGACGGCGCTGCGTTTCTCTTCCCCTGGCCGAACCACCCCACCACGCAGGGCGGGGCGGGGACCCGGTTTGCGCGGCCATTCCTCGCGGTCCAAGAAAGCCTCGCGCCGCCGTCTTCCACTTCCTTTTAGCCCCTTCGGGGTGCGGGCCGATCGTCCGCCGTCTCACGACCACCATCGAGGCCAGCAATGGGCGCGGCCCGAGAAAACAGAGGAACACCACAATGGCTACGATCGGCACTTTCTCCCGCACCGCGAACGGCTTCTCCGGTTCGGTCAAGACCCTCAACCTCAACGTCAAGACGGTGATCTTCTCCCCGGCCGACGGCGACAACGAAAAGGGTCCGGACTTCCGCATCTTCGCCGGCGCCATCGAGTTCGGGGCGGCATGGACGAAGACCTCGCGCGAGGGACGCGATTACCACTCCGTCAAGCTCGATGATCCCAGCTTTCCCGCTCCGATCTATGCGAGCCTGGTCGAGACCGACACCGAGGGCGAATTCTCGCTCATCTGTCCCGCCGCACCGCAGAGTAATCCGGACTTAACACGAAGCCCCGCCGCAAGGCGGGGCATTGCCACGTTCAGGTCCTACAGCGTGGCACGTCCGCCAGCTGCAGCACGCTACGCTTTGACGGGTGTCTTGCGCGCCTTCTTCACCGGCGACTTGACTGCCCTTGCGGCTGTTGTCGCTGCTGCCGCGCGGGCAGCTCGTTTTGGTTTTTCTGCCGCAGCTGTTTCTGGCGCTGCCGCCTTGCGTCCCAGGCCTATTGATTTCGCCAGGGCCGAGCGGGTGGCCGCGTAGTTCGGCGCTACCATCGGATAGTCGGAGGGCAGGTTCCATTTCTGCCGGTATTCGTCCGGACTCAGATTGTAATGCGTTCCGATATGCCGCTTCAAGGATTTGAACTTTTTCCCGTCTTCCAGGCATATGATGAAATCAGGTGACACTGACTTCTTGATCGACACCGCCGGCTCCAGCTTGACTGCGGCCGAAGCGACAGGTGTGCCGATCCCTTGCAAAGCGACATAGACATCCCCGATTAGCTTCGACAACTCGCCGACCGGCAGCGGATTGTTCGAAACGTAGGCGGAAACGATGTCGGCGGTGATTGATACGAGATCAGCCTGGTCGCGTGGGTCTGGAGAAACGGTCATCGAATTTCCTCTTGTCCAAAGGGCGCTTTGAAAACGGATGGTCTGTCTATTCGCCAATCAGGCAAATAATTCGCTACTCCGCCAACAAACCTCATTCCGTGCAAATATCAAGCAGGCAAGTGTCGCTGCGATCGTTCGGTCCGGCTGCAGACAAGTTGCCGATCGCGTCGGGGAAGCAGGAAGGTTTCCCCCTCGCTTCTCCGCTCGCCAAGCGCACAGCCCAACGCAACCCAGCGCCATGAATCATGGCTCCTGCGTCGCAGGATTGAGCCATGAACAATTATCGTCGCGACACTCTGCGCGGCGACCAGGACCGCGCCGCCGGCATTGAATTGGCCCACGCGCGTATCTCTTGTGGGAGTCATCCAAGCTCGTTCAGGTGGGCTGCACCGCCTCGGGCCGATCGGCAGGATGGACGTTGTTGATATGGCAGCCCGCATGCGCCCGAACGGCTGCCAGCCTACTGGCTCAACGAATATCTGACGAACGGCGTGCTGCTTGTGAAGCACTTGCCATCCCGCAGCTGACAACTCGTTTGCCACCACGGCGCCGCGAGCCCATCGAGCCCCTTGCGCAGTCGGTATGACCGAGCGCCAGATGCATCTTCACGCCCGCCGGAACGATGATCATGATGATTCTCCCTTGCTGCCAGATGCAGCTTGACTGCATCCGCATTGCTGCCGACGGATGCAAAGACGCGCCGCCCACCGTCCAGTTGGACTGCCATCATGCCGTCCGGCGGCCGCACGAGATTGCGCAGGTCAGTGGGCCGGCGGTTTGGTTTCGGCGCATGAATGAGCGCAACCGTTCCCAATTGCGGCCCCTTGCGAGCGGTCAGGCCGAATTGGACACGCCAGCGGAAGGCCATGATGGTGGCGATCGCACGGCGGCGGCAAACCTCCGCCACACTGACGCCGGGCTTCTCCGTCTCCTGCACGATCGCCCGCTTCTGCTCGTCGCTGAAGCGGCGGCGGTTCGATCGGCCGTCCACCGCCTCCGATGTCAAGCGGTATTTGCGCCGCGCGCAATTAGCAGCGCTGCTTAATTGGGCCCGGGCACTCGGATGAAGCAGCGATCGACAGTCAACGTCGTCGCCGGATTCTTTCAGACGATCGCGCCAGATGCGCAACGCATTCGGCGAAAGGCCGAGCGCTGCGGCATACTCTGCATGCCCCATGCCGCTCCAGTTCATCGCCTCGACATGCATGCTCCAGAATACCCGAAGGGCGATCGGGCCGCTGTCCGTGCGCCTGCCGTACGATAGCGCGGCCGCCTTTGGAGCCGCGTCGGCTGCTGCGTCCTGCGCGGACTCCGGCCTTCTTCCTGCGCAGATTCTGCAGCTTTTCCGCACGCTTGCGCAGATCATCCGCGTTCACCAAATGGCACATCCACAGCTCGAATGTCGTGATCGAAAGATCACGACGGCGACTTCCAGCGCACTGAGATTGCTGCGGTACCAACTCGCTACTTGCGACGATCAGTAAGGACTGTTGGCCTTGGCCCACGAGCGGCGGGACGCCATCGGAGATCCTCCACATGACGAAGCAACCCGACATGACGCGAGATTGCACTAGCCCAAATATGTGCAGGGACCGGACACTTACGCACAACCGATTAGGACGGCTCTCCTAATCGGGCTCGCCCTTAAGATCGACCGCCGAGAGTGGTAGCGGCGCAAGGAATCTGAGAACCTGACAGCGTATTTGTTCACTGCAGTCAGGAGAGATTCATGAACAACCCGGTTTACATTGGACTTGACGCATCGCTGGATGAAACAAGCATCTGCATCGTCGATTGCGACGGCAAGATCGTATTCGAGACAAAGGTGGAGAGCAATCCGGACGCGCTCCACTCCGCACTGAAGGGCTACGTGGAGCGCGCTCAGCGCATCGGCATCGAGGCGTCTTCGATAGGCGTCTGGCTGCCGCGTGAGCTGCTATTGCGGAAGCTGCCGGTAATCGTCGTCGAGGCCCGTCACATGCGCACGAGCCTGAGCGCGATGCGCAACAAGACCGACAAGAACGACGCGCGCGGCATTGCGCAGATGATGCGCATGGGGTGGTTTCGTGCCGTCCAGGTCAAGGGCGTGGAGAACCAGCGGTTTCGCACGATGCTGGCCAATCGCAAGCTTCTCAAGCGCAAGTTGGTGGATCTCGAGAACCACATTCGCGGCTCGCTGCGGGTGCATGGCTTGAAGGTTGGCGCGATCGGCCGGCACGAGTTCGAGGCCCGCGCGCGAACTGCTGGACGGCGCCGATTTCGTCTTCGAACGGATGATCGACAGCTTGCTGGCGGTCCGTAACGCGGTCCTTGAGGGCTACGAATCGATTGCACACGATGTTGCTAAATGCGGTCGCTGCCGATCCTGTCTGTCGGCGCTTCATGACCGTGCCTGGGGTCGGACCGGTAGCTGCCCTGACGTACAAGGTTGCGATCGATGATCCGCATCGATTCAGCCGCTCCCGCACTGTCGGCGCGCATTTTGGCCTGACGCCGAGACGTCATCAGTCCGGCAGCTCGATCGACTTCACGGGACGCATCACGAAGCAGGGCGACATGACTGCACGCGAGGCGCTGTGCGAGGCGGCAGCGGCCATGTTGCTGCGTTCGCGCCGCGGCTCGGCACTCAAGGCGTGGGGGCTCAAGATCGCCAAGAAGCGCTCGATGCTGTGCGCGATCACAGCAGTCGCCCACAAGCTTGCCGCCATCCTGCACCGTATGTGGGTTGACGGCAGTGTGTTCGATCCAGGCGCCGGGGCGGTTGTCACGCCGACGATGCGCGCGACGCTGAAGGCGCTGAGAACGGCTTGACGATGGGCGCGTCTCGACAGTTTAGAGGAGGTCCTGAGATCTGAGTTCGAAGAGTTCCCGTGCGCACGGGCGGCGCCCAGGCAGGGCGTTGGATGAGACTGAGTCCGCTATCTTGCCGGCATCCGCCCGCCACCGGGATGAATGCGCCGCGATCGCTAGGACCGTCTCGTCATGAGGCCATCAATACGGCCCGAAGGAGAGCATGCGACGGCTGATTTGAGCCGAGCGCGTAGTAACGCAGGGACCCTGCCGAGGGAAGCGTGGTTGCAAGAAGTGCGCACGAGTTTACAGTGACTATGAAGCAGAATTGGAGATGTCATGCAGCTGGAAAGCCATTATTGTAGTTGACATTAGGGGCCCGATTAGGACGGCAAGATAAAGCGAGCTGACGCTCGCCCTCGCTTCGCTCGTAAGTGTCTGTCTGCACATTGTTTTTTCCGGCAGCTGGCGACGCAACGCAGAATGACGCGAGGTGCGGGGACGACGGCTATCGGCTATGCTATTGATCCGAAACGCAAAACTATCGTGCCGCAGCAATGTGCGATCCGCCGTTTTATGCCACAGCAAGTCTTTGCGCGCCGTAGCACGCTCGGTGCTCCAGCCATCTTGAAGCAGGGAATCTGATTCCCGATCCTGTCGTCATGGCAGATCGTGAAACCGATAGATTCCAGGTTCGCACCGGCCGGATGCGGCATAGCGGCGCGCCGGTCAATTCGCGCACGCTGCCCTTTGTGCGCCAGGTCGAGATCGCCATCCGCAAGCAGGGCGGCAATCCTTATCGCATCGGCGCAAGCAGCCGGACCGGGAAGGGGAGTGGCCGCTTCAACGCCCGCGGCCGCGGCGGCAAGGTGGCGGCAGATTTGCCAAAGGCCAGCGGCGGGTGGCGGCAGGACCAGAGCGGCGTGCGCTTTCGCTCGCGCCGCGTCGTGGTGAAGGCGCGCGTCGTCAAGCTGCCGGGGCGAGGCAAGGGGACCGGGCGCGGCCAAAAGTTCGTGACAACCAGCAAGGCTGTCGATGCGCATCTGCGCTATCTCCAGCGCGACGGCGTGACCAGGGATGGCGAGAAGGGGAGAGTGTACTCTGCCGCCGACGACGAGGCCGACGGCAAGGCCTTCGTCGAGCGCGGGCGGGGCGACCGGCATCAGTTCCGCTTCATCGTCGCGCCGGAGGATGCCGCCGAGATGGAAGACCTGCGCTCCTTCACCCGCGATCTCATGCGACAGGTGGAGACCGACCTCAGCACGCGCCTCGACTGGATCGCTGTCGACCACCACAACACCGGCCATCCACACACCCACATCCTGGTGCGCGGCGTCACCGATGACGGCAAGATCCTGAACATCGCCGGCGACTACATTGCCCATGGCATCCGCCAGAGGGCAACCGAGCTGGTGGAACGGGAACTCGGCTTGCAAAGCGAGCTCGAAGTCGCCCGCAAGCTGGCCAATGAGGTGGACGCCGAACGGCTGACCCGCCTCGACCACATGCTGATCGCCGAACAGCAGGAGCACGATCTTGTCGACCTCCGTCCCAATGCCAGCGACAGCTACACAATTCGCAGCAACCGCTATCTGCTCATCGATCGTGCAAAGAAGCTGGAGCACTTCGGCCTGGCGAACGAGATCGAGCCCGGCCGATGGGTGGTTTCCGACAGGGCCGAAAGTACTTTGCGAGCGCTTGGTGAGCGCAACGACATCATCAAGACCATGCACCGGGCACTGGAAGAGCACGGCCTCGCCGAAGAGCGGGGTGCTGCGCAATATGTCATGCACCGCCGGACCATCACCGAGCCGGTCGTCGGCCGCGTGCTCGCCAAGGGTCTTGCCGGCGACGAGATGAGCGATCGGCTGTCGCTCGTCATCGACGGCGTCGACGGGCGTACACACTATGTCGAGACCGCGGATGCTGCAAAGCTCGATGACATCCAGCGCGGCCATATCGTGGCGCTCGATCCGATCCTGCCGAAGGAGGAGCCGCGTGCGGCCGACCGCAACATCAGCGCAGTAGCGGGCGAGGACGGTATCTATCGTCCGAGCACACACCTGGAGGCGATCCGCGAGACGTTTTTGGAGCAGGGCAAGGACCCGGACGCCTTCGTCCGTTTCCATGTCCGCCGTCTCGAAGCGCTGCGCCGGGCTGGCCATGTCGAACGCATCGACGAAGACCACTGGCGCATTCCAAAAGACCTGACCGAGCGCGGCATCGCCTACGATGTCCGAAACGGCGGAAAAGACTTCTCCGTCCGCGTGCTTTCGACGCTCGATCTTGACGCGCAGATCGGCAGCGACGGTGCCACCTGGCTCGACCGGGAGCTCACGGCCAAGACCCCCGTGCCGCTGGTCCGGTCAGGCTTTGGTCTCGACGTCGATAACGCTCTCGACAGGCGGGCTGCCCAGCTCGTCAGGATGGGCCATGCCGAACGAGATGCGAACAGCGGGACCATCACCTTCGCGCGCGATCTTGTTGTCACGCTGGAGCGCCAGGAGGTCGCGCGTGTCGGCAAGGAAATGGCCGCTGCGCGCGGCCTCATCTTCGCGCCAGTCCAGCGCGGCAACCATGTCGGCGGCACGCTGCTCGGTTCAGCCCGTCTTGCCAGCGGGCGCTTCGCCATGCTGGACGACGGGCTCGGGTTTCAGCTCGTTCCTTGGCAGCCAATGCTCGAGAGGCGCATCGGCCAGCACATCACCGGCGCCGTGCAAAGCAGCGGCGGCATCGACTGGAGTTTCGGCAGAAAGCGTGGGCTGGGGCTGTGAAAGCGCCCATCACGTGGCACTTTTGGCTCGCAACTATCGCCGGCAACGATTGGCCAAGCCTAGTAGCAAACAGTTTGTTAGATGCGGGGTCTTAAACGGATACCATTCTCGGACAGGAACTCGATTCCGGCCCTCTC
This sequence comes from Mesorhizobium sp. M1006, assembly GCF_040318825.1. Classification (NCBI taxonomy): domain Bacteria; kingdom Pseudomonadati; phylum Pseudomonadota; class Alphaproteobacteria; order Hyphomicrobiales; family Phyllobacteriaceae; genus Mesorhizobium; species Mesorhizobium sp. M1006. The sequence continues at coordinate 7,324 of NZ_JAMYMZ010000013.1, forward strand.
AAGTGTATGCCTTATACTTATCAGGTTGTTGGCAATTGGAATGCGCGCCCCACGCTCAAAATCCGCAATCGTCTGCCGAGCCACATTTGCGGCTCTAGCTAGTTCGTCTTGGCTCCACCCAAGCATCGCCCGAGCGCCGCGACACTGCTCTATCGTTAGCGCATTTTCCATGGGCTACAATCCGATTGACGTCAATCAATTTGTATGATCAGATTCCCTAACGCGGCCGAGCTGAGCGCTGACACGCTTAGCCCGACCTAACCCCAACCAAGCTGTTAGGAGCTCGGATCATGGGTGATTCCGACAATACCACGAGTCTCCCTTTCGTCACCCGTAGGCAAGTACTTGCGGGAGGAATGATCGCGTCCACCGCTTTGATGCTTGAAAAAAGTACTTTCACCGGCAACGCTGCCGCGACGAACGTGTCCCTCTCCGACCCAGCGCTCGCGCTTTGGCGGGAATGGCAGACGGCCCACCGGCTGACGAGCGGCTTTGTCGCAGACAGCAGCGACTGGAGACGAGGCTTGTCGAGAGCGTCGGCTTTCCTTGTGTGACCGTCCGCGTGTCCGAGGGCGAGGACGTGACGGTCCACTCGATTGAGGCACTCAATGAATTGCTAGGCAGAAGGCCGGATATGGCTGCTCTCCGCCAGAAAGCCGAAGCTGGTCTCACGGCACATCAGGCACGCTGGGATGAGGCTGCCGAGGAGACCGGGTACATTGCCGCGCTCAGGGCCGAGCGCAAGGCTGGCGACCGAGCGGAGGATCTGCTGGAAGCGTTCTCAATGACGCCTGCCACGACTCTCGCCGGTGTGGCAGGCAAGCTCGATGCTGTGTTGCGTGAGGGCGAGCCTTGGGAGGAATGCTCCGAATTTCCCTGGTCTCAAATTCGCTCGGCCCTCAGCGATCTGGTGCGTATCGCCCAGCCAGCGATGCCGGAACAATTCTTTGCCGACGAGCGGCGTCCCCCAGCTTCGCAGGCGGGCGGGCTGGCTGCTATCTCGGCGCCTGAAAGACGAAGATGAAGGCGAGGACTCGAACCTCAAAATTTATTGGCACCGTAACCTGCTGATTTTGCTAACCAACTTAGCCACAGTCGGTGACTCGACTATCACAATCCTGGCACAATCACAGCCCACACTCCGCTAAACCGTCGTAAGGCGTACCGGAAAGAGCAGGCAGCGCCGAAATCCCGATCTAGACAAAGCAAGACGGCAGAGTGCGCGACATTCAGCGCGGGCTGAACAATCGCTCCACAGCTCATTTTTTACAAAGTAGACTGGAGCTTTCTCGCACCCGTCACGGAGCAGAAATGGTCAAGGGCCACGTGCAGCGCAAACTAGCTGCTATCCTTGTTGCGGACGCGGTCGGCTACAGTAGCCTGATGGCTTCGGACGAAGTGGGGACTCACGAGCGATTCAAATCGCTTCGCTCCGATCCGATCGACACTAAAATCGCCGAACACCAAGGTAGGATCGTCAAGGAAATTGGCGATGGGCTTCTCGTCGAGTTCGCCAGTGTGGTTGCCGCCGTCCAATGCGCCGTCGAGATTCAGGAAGCATTAGCCGAGCGGAACGCGGATGGGCCCGATCATAAACGGATTGAATTCCGAATAGGCATCCATCTCGGCGACGTCATTGTCGACGGCGAAGACATTTTTGGTGACGGGGTCAACATCGCCGCTCGATTGGAAGGTCTCGCGGCGCCCGGCGGAATAGCCATTTCGGCTGATGTCCGTCGGCAGGTCGAGAAGAAATTAAACGTTGATTTCGAAGACATCGGCGAAAAAGAACTCAAGAACATCTCCGAGCCAGTTCACGTCTACAGAATGAAGCTGGCGTTAAAAGCAATCCAGAAGCCTGTCAATGTATTGGACAGGCCAGCCGTCGCAGTCCTGCCGTTCCTGAATATGAGCGGCGATCCAGAGCAGGACTATTTCGTCGATGGCCTAACAGAGGACATTATTACAGCCCTGTCTCACTGGCGAACCTTTCCTGTCATTGCCCGCAATTCAACATTTACCTACAAATCCTCCGCTGTGGACGTTCGCAAGATAGCCCGCGAATTAGATGCTCGATTTGTTCTGGAGGGCGGTGTTCGGAAAGCTGCAAGTCGTATTCGTGTCACTGCCCAATTGATTGATGCCGCCAGGGGCCATCACGTTTGGGCGGAAAAATATGACAGGCACCTGAGCGACATTTTTGAATTGCAAGACGAGCTAACCCAAAAGATCGCTGGAGTGGTGGAGCCGGCGATAACGAGGGCCGAAACGCGCCGGATGGCAGTTCCCGGAACTAAAAACGTTGGTGCTTGGGACTATTACTTGCGCGGTTGGGGGCTAGCGCACCAATTCACCGGACAGGCGCACAAGCTGGCCCGCGATATGTTTAGGCGCGCCTTGGAAATCGATCCCGCCTACTCGCAGGCATATACCGGCATCGCACAAACGTATCTTCAAGAGATTTTTTTGAAGCAGGTCGATGACCACGCGGCGGCCGTTTCGAAAGTCGTCGACGCGGCAAAAAAGGCTGTCTCGCTCGATGACAGCGATTCGGCTGCGCACCTCAGTTTAGGATTGGGGTACATGTGGTCCGGAATGCACGACGCCGCCATCGAAGAAGTCCAACGGGCGATCGATTGCAATCCGAGCAACGCGCTCGCCTATGTGGTTTTAGGGAACGTCCTGGACGTCGCCGGACGTCCCGAAGAGGGCATCCCGTTCCTTGAAACCGGATTGAGGCTCAACCCGCTAGAGCCCAGAATGCATTACGCGATGACATGGTTGGGCGGCGCATACCTAAACGCCCGGCGGTACGCCGACGCACTTGCTTGGTTGCAGCGAGCTGCCAGTCGTCGGTCTGACTATGCACTGACCTTTCTATTCTTAGCGGTTTGCTTGACCAATCTCGGCAAGCGCTCTGCGGCGGAAAAGGCCTTGGCAGAATGCGAGAAAGTTGAGCCAGGATTCACCGCCGCATTTGTGAGATGGCGGGCCTACAGGAACGACGCCGACAACGATCACATGCTCAAGGGAATTCGCGATGCTGGCGGCGATACTTTCATTTAATAGAATAACAGGTCACGTTTATTCATAGGTTCCTAAAGAAATTTGTTCCTAAGGCGCAACTTTGTCAGCTTCGTAAGCTGAGCCAACGTCTGTGTCCCATACCAACGGGCCTTTGGATCTCACCGTTCTAGAGGTCCGGAATGGGGTCGCGACGTTCCCCTAACCTCCTATCAGGGAATGGTCCGCAAGGGGTCGGATTTTCATATTCGTGCCACGAAGGCACGAAGCAGGCGCCTGCACAAGGCTCGCTGCTTTGAAAGCATCCCGATGAACGACGAGCTGATCCGCCTTCCCGGTGCCATGGAGCCCGTCACGCGGCCTGACATTCAGCACCATACGTGCGAGCACCCCGACTGTGGCAAGGATGCCGGATGGGGGTTCGCCAAGCCGAGGCGGCCATCCCATTGGTTCTGCTTTGAGCACCGGGCTGATGCCGAAGCATATCTCTAAGCAGCGTGTTGATCTGATGATCAGAGCGCCAATACGACAGGGAGACTATGCCGACCGCGAGATCGATTGCCAGGAGGCAATGGAGCCCGGCTTCCAGGCGATCGCCGATTGCTGATTGAGGCGGGATGGACGCGCGGGGCGATCATGCGGTCGTTGAAGCGGCTCATCGCCGCCGACAACATGACCCAGAAGGAAAACGCCAGGTTGAGGCGCAGATAGCCCTGCCGGCATTCAAAAAGCTATCGAGGAACTTTGAACCGTCGCGGCCGTTTACCGGCTATCGCGTCCGGAAAGTTCCGCCATGAATGTCAGCGACGAAAGGACTGTATCCCTTTGGGCGGCAACCGAAGTAGCGCCTGATGCAGTTCCGCTCGAGCGGAGTGAACAGGTCGATGTCGTGGTCGTCGGATCTGGCATTGCCGGACTGTCGGTCGCGTTCGAACTGGCCATCGCCGGGCAAAAGGTGGCAGTGCTCGATCGCGGCCGGATCGGAAGCGGCATGACGGCCCGCACCACCGCGCATCTGTCATCGATCTGCGACGACTACTTTTCGGAACTGATCAAATTGCGTGGCGAGGAACTGGCGCGGATCTACTACCAAAGCCAGTCGGCCGCTATCGACCGTATCCGATCGATTCAGGAGGCGGAGGGCATGCCGTGTGATTTCCGCCGCCTCGAAGGCTTTCTGTTTCCGGCGTCGGGCAGGAAGGAATCCGTCATCGAGCGCGAACTGGACGCCGCTCTGAAGATCGGTGTCGACGTCGAGAAAACCGTGGGAGTGCCGCTTGCTGGGTTTTCGGACGCGCCCGTCCTTCGTTACCTCAATCAGGCGACATTCCACCCGCTCAAATATCTCCGCGGGCTGGCTGCCGGCATCCGCGCGCGCGGCGGCGCGCTTTATGCGGATACCATCGTCGACAAAGTCGAGGAGACTGACGGCGGCGTGCGCGTAACCACGGTCTCGGGCTTTGCCGTGTCTGCCAGATCGGCCGTTGTCGCCACCAACTCGCCGATCAACGATCGGGTGGCGCTCCACACCAAACAGGCGCCGTATCGGACCTACGCGATGGCATTCGAGATCGCGCGCGACATTTTGCCGGATGCACTCTATTGGGACACGCTGGACCCCTATCACTACGTCCGTCTGCAGCCTGGCGAAGGCAAGACCGACTTTCTGATCGTCGGTGGTGAGGATCACAAGACAGGGCAGGCCGACGACGCCGACGACCGCTTCGCTGCCCTGGCGGCCTGGACCAAAGGGTTGGTGGCCGATATCGGCGCGGAAGCCAATCGATGGTCCGGGCAGGTAATGGAGACCGTCGATTACGCCGGGTTCATCGGCCGTAATCCCGGCAACGGGCACGTCTTCGTTGTTACCGGCGATTCCGGTCAGGGCATCACCCATGGGGTTGTGGCCGGCCAATTGATTTCCGACCTGATCCTGAAGGGGGAAAGCCCCTGGCGGGAACTTTACGAACCCTCTCGCAAGACGGCACGCGCGATCGGCGATTACTTGGCGGAGAATGCGACAGCGATCAGGAGTTTTGCCGAGTATGTCGCGCCTGGTGAAATTGATGCCGCCGATAAGCTGCGGCCCGGACAGGGGGCTATCGTCCGCCAGGGGCTTACCAAAGTCGCTGCCTTTCGCGATGAGGACGGCACGCTCTACAAGCGATCGGCCGCATGCACCCATATCGGTTGCCATGTCCATTGGAATTCGTTGGAACGCTGCTGGGACTGCCCCTGCCACGGCTCGCATTTTGCCGTCGATGGCACGGCTTTGAACGGACCGGCCGTAGCGCCCCTGGCTGAGGTGGAATAGCTATGGCGACTCCCGTTGAGGCGAGATGCCGCAATGCCAGCTCAGGCGAAGATGCTGCTTGGTAGCCGCTCGACACTGGCACCCGATGGACCCCATCGCCAGGTAATTCGTAGGTCGATCCCCGAATCTTTCTCGGCTTTGGAATCCGCTGTGCAGCCAATCACTCTGCATTCAATTCCACCTTTCCTCCATCGCAAACGTCAGGTGCTTTTGAGCGTTCCGTTCATCCCGTTCGGGTAGAAGCCGCCCTTGCTGACGCCGGCCTTGTCGGTCGAGATAGACGATCCGAAGCACTTCCTGGGGCGTCCTCGTGAAGGCGATCGCATCCGGGGTCGATGGAACGATATTGGCTCTGCCCTTGCCAGCCAGACGAAGTGACCGTCCGACCGGGCCTTACACGCGCAGCTTTCAGTTCCGACGGCACCCAAGTCGCAATTATTTCCGGCGAAGAAAGGGTCCGTATCGTTCGCGTTTTCCAGACACCCAACGACCTCATTGACTTCGCCCGGCGCACCTCCCTCGCGAACTCACCCCTTGCGAGCGGTGAAGCTTCTTTCTTCCTGAAGACCCTGCAACTGGTACTTGTCCGGACTGATGTCGGCAACGGGGTCAGATTTTGCCGCTTGAGCCGGCCGCCGGAACGGGCAACTTAGCGCTAGAAGCTGACCTTGCCAGAGCTTGACCAAGACCGCTCTGGTCTTGATCAATGCGCCACGCCGTCGGATGCGTGCAGAAGTCTCCAGGTCAAGCCGATGCTGCCATCGAACTCGGATGCAAAATGTTCGGCGGCGACGCCTTCCAGGCCGTCATCGACAAGAGCCTCGATGGTTCGTCGCACCAGCGCGAGCTGCATCTCGCGGGCGTGTGCCAGGTCTGTCTCTCTCATGATTTCCGTGACGTGGTAGGCGACAACGGGCTGGCCGAGGCAAGACATGAGCGCGCTCGCTTCTGACGTCACTGCGGTAACTGCGTCTTCGATCTTCATTCTGGCGCTCCTCATCAAACATGATGCGGCGCCTCCCCATGACACGACGGTGTTCCGTCGCTTCTTTTTCAATTTCGAATGTCGTGAGTGAAAGTCTGGTGCGCGAACAGGAGAATTACCCTCTCTTGTCCCAATCTCCTTGAGCAGCCACGCTACCCAAATCAGTATGCTGCAAAATTGAATTAAAGGCGACCGAATAGTTAATCGATGGTTAATGGCTGCGCTCGCATCTCGGGCATTCGGCGCATGAAACATCGGGCAGGTCCGCCTCGCGCCTCATGTCAGCCATTGAAGGCACTGTTGCCACTGCCTGAACGCAGACATTGTTGGCGATCATTTTGGAGGTCGCGGTTGCGCCAGGAGCAGCGGTGAGCCCAGGCAATCGGATGGGGAGCGCTTCGGTGCAGCGCGGACGCTGCTCGTCCGCACCTGACCACAAACGGTGACGCATTCTTAGGCGGTCCGATTGACATTTTGAGTATGTGCGCTTGACTGCTTCGATGGATCGTCAGCAGGGCGGCAAGGAGATCGCTTCATGGCTGCAAGGTTTGGGCCTTGAGCAGTATGCCGGCGCATTCATCGACAACGACATTGAACCGGCAATTCTACCAAAGCTCTCCGACGATGACCTGCGGGAGCTTGGCGTAAAATCTGTTGGTCACCGGAGAAGAATCCTGGCCGCGATCGCCGAGCTCTCGCATCCACCGGCCCAACCGCCGAAAGCAAACGACAATGCCAAGCGGGATGCTCTCCAAAGTGCAGTGCCTAGGCGAGAGGGGAGTGAGGCAGAGAGGCGCAACCTGACGGTTATGTTCGTCGACCTCGTGGGATCGACCGTGCTGGCCTCGACGCTCGATCCTGAGGACTTGGGCTCGGTCATAGCCGCATATCAATCGTTGGTCGCCGCAGAGGTCGCCCGTTATGATGGCTACGTCGCCAAATTCATGGGCGACGGCGTGCTGTGCTACTTCGGCTGGCCACTCGCCCACGAGGAGGACGCCGAGCGGGCGGTCCGCTCTGGACGTTCCATTGTGAAAGCTGTCGCCAGTTTGCGCACTCCTGCTCAAGTGCCAATGGCAGCTAGAGTGGGAATTGCCACGGGATTATGTGTCGTCGGAGAAGTCATCGGGACTGGGTCCGCACACGAAGAAGTCGTCATTGGCGAAACACCCAATCTCGCCGCTCGGCTGCAAGCCCTGGCCCAACCGGGATATGTGGTGGTCGCCGAGAGCACGAGAAAGTTGCTCGGCGGAATATTCGCGGTCGAGAGCCTGGGTCCTATCGAACTGAAGGGATTTTCGGTACCCGTCTCGCCATTTCTGGTTGTCGGGGAACATGCCATCGAGACACGCTATGACGCGCGCGTCACGAGCGCTCCTCAAGTCATGTTCGGAAGAGACCTCGAACTCGGACTTGCTCTCGAACGATGGGGCCAAGCGAAGAGGGGCGAAGGCCAGCTCGTGCTTCTCAGCGGCGAGGCGGGTATCGGAAAATCTCGCATCACCCGCGCCTTGATCGACGCGGTCTCTCAAGAGAACCATGTGCGGGTGAGCTATCAGTGCTCGCCCTATTACTCTGGCTCGCCGCTCTATCCAGCTGTTCAGCAGCTCCGCCGCACTATCGGTATTGGAGAAGCCGATGAGGATGAAGAGAAGGTCAGAAAACTCGAAGCCACCAAAGGTCCAGCAAATCCGTTGTTGCCTATTTTCGCTTCCCTGCTCGATCTTCAAAACCACCACAGCGATGCTTTGACGGGCCTGAATCCGCAGCAACTGCGAGCGCGAACGCTTGACGGATTGTTGGACGACATTCTCGACGCTGCAGCAAGGCTGCCATTGTTGTTCGTGATCGAGGACATCCACTGGATTGACGCGACAACACTCGAATTGTTGGATCAATGTGTCGAACGGATTCAGCACGCTCGGGTCATGATGATGGTGACGACGAGACCGACCTTCGAACACGGTTTTGGCGGACATCCCATAGTGACGAAATTGGCGCTTAATCGCCTGGGCCGTGAACAGACCACCGCATTCATCGAGAAGCTCGCTGGCGATATTCGACTACCGCCCACCATTGTGGACAAGATCATCGCCACGACGGATGGTGTGCCGCTGTTCATTGAAGAGCTGACAAAGGGTGTTCTTGAAGCCCGCCACTTCGATCGCGCAGCCGTCTTCGACGAAGATCATGCCGGACTCGCAAATCTCGACATTCCGCTAACGTTGCACGATTCGCTGATGGCCCGCCTCGACCGATTGCAGCCGGTCAAGGAAGTTGCGCAAATGGCCGCATGCATCGGCCGCGAATTCCGCCACGACCTCCTTCGATCGGTCACGCGGCTCAGCGCTGCCCAGTTGGAAGAGGCACTCGATCAGCTCGTGGATGCCGAGCTCGTCTTCCGTCGCGGACGGGGCTCGGACGCACGATACACGTTCAAGCACGCGCTCGTTCGCGATGCTGCCTATCACAGCATGTTGAAATCGGTGCGCCAGCACATACACAGCCAACTGGCCGACAAACTCGGCTCGGAGTCGACAGCCGAACCGGAGCTGGTTGCACACCACCTCATGGCGGCAAAGCGGTATCGTGAGGCAGCTGAATGCTTCCTCCAAGCTGGGCGCGCTGCCGCGGCGCGATTTGCCAATCCGGAGGCGGTCGCGCATTTCACGAGCGCGCTGCACGCCCTGGAAGCAGTCACTAACTCGGGCGATGCAAATGAGCTTGAACTCGGAATCCGGATTGAAATGGGCGTCCCGCTGAACGCGTCAGCTGGATATGCGTCGGAGAAGGTTGAAGCGAACTTTCTCCGTGCCGAAGAGCTTTGTATATCCACGGGCCTCACGTCCAACCTCTTTTTTGCCCGACGTTCGCTTTGGAACTTCTATCTTGACCGGCCTGACCTGCACCGGAGCCGACACTTGGCCAAGGAACTCCTTGTCGAAGCCTCGCGCAGAGAAAACGTTGAGGAAACGACTTTGGCGCATCGGGCGCTCGCCACGTCCTATTTCTATCTCGGTGCCATTGGGGATGCTGCACGGGAGGCCGAGGCTGGAATCAATGCCTGGGCGACCTCCGATAGGCATTTCGATGTCGCAAGGTATGGAGAGGACGGCCCCTCGATTTGTCGCAGTTATCTCGGCGTGGCGCAGGTGCTCGCAGGGCGGGTCGATACCGGGCTCGCCAATTGTGCGTCGAGCGTTGAAACCGCGGAGCGGCTCGATCATCCGCTCAATCTGGCATTTATCCTCATGAACCTCGCCCTTGCTCGACGTTTCCGCAATGAGCCGGTCGAGTGCCGCGCGATCGCTGAACAGATGCTCATTTTAGCTGACAACCGCAGACTGGCATCCTGGTCCGGCGGTGCTCGCACGTTGCTCGGCTGGGCCATCGGCAGCGACCTACCCGACGAAGGGCTCAAAATGCTGCGAGATGGCATTAACCGTTGGCGCTCGACGGGCTCTGAACTGCACTTGCCACACTTCTATTCGTCGATTGCGGATATTTGCCTCCGGCATGGACGGATCGATGAGGGCCTCGGGGCGATCGAGAATGCTATCGAGGCGATGGACAAGACCGACGAGAGATGGGCGCAGGCTGAAATAGAACGTATTGAGGGTTGCTTGATCGCCAAGGCGGATGTGACCCGAGGGATGAAAGTCCTAACTAAAGCCTATGACACTGCGATAAGTCAGGGCGCGCATTGGTTGGCGGTTCGTGCTGCAACCGAGTCGGCCAAGCTCTCAACAAGTTCGGGCCAGGAGCTCCGAGCTGACTGTCGGAATCAGCTTCGGATTAGCGAGACCGCTGAAGGCCTGGAAACCTCGGTCATCCGCGAAGCTGATGCGATTTTCGCATCGGTGTTGTAGGCTGACGAGCAATCACTGGAGTCCGACGAGGGGCCGAGCAGCAGCTGCCAAGCGCAAGGGCTGATTCAACGAGAGCAACCGATCAAGCTTGTGGTTTCCGAATAGCACGCCTTGCTATCCCTTTTTGCGACCGACGGATTTGATGCCTTCTCTTGTCTCGCGCCTGAACACATCTTGCGAGACATGGACCAAGAAAGTGATCTCGGCAGGCTTGAAGGAGGCCGCGCATTCTGCGGACTGGTATTTTCCGCGAGATTGTGCCCCTGGCTATTCTTCCATGACGAGCGCCACCCGCAATGGTGGTGAAATCCCACAAAAGCATCTTGCGCCCGGCGCCCGACAGAGCGATTCTGCGTCTTGCAAGCGCTCTCGCGCGCCAAGCGGCCCGCGAAGATCACGCGCGCGAACAGGCCGAGAAAATAGATCATGAATCGAGCCGCGATATACGCACGCTTCTCAACCGATCTTCAGAATGAACGATCAATAGACGATCAACTCACGCTCTGCCGAACTTACGCTGAGCGTGAGGGTTTGAACGTTGTCGCAACGTTTGACGATCGAGCTCGCTCCGGCGGTTCGGTCATGGGGCGCGATGGTTTGCTCCACCTTATGGACAAAGCTCGTGAGCACGAATTTGATGTGCTCGTCGTCGAGGCGCTTGATCGGCTCTCTCGTGACATGGAAGACCTTGCCGGCATTCACAAGCGCCTCTCATTTCTTGGGATCGAAATTCGTGCCGTTCATGAGGGGGTGGTAAACACAGTCTTGGTCGGGCTTCGCGGCCTTGTTGGGCAGCTCTATCGAGAGGACAATGCTCACAAAGTTCGGCGAGGCCAAGCTGGCCGAGTTAACAAAGGACTCCATGCGGGTGGATTAACCTACGGCTATTCTTACCTGCTGGGCGACCCTGGAAAGCGCCTGATCGCAGAGGACGAAGCCGAGGTCGTGCGTCGCGTCTTTAGGGAATACGTTGACGGACGGACGCCGCGCGACATCGCTTACAATCTCAATAAAGACGGCATACCACCACCTCGCGGTCGAGTCTGGAATGCCTCCACCATCAATGGAAATGCACAAAGAGGGACTGGGCTGCTTCAGAATGAACTTTATGCCGGCCGGCTGATTTGGAACAAGGTCCGAATGGTCAAGGACCCCGACACCGGCAAACGTATCTCGCGCCCAAATCCTAGAGGCGAATGGCAAACTGTCGAAGTTCCCGACCTTGCCATTATCTCGCCCGAACTGTTTGAAGCGGCACGAGCCAGGAAAAAGGCTCGTGCAGTTACACACCCAAGCCATCAGCGCCGGCCCCGACATATGTTGTCGGGGCTTTTGAGGTGCGGTGCTTGTGGAGCGGGGATGTCCTCAAACGGCAAGGACAAGTCCAGGCGAATTCGTATCCGTTGCTCGGCGGCGACAGAGAACGGGACATGCCCTGATCCGAAGACTTTCTATCTGGATACGGTCGAGAATGCTGTCTTAAACGGGCTCACCGCGGAGATGCGCCATCCGGATGTGATAGCCCAGTACGTCCAGACGTATCACGAAGAACGAAGGCGCCTGGCAGCCGAAACCGATGCGAAGCGCACTCGTTTGGAACGACGGCTTGGAGAGCTATCTCGGGAGATCGATCGGCTGGTCAATGCCATCGCCAAGGGTCATGGCGACCCAGCCGTGTTGGGGCCGCAATCAACGGCGCTCAATGAAGAACGTAAGTGCATTGTAGCCGAGCTGGACAACGTGCCCGCGCCGACTGATGTCATTGCACTGCATCCTGCGGTGCTGGCGCGCTACGAGGAACAACTAAACCAGCTTCAAACAGGGCTTGCCGAAGGCGTTGTGGCCGGCGATTCCGAAACTGCAGAGGCGATGCGGGACTTGATCGAAACTGTTACTGTGTTTCGAGATCCATCAAGGATCGGCGGCATTGAAGTCGAAATCGCGGGGCGTCTGACCGCGCTCCTGGGCGAGGATGCCTTTCCCAACGGCGTCAAAGGAGTGTGGGGAAAGGTGGTAGCGGGAGAGGGACTTGAACCCCCGACCCCAGGATTATGATTCCCGTGCTCTAACCAACTGAGCTACCCCGCCAGGGCGGCGAAGGCCCGAAATCCAGCTTAAATCGGCAGGCATATCGGCGCGTTCGCCAAGGTCGCGCGGATATAAGGTTGCGAGGCCAAGCCTGTCAAGCATCGAAGTGGCTGCCGCGCCGGCATATTGCTGGCCCCGAAAGCTTTGCCGGGCAGACATTTGGGCGCACAGGCCGGGGTTGAGTTCAGCGAGGCACGTCGCTATGTCTCGGCCACGAAAGTCATGGTCATGAATTGATGAAACCGCGCATTGCAGTCCTCGGTTGCGGATACTGGGGCAGCAACCACATCCGCACCCTAAAGGCGCTCGGCGCGCTGCATGCGGTTTCGGACGTCAACCCCGCGCGTGCGGAGGGTTTTGCCAGCGAGCAGGATTGCCTTGCGATAGAGCCGGAGGCGCTGTTTGCCCGCGACGATGTCGACGCCATTGTCATGGCGCTGCCGCCGCAGTTCCATGCCGACATGGCGGTGCGCGCCGTGCTCGGCGGCAAGGACGTGCTGGTGGAGAAGCCGATCGCGCTGACGGTGGCCGATGCCGAACGCTCGGTGCAGGCGGCCGCCGATAATGGCCGTGTCTTCATGGTCGGCCACGTGCTGCGCTTTCATCCCGCCTTCGAGACGCTGAAGGCGCTGATCGACAATGGCGAACTCGGCGAAGTCCGCTACATCCATTCGCATCGGCTCGGCCTCGGCAAGTTCCACACCGAAAACGACGCGCTATGGGATCTGGCGCCGCACGATCTGTCGATGATCCTGGCCATCACCGGCACCGAACCGGTCGAAGTGCGCGGCGAAGGCGCTGCTCTTCTCGACAATCTCAGCGACTTTGCACATCTGCACATGCGCTTTCCCAACGGCCTGCGCGGCCATCTGTTCGCCTCGCGGCTCAACCCTTACCGCGAACGGCGGCTGACCGTTGTCGGCACCAAGGCGATGGCGGTGTTCGACGATGTCGAGCCATGGGAGCGCAAGCTTGCCGTCTATCGCCACGCGGTGTGGCAGGACAGCGGCCAATGGGCGTTCACCGCCAACGAGCCGTCCTATGTCGCGGTCGGTGAGGGCATGCCGCTGACGCGCGAGTTGGCGCATTTCATCCACTGCATCGAGACGCGGGCCGAACCGCGCACCAGCGGCGAGGAGGCCATCCGCGTGCTGCGCATCCTGACCGCCGGCACCGTCGCCCATACAAGGCCCGCCCATACAAGGCCCTAAGAGAAAACGCCGTCTATTCGGCGGGTACCCGCGCCGGCTGGACGGCAAGCCGCGTCAGCATCGCCTCGGCCTCCGCGCCGCGCTCGGAGCGCTCGATGAAGCCGCCGCCGAACACGCGCGCCTCGTTGCCATCGTCGGAATAGAGCACGCAAGCCTGACCGGGCGCGATGCCGGATTCGCCGTCTACCAGTTCCACCGAAGTGACACCGGCGCGGTGATGTAGCACGGCCGGGCGCGGCGGCCGCGTCGAGCGCACCTTGGCGAAAAGCTCAAGCCCGGCCGCCGGGATAGCGGTCAGCGGGCCATCGCCCAGCCAGTTCATGTTGCGCAAGAAGATCTTGTGGGTCTCCAGCGCCTCGCGCGGGCCGACGACGACGCGGGCCCGGTCGGCGTCGAGATGAACGACGTAGAGCGGCTCGCCCGAGGCGATGCCGATGCCGCGGCGCTGACCGACGGTGTAGCGCAAAATGCCCTCGTGGCGGCCAAGCACGCGCCCGTCTATATGGACGATGTCGCCCGGATTGGCGGCAGCCGGCTTCAGCTTGGCGATGATGTCGGAATACTTGCCCTGCGGCACGAAGCAGATGTCCTGGCTGTCCTGCTTGGCCGCAACCGTCAGTCCCATCTCCTCGGCGATGGCGCGAACCTCAGGCTTCGACAGGCCGCCGAGCGGAAAACGCAGATAGTCGATCTGTGCCTGGGTGGTGGCGAACAGGAAGTAGCTCTGGTCGCGGTCGGCGTCGACCGGCCGGTAAAGCGCGCGGTGGGCGCCATTGGCGCCGGAACGGATGTAGTGGCCGGTCGCCAGCGCGTCGGCGCCGAGTTCCTTGGCGGTCGCAAGAAGGTCGGCGAATTTCACCGTCTGATTGCAGGAAACGCAAGGGATCGGCGTTTCGCCGGCGACATAGCTCTCGGCGAACGGGTCGATCACCGCCTTGCGGAAGCGCTCCTCGTAATCGAGGACGTAATGCGGGATGGCGAGCGTCTCGGAGACGCGGCGGGCATCGTCGATGTCCTGGCCGGCGCAGCATGAGCCGGCCCGGTGCGTTGCCGCGCCGTGGTCATAAAGCTGCAGCGTGACACCGACGACGTCGTAGCCCTCGCGCTTCAGGAGGCCGGCAACGACCGACGAATCGACACCGCCCGACATGGCGACGACGACGCGGGTGTTTTCGGGGCGTCCGGGAAGATCGAGGCTGTTCATGGTTCTTTCGTTCTGCGCGGCGCTTCAATGCCAATGGCCGGAATATAGGTCAAGCGTCTCGGCTGCGCCAGCTTTGCCGGGCCGGCTCATTTTTCCTGCCGGGTTCAATGCGCTTGCCGGCAGATGTTTCAAATGCCGATGAAAAGGCTAACGCCGCGTTCATGATCCTTACCTAACCATTAGGGTCTGCTTAGGCAAATTTTAAAGCTGTGGCGGTAATGTGGTGGGGATTGGGTCTTTGAGTTTTTTGTAGAGAGTACGATGACCGATCTAATTAGACCGCGAGTCAAATATGTTATCGGGCCGGACGGCAGCCCACTTACCATCGCCGATCTGCCGCCGACGAACACACGTCGCTGGGTTATCCGGCGCAAGGCGGAAGTGGTGGCGGCGGTGCGTGGCGGGCTTTTGAGCCTCGAAGAGGCATGCCAGCGCTACAAGCTCACCACCGAGGAATTCCTGTCCTGGCAAGCGTCGATCGACGAATACGGCCTTGCCGGCCTGCGCACCACGCGCATCCAGCAATACCGGCATTAGGCCGATAAGGGCGCTGATCAGCGCCCTTACGTCTGCGAGGGTCGACGATCTGCAATTTCAGACCGTCAGCACCACCTTGCCGATCGGCCTGGTGGCGAGAAAGGCATGGGCGGCACCGGCCTGTTCGAGGGGAAACGCCTTTGCCACGTGGACGGCCAGCTTTTTCGCGTCGATCAATTTGCCGAGCTCCACCAGAGCGGCACGGTCGGGCACTACGGACATGCGCTCGACGTGGATGCCTCGCGTCCTGGCCTTTGCCTTGGTGGCATCGCTGACATCGAGCAGCGACACCAGAACGCCGCCGGCAGTGAGCACTTTCAGTGATTGCTCCGCATGCACGCCGCCGAACGGGTCCAGAACCAGATCGATGTCGCGGGCCTTCGCGGTGAAATCATCCCTTGTGTAGTCGATCACCTCGTCGGCGCCGAGCGAGCGGACGAAATCGAGCTTTTCCGGGCTGGCGGTCGCGACGACGTAAGCGCTGTGCGCCTTGGCGATCTGCACCGCCAGGTGGCCGACGCCGCCGGCTCCGGCGTGGATCAGCACGCGCTTGGCAGAATCGAGCCGGCCATGGCGGACAAGGCCTTGCCAGGCCGTCAGGCCGGCCAGCGGCAGCGCGGCGGCTTGCGCGTGATCTATGCCTTCAGGTTTCGGCGCAAGCTCATCAGCCGGGACAGCGGCGAGTTCGGCGTAGGCTGCCGCCTGTTTGGGAAAGCGCGGCATGCCGAACACGGCATCGCCGACCTTGAGGCCGGAGACGCCGGAGCCCAGCGCCTCGACAGTCCCCGAAACATCCCAGCCAAGGACAAAAGGCGGCTCGCCAAGCAGCGGATAGTGGCCGCCGCGCACCGCACCATCGACCGGATTGATGCCGGCCGCTTCGATGCGGACGAGCACTTCGCCGGCTTCGGGTGATGGCGCGGGGCGATCGGCAATGACGAGGACATCGGGTCCGCCGAAGGAATTCTGGATAATGGCACGCATGGAAGGCTCTCCTGCTGGTTTTGATGTGCCACTATCATTTGGATAGTTATTTTCTCTTGTCTAGTATATACCTTTTTGATATATATGCACCCCATGGATAGTGAAGATGTTTCCCCTTTTGGCTATGACGCCTTTCGGCGGTCGTGCCCGTCACACGCCGTGCTCGAGACGCTCGCCAGCAAATGGGTCTACCTGGTGATCTGTGCGCTGCGCCGGGGCCGGCTCCGCAACGGCGAATTGGCGCGCAAGCTCGAAGGCATCACGCCGAAAATGCTGACGCAGACGCTGCGTATCCTGGAACGCGACGGGCTTGTGCGGCGCGAGGTTTTCCCGGTCATTCCGCCGCGGGTCGAATATGAGTTGACCGAACTTGGCCAGAACCTGGCAGGGCTGCTCAATCAGATCAGAGCCTGGTCGGAGCAGCATGTGCCCGACATCAAAAATGCGCGCGCACGGGCGGCGGAACAGCAAGTAGATCTGGATGCCTGAGGCGGGCACAGTCGGTGCGCAGCAATAGCGCACAAGCGCGACGCGCGTTAGAGTCTTGTTTTCAGCCGATCATGGCGCTGCGGCCGCCGGCTTCCGTGTCGCGCGCCTTGGTGTCGCGCGATTCCAGCATCTCGGCCTTGGAAAGCTCCGCTTCGGCTTCGCTCAGCAATGATTCGGCGACATTTCGCTGCTGGGCGAGGTCGCTTTGCGAATTTCTAAGGTTGTCGCGGCGCAGACGTGCCGCCTTGGCGAAGGTCGGATAAGCAAAGTGATTGATGTCGGTGATGCCGGCCTTCTTCTCTTCGGCAGCAATCTGAAGTTCCAGCTCGACGGCCATGCGCTCGAATTCGGCGATCATCATGTCGAGCTGCAGCAGCTGCCGCCGCTTCTCGCTCACCTGAAATTGCTTCAGCCGAACGAGGTTTTCACGTGACTTCATGATTCGGTACTCCCGGAAACGCACACCTGCACATATCGTCCAATTCACCCGGCAAGGCCCAGGCTTGACCCGTTTCCACCGGCTTTCCCCGAACTATGGGAAACAAACTCCTAAAGTTTTTTGCCGGCGGTAACCATTCGTTTACGGGCATTGTTAATCATACGGCTCAGGACTTAAGGGCGGGTAAAAATTCTGCTTCTCGTCGGGAAACCCGGCCAACGAGTCCGAAGAGTCGCTTAGTCTGGCTTATTAATGTGCTGCATTAACGGTTTGGGTCTGTGATTCGTTATTGGATTCAACAAGGTGTAGAAAGGGGTTAAAAAATCTGATACCGTCATGGACGGGGAATTAGGTTTTATTAACCATTCGATGGCAGCCTCTGCTCAGGCAATCACTGCTCCGGTCCTGGACGGGTCGTGAAATGGTCCGGCAGCAGAAAAGGGGAATGAAATGCGCGTTCTGCTGATAGAAGACGACAGTGCAACCGCACAAAGCATCGAGCTGATGCTGAAATCGGAAAGTTTCAATGTCTATACGACCGACCTTGGCGAAGAGGGCGTCGATCTAGGCAAGCTTTACGATTACGACATCATTCTCCTCGACCTCAATCTCCCCGACATGTCGGGCTATGAAGTTTTGAGAACACTTCGCCTGTCCAAGGTGAAGACGCCGATCCTCATCCTCTCCGGCATGGCCGGCATCGAGGACAAGGTGCGCGGCCTCGGCTTCGGCGCCGACGATTACATGACCAAGCCCTTTCACAAGGACGAACTGGTCGCCCGCATCCATGCCATCGTGCGGCGTTCCAAGGGCCACGCCCAGTCGGTCATCACCACCGGCGACCTGGTGGTCAATCTCGATGCCAAGACCGTTGAGGTCGGTGGCCAGCGCGTGCATCTGACCGGCAAGGAATATCAGATGCTGGAACTGCTCTCGCTGCGCAAGGGCACCACGCTGACCAAGGAAATGTTCCTCAACCATCTCTATGGCGGCATGGATGAGCCGGAGCTGAAGATCATCGACGTCTTCATCTGCAAGCTGCGCAAGAAGCTTGACGCCGCGTCTGGCGGGCAGAATTACATCGAGACCGTCTGGGGCCGCGGCTATGTGCTGCGTGAGCCCGAAGATATCCGCGTCAGCGCCTGAACTAGGGGCGTGATCCCAAGGTGGGCGCCGATTTTTTCGGAAAAGAACCCGGCAAAACAACAAGATAGAGCCGATCCGATTTTCGTCGGAATGGAACAGCTCTGATCAGGCGGCAATCTTCAAGGCGCGGAAGCACTCGAGCAGTTGCGGCCGGTTGAACGGCTTCAGCAGGTAGCCCTGGGCGCCGGCTCGTTTTGCCCGCATGATCGCCCCGACATCGACCTCGACCAGCGAAATCAAAACCTGCGGCAATACCGGGCTTTCCATGGCGCGCAGGCGGCGGATGAGGTCCTGCGCCTGCATGTCCGGCAAGGCGCCGTCGATGACGATGATATCAGGCATGTCGGCCGCGCACATCTCGATCGCCTCGTGGCCGCTGGCGGCTTCGATCACCATCATGCCGGAACCGCCCAGGATACGCCTTGCGACCTTCCTGATGACGCTCGAATTGTCGACGAACATGCAGCGTTTCATTCCGGGACCCTCTTTGCCATGCGGCGAACCGGCAGCGTCGTGGCATCTGCCGGGGAACATAGGCCGATCTGGTAAAGAAGCCGAAAAGCCGTTAGGTAAAATTTTCCTGAAGGTGTTTTAAGTGAAATCTTCTTTCGCAATGCTTCACGCAATCAATCCGCAAGCCCGCCCACAGATGTTAGGACAACGCCGCAAATATGACTTGAGAAAAATACTTTCCCCGCTCTTTAGGAGAACTTCAGGCTGCGGAAAGGACGATCTCGTCGGCGGTCGCATGGATCGAAATCGTCATGTTGGCTTCGCGGGCCAGGAGCAGCGTGTAATAGGGCTGCACCGAATGCGCGTCGATCGGCTCTTCCGGCCTGTGGCCGGAATGCAATTCCAGGAATTTGGGCGGCACGCGCAGCATCGGGCCGCTCGCCGCGAGCGCAAAGCGCGGCTCGGTCTCGAGGTTCTCCAGCGTGACCACCAGCCTGCCGCCGCGCGGAATGGCGGCGTTAGCGACGAGGATGAGATTGAGCAGCAGCTTGACCTTGTTCTTGGGCAACAGTGCGCGGGTTCCGTTCCAGATCAGTTCCGGCTTCTCGTTCTTCAGGAAGGCGATGGCCACGGCCTCGGCGTCCCCGGTGTCGATCAGCATGCCGGCGGAACCGGCGGCACCGAAGGCGATGCGGGCGAATTGCAGGCGGGCGGAGGCGTTTTTGGCGCTTTGGCGGATCAGTTTCATGGCGTCTTCGTCGGCGCCGCCTTCGTCGAGCAGCTCAAGCCCGTTGTTTATGGCGCCGACCGGCGAAATGATGTCGTGGCAGACCCGGCTGCACAGCAGCGCTGCCAGATCGGGTGCGGAAAGGGTGAAAAGCTCGGCCATCGGCAAAAATCCCTGCAAATTTCACAACACAATGACCGGGCGATCATGATCACGCCTGTCCACACGAATCACGCTCTCTCCCAAGCATTCTGAATACACAGCGCTTGTGCGTGCAGCAACAAATCCGAAATCATGATTGTCGAAAATGGCGTGTTCACGCAGCAGGGTGCTGCGCGGGCGATGTGAAAACAGCCTTCGAACCGCCATCTTCATGTGGGAGTTTAATGGTTGAAAAAGGATTACGGCATAGTTTGCCCCTAACAGTCATCCTTAACGGCCGCCAAAGAGCCGTACGGGTGCGAGGCGTCGGCGAAAGTGCTCCCTGACGGAGATTGGAAGCATGGTTTCCCGATTCTACGACCGGACTTTTTTCCGTGTCATCTCAATGACGATCGCGCTCATCGGCCTTGTCGCCTTTTCGGCATCGGCCGCGCGGGCGCAGGAATACACCGCGCAGGAGATCGTCGATTCCGGTCATAAATTCTTCGGCGCGACGTCGGGCGGGCTCGCCACCGTCGTCGAGAAGATTTTCGCCACCTATGGCCTGCCGAACGGCTATCTGCTCGGCGAAGAGGGGTCCGGGGCGCTGATCGGTGGCCTGACCTATGGCGAAGGCACGCTCTACACCAAGAATGCCGGCGACCACAAAGTGTTCTGGCAAGGCCCTTCGCTCGGCTGGGATTTCGGCGGCGAGGGCTCGCGCGTCATGATGCTGGTCTACAATCTCGACGATGTGAGCAGCCTGTATAATCGTTTTGGCGGCGTCGCCGGCTCCGCCTATGTCGTCGCCGGCGTCGGCTTCAACGTGCTGAAGAACAACAATGTGCTGCTCGTGCCGATCCGTACCGGCGTCGGCGCTCGTCTCGGCGTCAATCTCGGCTACCTCAAGCTCACCCAGCGCGCGACCTGGAATCCGTTCTGACCTGCATGATGGCGCCACTGCGATTGGAGCTGTGATCCCACGGTCTGAGCTTTGCCGCAGCATACTCTTGCCGTGGTGCCGGATTTCCGTCATGCGAAGATGGCAAAGTCGACCTTTGGCGGTTGCCATGCACAACGGATAGTCATCTTGGTCCAGTCGATCCTGTTCTTTGTTCTCGGCTTTCTCTGCGCCGGCTTTCTGGCGCTGATGATTGCTCCGGCCGTGTGGCGGCGGGCGGTGGCGCTGACGCGCAAGCGCGTCGAGGGCTCGATGCCGTTGACGCTGGCCGAGATCCAGGCGGACAAGGATCGCATTCGCGCCGAGTTCGCGGTTTCGGTGCGCCGGCTTGAAATGAACGTCAAGTCATTGCGCGAGAAAGCCGCCGAACAGCTGGTCGAGATCGGCCGCGACCGCGAAGCCCTGAAGGAATTGGCGGCCGAGCGACAGGACAAGAACCGGGTCGTCGCCGATCTTACAGCCAGCGGCGAGGAGCTTCGCAAGCGCGATGAGCAACTGCAGCAGCTGTCGGAACGGCTTGCGGAGACCGAGCGCGCCCTCGAAAAGCGCGGGCTCGAACTGCGGAAACTGGAGCACATGTATGACGACGCCAGTTTTTCATCCAGCAGCCGGCAGATCGAGCTGGTGGCGCGCGAATCCGAGCTGCAGAAGTTGGCAAGCGACATTTCGCTGCTGCGCGGCCAGCGCAAGGAGGCGGACAGGCGCAGCCAGGAATTGGCAGCCGAAAGCAAGGTTTTGCGGGATGCGTTGAAGGCCGAGAAGAAAAGAACCGGCGAGTTGGAAAAGAAGGTCGAACGCCTGCTCGCCTCGCTGGCCGATCGCGAGGACAGGCTGGAGCGCCGCGAGAAGGAACTGGTGCGCCTTCGCGAAAAGCCGAAAGGCGCTGAAAGGACGCCTGCGGTGGGTCTTGCCGGCGTGCCAGGCAGTCAGGTCAATGCGACCGCCAACGGCGACATCGAAAAGACAACCGCCAAGCTCGACGCCGACCGCGAGCGGCTGGAGGCCAGGCTGACATCGCTGGCACGCGAGAACAGGCGGCTGAAGACAGATCTTGCCGCCGTCGAAACGTCGAAATCACAGGCCGGAGACGATACCGGCAGCGCCAGCGCGGCATTGCGCGAAGAGATGAACGATCTGGCGGCGCAAGTCGTGGCCTTGACGGCAAAGCTCGACGGGCCGGATTCGCCGATCGCCCGGGCGCTTGCAGCGCCTGAGGATACGCGGCCGGGGAGCGGCGGACGCAGCCTTGCCGATCGGGTGCGGGCGCTGCAGAAGGCCGCTTCGACCGACTAAGATTCCACAAGCGCGAGCGGGACGCCCCGGCTCTAAATTAGGCTCCGGAAAAATGATGCAGCGCGATGGCTGACGCGGCGGCGACGTTCAGGCTGTCGAAGCCTTGCTCCATACCGATCCGCAGTGTCTGCAGGCGGGCAAGCAGGCTTTCCGGCAGGCCTTCGCCCTCGGTGCCGAGATAGAGCGCCAGCCGGCCGTTTCTCTTGGCATCGCGAATGTCGATCTGCCCGCGCGGCGACAAGGCGAATTGGCTGAAGCCTTGCCGGTCGAGCATGGCGGTGCAGCCGGCGGTATCGGCAAAGCAGGCGAAGGGGACTTTCAAGGCCGCGCCCACCGAGACGCGGATTGCCTTGCGGTACAGCGGATCGCAGCAGGTCGGATCGAGAAGCGCGGCATCCGCGCCAAAGGCGGCGGCATTGCGGAAGATCGATCCCATATTGTCATGATTGGCGATGCCGACCAGCACCACGATCAGCGCGCGGGCGGGCAGTGCGCCGAGCAAAGCTTCAGCGGAGACGGCCGCGCCCTTGCGGCCGATCGCCAATATGCCGCGATGCATGTGGAATCCGGCAATCCTGTCCATGACTTCGCCGGATGCGACATAGATCGGAAGCCCGGCAGGCGCCTTGCGCAGGACGTCATCGAGGCCGGCCAGCCGGTTCTCGAGCACCAGCACCGATTCTGCCTCGAAGCGCCGGGCGGCGAGCAGCGTGTCGAGCACCACCTTGCCTTCGGCGACGAAACGGCCTTGCCGGCCGGCAAGATCTCGCTCCCGGATGTCGAGATAGGCGGCGACGCGAGGATCCTGCGGGTCGTCTATGCGGATCGGATTCATGGCTTCCTCGGCGGACCATGCGTCGGCCGCGAATCGGGATTCGGCTTCGGAAGGCATGATGCCGGATCCGAAGCTCTGACCGTATCTCAGCGTCCAAATGGATGCACGCCGTTCTAACGGTCAAATCCAATCACAAGGCGCCGGGCCGAGACGCCTTGCCTGGCCTCCTGGCGGCATGGAGATATTGATTCCCGCGGCACGGCACTTCGGCCAAGCCGCTTCAATGCAGAATTTCGATGGGGCGAAGGAACCCCACGGGGCCATGCCGCGTCATAGAGGCGGGCTCCTGCTGCGGTCCTGGGACGACATCGATGATCAGGCTCCTCCTCGTCTTTGCCGCCACACTTGCCCTCGCATGCGGCGTGGCCCGCGCGGCCAAGCTCGATCCAGCCACCGTCAATCAGTCCCAATTCACTATCGGCGAACCGAAGGGTGTCGATCCGATGCTGCTGAAGGCGCAGATCCTTCTGGATCGCGCCCGCTTCTCGCCGGGCCTCATCGACGGTCGCCTTTCCCGGAACTTCGCCAAAGCCGTCGCCGCGTTTCAGGCGGCAAACGGACTTCCGCCCGATGGCAAGCTCAGTCCACAAACCTGGAGCAAACTCATCGCAACCTCCGCCAAGCCGGTGCTGGTGACCTATGAGGTGATGCGCAAGGATGTGCGCGGACCTTTCACCAGGCGTATTCCGGCTCGCTTGGAGAGGATGGCCCGCTTGCGGCGGCTCGGCTACCGCAATGCGGTGGAGAGGTTGGCCGAGCGCTTCCACGTCAGCGACCAATTGCTGCGAATGCTCAATCCGGGCACCAGCCTCAGGAAACCAGGCAGGACCTTGGTGGTGCCTGATGTCGGCAGAGGCGACCCTCCCGCCGGCGTCGCCACCGTCGAGGTCGACAAGGGCGCTCGCCTGGTGCGTGTGCTCGACCGTGCCGGCAAATGGCTGGCGGTCTACCCGGCCTCGATTGGGAGCGAGGAGAAGCCGGCGCCAAGCGGCATGGCGGAGGTCAGGCGCGTGGTGCACAACCCTACCTATCATTACGATCCGGACTTCGCTTTCAAGGGGGTCAAGACCAAGCGGCCCTTCACCATCGCTGCCGGGCCGAACAATCCCGTGGGATCGGTCTGGATCGACCTCTCCATCGAAAGCTACGGCATCCACGGCACGCCCGAACCAGGCAAGATCGGCACGACCTTTTCGCATGGCTGCATCCGGTTGACCAATTGGGATGCCGAAGACCTTGCCTCCATGGTGCAGCCGGGCACGAAGGTCGAGTTCAAGGACGAGATTGCGCAGGCCGCCGACGAGCGCGTTCAGTAGCAAGGCTGACTTGGCAGGAGGGGCGGACTTGGCAGCAAGGCGGACTTGGCGGGGCATTCTCCGCCTCGGCCGCTCAGGTCCCGGCGCGACGCAGCCGGTGAGCCATCTGCGACAGTTCACCTTCGCCGAAAATGCCGTCCAGCATGTGCAGCAATTCGCGCACCGCCGCGGACTTGCAGGAATAATAGATCATTTGCCGGTCGCGGCGGGTCTCGACAAGGTCGGAAGCCCTGAGCTTGGCCAGATGCTGTGACAGGGCGGATTGGCTGAGCGATACCTTCTCGGCTATGGCGCCGACCGACATCTCGCCCTCGGCCAGATAGCTCATGATCAACAAACGTTTTTCGTTGCCCATCAGCGTCAGAAACGCAGCCGCGGTTCCGGCGTTGGCGACTAGTTTGTTCGAGACCATAGATCCCCCATGCCTTCTTGCTCATCCGCCGCTATGGGGGCAATAGCGTCGGATTCCATAGACTTTCCCTATAGATGCACGCCAGCGATTCAGCGTCACTCGCAAAGGTAGAACATTTCGCTCAAATCTCAAGGCTTGCTTTCCACGCAAGCCGATTAACTGTGCGGCTGTGATTAATTTGCCGATCGGGCAGCCTTGGCCATGTCAACCAGGACAGGCCTGAGGTCGCGCGCCGCTCTCAGCGGCTCGGGGAAGAAAACCCGACAGACATTGTCGCCCGATATGAGATCCATCCCGTCGGCGTCGAACCCGGTGACGATCCAGCCGTCACTCTCCGCCCCGCCGAAATGACTTGCGTAGAGGGCAATCGCATCGAGATGGTCGGCGTTCATGTGGTCGAGCGCCGATTGCTCGCCGGCGGCAAGCTCTTCGACGATCGCTCCCGTCGCGACCAGATCGGTGCGGTCGAGCAGATAGGCCTTGCCGAAGCCTCCGTTCAGGCTGGCGCGCTCCGGTTCGAGCCGGAAAATCGAGAAGTCGCCGAGCCCGGCATAGAGTTTTGCCTTGGGGTTGCGGTTGAGGTAGCGCCGCTCGGCGCGGGCGTGTTCGTTCGATCCGCGCTCCAGCCGCACGGCGCGGCAGACGAGCGTCAATCGCGGATGCGCCAGCGGATCGCCCCTGCCGGGTTCGCCGACGAGCAATGAGCAGCGCGGGTCGGCAAGGATGGCACCGGTATGAGCGGACAGCATCGACACCAGGATCAATGGCGTGCCGTCGATGTCTGTGGCGACGCCGACCCGGCTGGCCAGCGGCGAACCGGTTCCTGGTTCGAGCACTGCCAACGCGCCGAAACGGGCGCTGCGGATCAGCGTCTTTGCCAGCCTGATCGCCTCGGCATCGGTCGCGCGGATCACGTCTTTCCTGGGTTCGTCCAAGGCATCACCACCGCATTTATTTCGGCGCCATGCGGATGGCGCCGTCGAGGCGAATGGTCTCGCCGTTGAGCATCTGGTTCTCGATGATGTGCAAGGCAAGTGCCGCGTATTCCGAAGGCTCGCCCAAACGGGAAGGGAAGGGCACAGCGGCGCCGAGCGAATCCTGCACCTCCTGCGGCATGCCGGCCATCATCGGCGTCCTGAAGATGCCGGGTGCGATGGTGCAGACGCGAATGCCGGAGCGGGCGAGATCGCGCGCCACCGGCAGCGTCATGCCGACGACGCCGGCCTTGGACGCGGAATAGGCGGCCTGGCCGATCTGGCCGTCATAGGCTGCGACCGATGCGGTGTTGACGATGACGCCGCGCTCGCCGCCCTGCAGCGGCTCGAGCCTGGCGGTCCGGTCGGCGACCAGGCGGATCATGTTGAAGGTGCCGATCAGATTGACCTCGATCAACTTGCGGTATTGATCGAGCGGATGCGGTCCGTCCTTGCCGATCGTCTTCATGCCGACAACGATGCCGGCGCAATTGACCAGGATGCGCGGTGCGCCGAGCGTGTCTCTGCCGCTTCCGCGACTGCGGCGGCACCGCTCTCGGCGTCGCTCACATCACATCGGACGGCGATGCCGCCGATGTCAGCCGCCACCTTGGCCGCACGCTCGATACCGAGATCGAGAACGGCTACCCTGGCGCCGCCGGCGGCAAGAGCGCGCGCCGTCGCCTCGCCAAGGCCGGAGCCGCCACCGGTGACGATCGCAATCTGGCCGTTCGGGTTCATCTCGACGTCCTCCTCCGTGCCCAGACTATGCCGCCAAGCCACCGTGCGACAGCACCGGCACGGTCATGCCATCGCGGCGATGTGCGCGGCAATCCTTGCCTGGTCGGCGTGGCAAACCTCGCCCGCCAGCCTCGCCAACGCGCCCGGCACGATCTCGTGCGCCAAAAGCCGGTCGGGGTCGACCGGACGCGGCATCGAGATCTGCCCCCGCGGCAGCCTCCTGAAGCCGAGCGGGCCGTAGTAGGGTTCGTCGCCGACCAGCATCACCGCCGGCGCGCCGGCCTTGGCGGCGGCTTCCAGCGCGATTGCCACCAGCCGGCGGCCGATGCCGAAATTTTTGAAGGCCGGCCGCACAGCGAGCGGCCCGAGCATCAGCGCGCGGCCAGCGCCGGCGGCGATGCGCGTCATCCGTACCGAGGCGACGACGATTGTGCCATCGACGGCCACGAAGGACAAAGCCCGTTCATGCGGGCCACCTTGGCGGATCTTGTAGGCGGCGAGCACGAAACGACCTGGCCCGAAGGCCTCGTCATTGATGGCTTCGATTTCAGGATCGTGCGCCGGAGTTTCCGGCAGGTATTTCACGTCGGCCAGGTATTTCAAGTCGGCAAGGCTCATGGTCTTTGCGTTCCGGTATGCGAGGAAAGGTTTGCTGCAAGCGGCAGCGTTCGCCAGTCAGCGCTTCATCAAGCGCGGGCGCTCTTTCGTCGTCGGTCGAACCGGATCACGGCAAAGTCGAACATGCGGATGTCCGCTAGCACCAATTTTCAGCCGCCGCAATTGGCCCGCGCAGCCGACGCGCACTCGACGACGCAGCCGTTGACGATCTGTTCAGCATCGGGGATTTCCGCGGCGCCGCTTGGTGCCCTACATCGAGCAGGAACGCGAAAGGATATTGCATGGGATTGCTAGTCGAAGGCCAATGGCAGGACCGCTGGCACGATAGCGGGGAGAGCGGCGGCAGGTTCGTGCGGGCACAGTCGCAGTGGCGCGACTGGGTGACCCGCGACGGCACGCCGGTCGAAGGGCGAAAACGCGGCTCAAGGCCGAGCCCGGCCCCTATCACCTCTATGTCTCGCTCGCCTGCCCGTGGGCGCATCGGACGCTGATCTTTCGCGTGCTCAAAAAACTCGAGGACGTGATTTCCGTCTCGGTCGTCCATCATTTCATGGGCGCCGACGGCTGGACGTTCCTGGCCGAGGACGGCGCCACCGGCGACACGCTCTACGGCCTCGATTTCCTGCACCAGATCTACACCAGGGCCGATCCCGGCTATTCGGGCCGGGTCACCGTTCCGGTGCTGTGGGACAAACGCGAGCAGACCATCGTTTCCAACGAATCCTCCGAGATCATCCGCATGCTCAATTCGGCCTTCGACGAATGGGGCGATGCCAGGCTCGATTTTTATCCGCAACCGTTGCGCGGCGAGATCGATGCGATCAATGCGCTGGTCTATCCCGCGGTCAACAATGGCGTCTACCGTGCCGGCTTCGCCACCACGCAGGCAGCCTACGAGGAGGCGTTCGGCGAATTGTTCTCGGCGCTCGACACGCTGGAGGACCGTCTGTCAAGGCAGCGCTATCTCGTCGGCGGCCGCATCACCGAGGCGGACTGGCGGCTGTTCACGACACTGGTCCGCTTCGACCCGGTCTACGTCGGCCATTTCAAGTGCAATCTGCGCCGCATCGCCGATTATCCGAACCTGTCGAATTACCTGCGCGATCTCTACCAGGTGCCGGGCGTCGCCGGCACGGTGAATTTGCACCACATCAAGTCGCATTATTACGGCAGCCACGAGACGGTCAACCCGACGCGCATCGTGCCGGTCGGGCCGGAGCTGGACTACGGCGCGCCGCATGACCGGGACAGGTTCAGGAAGGCGGCGTGAAATCAGCGATCTAGCGGAAGGTCTCGGAGTCCATCTTTGCCCTTCTAACGAGTTCAGCTTTCAATATGGTACTTCCAAATCGATTGGAGTAGCCGAGCGACGTTGCAAGGAACGCAACGATGCCGCTGATCATGACGATCACGACCGACATCTGGGGCGGGATTGCGCGTAACAATCCCGACGGCAGAAGCACAGCCATTCCCAAAATCATTTCTATCAGGGTTGAGAATCCGACCATTTTCCAGAATTCAGTGCGAGTAAAAAGCTGAGCATGTCGCTTTATAAAAACGAAATATGTCACGAATGCCGCAACTAATTGTATTGTGAATTGGATAAATCTTCCAACTTTTGCTAACATGTATGGATCTATCCCAAGAACTATTGTCGAAATTAACGCTATAACTGAAAATGTTATCACATTAATTCCCGTGTAAAGTGATACATAGAGCGCGATTCTAAATCTATCGTTTTGGCTGTGTTGCATTTTTTCTCCTCATCGCTCAGCATTTATCTCTCTGAGAACAATGAA
This sequence comes from Mesorhizobium sp. M1006, assembly GCF_040318825.1. NCBI lineage: Bacteria > Pseudomonadati > Pseudomonadota > Alphaproteobacteria > Hyphomicrobiales > Phyllobacteriaceae > Mesorhizobium > Mesorhizobium sp. M1006. Next base: position 35,884 of record NZ_JAMYMZ010000013.1, read on the forward strand.
TGCTGCCGGTCTATACCGACGCAGCCAAAGCTGTTGAAGAGATGATCTACCAGTAAGGCGATGCCGAATTCCCCCCCAAAACTTCGGCAATCCGCCGCAGCGTCGCCGGTGTCGTGCCCTGGGGCAAGCGGTCGAGCGGGAAGAAGCCGGCTTCGGCGATCTCGCGGTCGGGCAGCTTGGGCGCTGTCTGGTTGAACGCCTCGACCAGATAGAGGCCGACATGGTCGCGGCGGCTGGCGCGGCGGTTGAAATGCAGCGACTTCAGCACCGGCGGTCCGGTCAGCGCGATGTTGCCTTCCTCGAAGACTTCGCGTGTCAGCGCTTCGATCATCGTCTCGCCCAACTCGACGCCACCGCCCGGAAGGTGCCAGCCCGGGACATAGGTGTGGCGGATGAGGAAGACGGAATTGGAGGGGCGGTGGTGGATCAAGCCGCGCACGCCGAGCGTCATCGGCCGCCGCAGTACGAAATACAGGTGAAACAGCCTCGCCCTGAAGCCCGGCCAGCCGGTCTGGCGCAGGGCTTGCTCCGGATCCGGCGTCATCGTCCGCGAAACCGTGAGTGGAAAGCCGCGCGCGGCTCGCCTATGAAGAAAAGATGTTCAGGCTCGCGCATATTTCCGATGTCCATCTGGGGCCGCTTCCCGATGTAACCTATCGCGATCTCGCCTCCAAGCGCGTGGTCGGTTACGTCAATTGGCAGCGCAACCGCCGCCGCTACATGCATGATGCAGTCATCGACACCATCGTCGCCGACATGAAGGCCAGCGGGCCGGACCATCTCGCCATCACCGGCGACCTTGTCAATCTGGCGCTCGACGGTGAGCTCGAGATGGCCAAGCACTGGCTGGAGACGCTGGGCTCGCCCAATGACGTGTCGGTCGTGCCGGGAAACCATGACGCCTATGTGCCGGGCGCCTTCGACAAGACCTGCCGGTCCTGGGCGGCGTGGATGACCGGCGACGGCGTCAATACGCCGGTCGACCGCAACACCTTTCCGTATCTGCGCGTGCGCGGCGATGTTGCGTTGATCGGCGTCTCCACGGCGCGCGCCACGGCTCCCTTCATGGCCAACGGCTTCTTTCTGGAAGGCCAGGCGGAAAGGCTGCGCGGCATGCTCGACGCCACAGGCAAGAGCGGCCTGTTCCGGGTGATCATGATCCACCACCCGCCGGTGCGCGGCGCCGTTTCGCAGAACAAGCGGCTGTTCGGCATCTCGCGCTTCCACAAGGTTCTTCACCGGCATGGTGCCGAGCTTGTGCTGCACGGCCATTCGCATGTGCCGTCGCTCTTCTTCATCGGCGCCCGCAAGACCAAAATCCCGGTGGTCGGGGTCGCCGCCGCCGGGCAGGCGCCCGGCAGTTCGCATGCGCCGGCGCAATACAATCTGCTCGACATCGACGGTGAAAAGGACAATTGGCGGATCAGGCTGACGCGCCGCGGCCTGACCGGGCCGGCATTGCCGCCCAGCGACCTGCAGACAATGGAGCTTGGCGTGGGGGCCGAGGCCACGCTTGCCGAGGCGCGGTGAACTCAGATGGGAGCGTCTCGCCGGTCGTCAGCCGCACTCTGCGACGCCAAGTGACATCACTTGGCTGCAAATGCTTTAAAAGCTGATTTTCATTGCAACGATGCGGTCCCAGAACAACACGAGCGAAATCGCCAGGCCGACCAGGGCGCCGGCGGCGATCAGGCCGAGGCCCGAGAAGAACGCCGACCAGCCGTTGCTGCGCGCAGCGACATGCAGCGGCGGCTCAGCCTCCGCCACCAGGGCGCGTTTCAGGCCGGCGACGGCCTGCTCGATGCCGCCTTCCATCATTCTCTGGCGTTCGACGACGCGCTCGGCGACATAGCGCGTCACCTGGTCGGCAACGACCTTCATCTCGGTCGATTCGGCGAGGACGACGCGGCCGATGCGCGTGTCCTTGAGAAAGCGGTAGGTGCGACGGTCGCGCCCCATGGCGACATGGCTGACGGCGTCGATCCACAGCCGTGGCTGCAGGCCGGACGAGACGGCGAAGTCGAAACTGTCCATGTCGGTGGGCACGTCGCCGAAGACCGACGCGAGTTCGGCGGCAAGCAGATCGAGCCGCATGCGATGCGCTTCGCGCATCTCGACGACGACGTCGTCGCGGTCGGCGAAGGCGTTCTTGACGTCGCGAATGGCATCGGACAGTTTTCGCGACTGATCGATCTGGGTGATGTTCTCGCCTGCGTCCTTCATCGGCGTTGCCTCGCGGGTTTGGTTAACACCGAATTAACACAGCCGCCGGCAAAATGCACTTGCGAGATCGATGGGCCGGCAAGGGGTTCGCTGGATGAGCACAAGCGCCGCCGCCGTGCCTGCGCCAAGACCGATCAGCTCGCCGCAGCGGCGAATCCTGGACGAAGTCGCCTGCTGCGGCGCCGCATATTGCGACGGACGGCCTCGACGACCAGGCCGGGCGCTTCCTGGACCAGCATATGGCCGGCTTCCAGCACGTGGTGCAGATGAAAATGCTTCGGCACGCTGTCCGCCTGGCTGACGGGCAGCATCGCGTCGTCGGTTCCCCAAACCACCATGATTGGCATATTCAGCGTTTCAAGCCGCTCGTTCGGGATGACGCCTTGCCGATCATCCCTGGTCATGGCGGCTGCGAGCTCGACAAGTGTACGCAACTGGCCGGGCCGCTGGCGCATCTCGCTGACGAGTTCGACCCTATGCTGCGGCAGCCGGCTTTGCGGTCCCGACATGGCGGCAAGACAGGCGCGGATTTCATCCATGCCGGCAGCGGCGGCGTAGCGACGCAGCAGCGGACCATTGATCTCAGGACCGAAACCGCCCGGCGCCAGCAGCGTCAGCGACGCCATTCTTTCGGGCTCGCTCAATGCCATCAGGGCGGCCACCGCGCCGCCCATCGAATGACCGACGAGATGGACCCGCTTTATCCCGCGAGCGGAAAGATCCGCAAGGACGGCACTGGCTGCAATCCTGGCCGGACCGCCGCCCGGAAAATCGAGCGACAGCCCATGTCCCGGCAGATCATAGGCCAGGGTCCGCGCGCCGGGCGCCAGAGACTCGGCCACATCGCGCCAGTCGTCGTGGCAGCCACCGAAACCATGCAGGAAGGCGATCGTTGTCGGGCCGGCGCCCCGTTCGGCAGCGTAAAGGGATGGGGTCATGCAAACTTTATGGCTTGGTGCCGGAATCAATCAGGATGCCGGGGCGGTCTTATGCGAGGATCAGTCTTTGCGGGAGGTCAGACTTATGTGGAGATCAGCCTATGCGGGATCAGACCTATGGGGGATCAGATTGGCCGGTTCAAATTGTGTCTGAATTGCGCTTTGGCCGTCCGGATGGCCAGTAAAATCTTCGCGATCACCTGACGTCGTGCACGCGCCGGGAGACGTCAGCTGGCGCCGCCAAGCCCGGCGGCACGCAGGGCCTCCACCAGCCGGTTGGTCAGATCGGCGGGATATCTTCGTTCGACGAAAGTTGCGCGCGGATCGGCTGCGAATTTCGGGAATTTAGCGGTCAGTTCCTGCAGCAACCTGCTCGCCAGCTTCTCGCGGCCGGCAGCCCTGGCGCCGATCAGCCGCGCCGCCAGATAATGCGATTTCATTTCCGTCGTTCGCAAGCCGTCGCTGGCAAGCGTCGCCTTGTTCATGTCGCCGATCATGAACTCTCCGGCGAACAGCCCGTAATCCCACCATGTCGGATGGGCGCTGGCGATGTCCACCGCGTGAGCGATGATCGGGGTGCCCTCGCCGTACCTGCCGGCGAAAACCAGCCCGTAGCCATAGGCGGCGGCCATTGCGAGATCGTAGGGATTGAGCTCATAGGCCTTGCGCATCCAGCGGATCGATTCCGCGGAATCGCCCATGCGCGAATTGAGGTAACCAAGGGCGCGGTGCGCGTAGGGGCTGGTCGGGCCCATCTGGATGGCGCGATGGGCAAACGTCATGGCTTTGTCGATCGTCGCGTCGGCGGGGTAGGGATAGTGGTCGGTGACCGCTTCGAGATGCAAGGACGCGAGTTCCGAATAGACGAGCGACGACTTCGCCTCCCGGTTGGCAAGATCTTCGAGGCAGCGGTAGGCGGCTTCGTGCGTCTGGGCATTCTGGTCGAGATAATATTTGCCGTTGAGCACCAGACACGCCGTCAGCCCGGTCTGGATGCCGCTCTGCTCGATGTAGTTGTAGATCGTGCCCGAGGCGGGAAGAGCCGAGCTCAAAATGCCGGAGATCTGGTCCTCGATGGCGGTGTTTGCGCTGTCGCCGGCGGTCAGGTTGCGTGAGAGCAGCACGCGGCCGGTCGCCACGCTTTGCAGCTCGAGCATGATGTCGCCGCTACGCGGCCCGGGCAGGACATCGAATACAAAGCTGGCGGCGTCGGTTACTGGATCGGGCGGGCTGTCGGCATCACGGCCAATGAAATTGATGGTATCGAAGCCGCTGAGGCCGGCGCGCAGCGATGCGGCGACACGGCGAGCCAGGTCGCTGTCGGCCTTGATGGCGATGTAGACCTGGGGGAGGTTTTCAACCGGAGGCGCTGCTATGCTGCCGGTCGCCACCGCGGTCTCGATCGCCGTGTCGCCGCCGGTCAGCAACACCACGCTGCCCTGGCGAAGGATCAGCACACCCAGCATGAGGATGACCAGCGCGATCGCCAGCCAGAAGAACTGCAAATGGCGTTGCAGCGAAGGAGCAGCAGGGGCGACGGCTGGAACGCTCAGCAATGCAGCCGGATGTGCCCGGTTGCGGGCGTCCTCCAGCGATCCGGGCGGGGCGGTCGTCGCCGCTTCCTCTGTTGCCGGCTCCGGCTTGCTTTCTGCCTTGGGCTCCACCTCCGCCGGCAAGCGAATGGCGTTGAGTTCGTAGGACGGAACATAGCCGCCGCGCGGAATGGCGATGCGGACCGGTTCGGCAACGCCCTCATTGGCGAAATACTGCTGCAGCAGCTCGCGCAGCCTGCCGGCCTGCACCCGCACCACCGCATCGGTCGACGGATCGAAATCGCCGTCCTTGCCGAACACGTCCATCGCGATGGAGAAGCCCTTGAGCCTGTCGGCTTCGCCTGCCTGCTCGCGCTCGACGAGGTAGCGGAGCAGCTTGCGCGCGCGCTCGGATCGTCCGAACGTTTCGCTGGCAAGCAATCGCTCCAACGTTTCGCGCACTGCGGGGGCGGCAGGCGTGGTATGCTGCAAGTGTCGATCCCTTCGAATTCGGCACAGGTTGAGGTACGATCATATCGCGCTGGCGGCGCCTTACAAGCATGTGCTTATGGTGCGATAGCGTACCCACCGGATAAAATTTCCGGTGGGCTGATGCGCGGGCCTGGCAGTCCCGGCTAGCCGCCCTTTCGGCCGACGATGCGGTTGGCGGCCGAAACCACGGCTTCGAGCGAGGCGGCGACGATGTTGGTGTTGATGCCGGCGCCGAACAGCTTGCCGTCCGGATGTTCCATCTCGACATAGGAAATGGCCGAGGCATTCGAGCCGCGCTGCATGGAATGCTCGGAATAATCGAGCACCGACATCGGCACCCCGACATGGCGCGACAGCGCATCGACGAAGCCGTCGATCGGGCCGGTGCCGGTGCCTGATATGGTCACCTCCTTGCCTTTGTCGAGAATCACCGCCTCGACCACGCGCCGGCCCTTGACCTCGGTGTCGGGATAGGTGTGGTGGTCGAGGAACTTCAGCCGCGCGCCGGGCTGGTCGACATAGGTGTCGAGAAAGCGCTCGTAGATGCGCTTGACCGGCACCTCCTTGCCTTCGGAGTCGGTGATCGCCTGGATAGCCTGGCTGAACTCGATCTGCAGGTTGCGCGGCAGGTTGAGGCCGTAATCCGCATGCAGCACATAGGCGATGCCGCCCTTGCCGGACTGCGAGTTGATGCGGATAATGGCTTCATAGCTGCGGCCGACATCGGCCGGGTCGATCGGCAGATAGGGCACCTCCCAGTGCGGCGTGTTGGCCTTGCGCAGCGCCTTCATGCCCTTGTTGATGGCGTCCTGGTGCGAGCCGGAAAAGGCAGTGTAGACGAGCTCGCCGACGTAGGGATGGCGCTCGGGGATCTTCAGCTGGTTGGAGTATTCGTAGACGTCCTTCATGCGGTTGATGTCGGAGCAGTCGAGCCCGGGATCGACGCCTTGCGTGTACATGTTGAGCGCCAGCGTGACGATGTCGACATTGCCAGTGCGCTCGCCGTTGCCGAACAGGGTGCCTTCGACGCGGTCGGCGCCCGCCATCAGGCCGAGTTCGGTGGTGGCGATGCCGGTGCCGCGGTCATTGTGCGGATGCAGCGAGATCAACAGGTTCTCGCGTTCGTCGAGATTGCGGCACATCCATTCGATGCGGTCGGCATAGATGTTGGGCGTCGACATCTCGACCGTGGAGGGCAGGTTGATGATCAGCTTGTTCTCCGCCGTCGGCTTGACGATCTCGGTGACGGCGTTGCAGATCTCCAGCGCCACTTCGAGCTCGGTGCCGGTAAAGCTCTCCGGCGAATATTCGAAACGGTAGCCGCCGCCGGCCTTGGCCGCCATGTCGGTGATCATCTTGGCCGCATCGGTGGCGATGCGCTTGATGCCGGCGACGTCCTTCTCGAAGACGACGCGGCGCTGCAATTCGCTGGTCGAGTTGTAGAAATGGACGATCGGGTTGGTGGCGCCCTTCAGCGCCTCGAAAGTGCGGGTGATCAGTTCCGGCCGGCACTGCACCAGCACCTGCAGCGAGACGTCGGCGGGCACGTTGCCCTGTTCGATGCACCAGCGGGCGAAATCGAAGTCGGTCTGCGAGGCCGACGGGAAGCCGATCTCGATCTCCTTGAAGCCCATGTCGAGCAGCAGGGCGAACATGCGCGCCTTGCGTTCCTGGCCCATCGGATCGATCAGCGCCTGGTTGCCGTCGCGCAGGTCGACCGAGCACCAGATCGGCGCCTTGTCGATCACTTTCGAGGGCCAGGTGCGATCGGCAAGACCGACGGTCGGATAGGGCTGGTACTTCCGGGCAGCATCCGGCATGCCCCTCGCGGGGCTGGCGGTTTCCTCTACATTCAGACGAATATCTTCTCGTGCGTTCATCGTCTTTTCTCCCGGCGGCTCGCGGATCCAGCTTCAGGCGGATTGGTGGCGAGCGGCGCCTTTACCAGAATTTCGTTCGCTTGATGTGACGTGCCAATTTTGTAACTGGCCAAGGAGCGTGCGCGTGAGCGGCGAATTCGACCGCCGGGCGCTCCTTCAGCGAACCCGGCGATCGCCGATAAGGCCGAGAAGCAGCAGGGTGGAGGCGAGCGCGCGAACGGTCTGGCCGGCAATGCCGGTCGGACGGGACGCAAAAGAGGTGGCGCGCAGGCTCATGGCGGATTTCATACAGGAGCGGGCAAAGCGAGGCAAGTGGGGGCCTCGCTGTCGCAGAAAGCTGCCGATCCAGCCTCAAGACCGGGGTTCCGCGCCGTCGCGAAATGGGAGAGAGGAACCCAAGCTGCAATGAAGGCGCGGCGCCGACATGAAGCGATTTTTCCTGATTATAGCAACTTTGTTCTTGCTTTGTGCCGGCAGCTATGCTACTAATTTGAGTATGGTGCTGACTGGCGCCGAGGACCCGCTGTCGAGGCGGGTTTTTATTTCACGGTTTTGGCGTCACCTTTCGCGGGTCCAGCCGCTCACCTGATCCAGTTGCTCTTCCCCGAGCCCGGCAAATGCGCCAGAGTCGATTGTCGGCGGGGTGCGATGGCTCGCCGCCGGGAGGGATCGTCCATGAACTTCGTGTTCTTCTCGCCGCATTTTCCAGCCAATGGCGCCGATTTCTGCGACCGGCTGAAGAAGGCCGGCGCCACCGTGCTCGGCATTGGCGACGCGCCGTTCGATGCGCTGGACGGCAAATTGAAGGCAGCCCTTTCGGAATATTACCGCATCGACGACATGGAGGAGTACGAGCCGGTGTTCCGGGCGATCGGCCATTTCATCCACAAATGGGGCCGCGTCGACCGGTTCGAATCGCTCAACGAGCATTGGCTGGAGCTGGAAGCCAATATCCGCACCGACTTCAACATCTTCGGCACCAAGCTCGACTTCGTCAAGAATTTGAAACGCAAGAGCCGCATGCGGGCGTTCTTCCGCAAGAGCGGCGTCGAAACCATCCCGCAACGCAAATGCTCCGACCGCGCCGGCGCCATGACCTTCATCCGACGTGTCGGCTATCCCGTGGTGGTGAAGCCGGATTCGGGCTCCGGCGCCTCGAACACTTTCAAAATCTCCAACGCCGGCGAACTCGACAGCTTCTTCAGGGACAAGCCGGAAGGCGTCAGCTTCGTCATGGAGCAATTCATCGAAGGACTGGTGGTGACCTATGACGGGCTGGTCAACCGCGACGGCGCGGTGGTGCTGGCCGCCAGCCACCGCTACGACCAGAGCGTCATGGAGGTGGTCAACCGCGACCGCCATATGAGCTATGTCTGTTTTCCCGAGATCAGCCGGGCGGTCGAGGAGGCCGGCAGGAAAATCCTCAAGGCGTTCGACGTGCGCGAGCGCTTCTTCCACATCGAGCTGTTCGAAACCAGGGACGACCGGGTCATCGCGCTGGAGGTCAACATGCGGCCGCCTGGCGCCTGGATGACCGATGCCATCAATTACACCTTCGATATCGATGTTTATGCCGCCTGGGCCGACATGGTGGTCAAGGACGCCGCCGGCGGCCCTTACAGGGGCAAGTATTTCACCGCCTATGCCAGCCGCAAGCGGCACCTCAACTATGTGCACAGCCATGCCGACGTGCTGGCCGCCCATGGCGACATGATCGTCCATCATCACGCCATCGAGGAGGTTTTCAGCCGCGCCATGGGAAACTACGCCTATCAGCTGCGCTCCACCGACCCGAAGGCGCTGCGCCGGGCGGTCGACTACATCCATGCGGAAAAGGCGTGAGGCGATGGACGTTTCCTACCACAAGGGTTTTGGCCGCAACCTCGGCCGCGACATGGAATACAAGCGCTACGGCCATGCCGGCCGACCCGTGGTTGTGTTCCCGACTTCGCAAGGGCGGTTCTACCAGTTCGAGGATTCCGGCGCCGTCTCGGCTCTCGCCGAGTTCGTCGACACCGGTCGCATCCAGTTGTTCACGCTGGACGGCATCGATGCGGAATCCTTCTTCGACCGCCACGCCGAGCCGGCCCATCGCATCGCCCGGCATGAAGCGTATTTCCGCTATGTGCGCGAGGAGGCGCTGCCGGAACTCCTGTCTGTCGCAGCCGAGGCCAATGGCGGGCGTACGCTGAAGCCGCTGTTTTGCGGCTGCTCGATGGGCGGCTACCATTCGTCGAATTTCGTCTTCCGCTTTCCGGAACTGGCCAGCGGCGTCATCGCGCTGTCGGGGGTTTACTCCACCCACGATTTCTTCGGCAGCGCGCTCGACGGACAGATTTTCTTCAACTCGCCGCTCGACTACCTGCCGGGTATCGTCGATCCGGGGCTGCTCGTCAGGCTGAAGGCGCTGCGGCTGATCTTCTGCTGCGGGCAGGGTGCCTGGGAGGAACGGATGCTGGCCGACACGCAGGCGCTGGAACAGATCCTGCGTGACAAGTCGATTCCGGCCTGGGTCGACTACTGGGGCGGCGATGTCGCCCATGACTGGCCGTGGTGGCACAAGCAACTGGTCTATTTCTTCGCCCGCTGGCTGGACGACGATCTGATGCACCGGCTGGATTAGGCCACCTGGAGGAAGGAAATGACCACGCCCGATGCCATCCGCCGCTTTGTCGAAGCCACCAACGCCGGCGACACCAAAGCTTTCCTCGAGACGTTCACGCCCGATTCGTTCCTGAGTGACTGGGGCCGGTCCTTCAAGGGCCGCGAGCAGATTGCGCGCTGGAACCAGTCGGACAATATCGGCGTGCAGTCCAAACTTAGCATCATTCGTATCGAACCGGCGGGCGATACCTACAAGGTCCGCATCGCTGTCACAGGCAACGGCTTCAACGGCGAGGGCGACATGGCGTTCACCCTGGACGGCGACCGCATCTCCAGCCTGGTGATTAGCTGAAGGACATTTTGAGGGCCGTTTAGGCCACCTCGCCGCCACGGCCGCCGTTGCTCGCGCGGGACTCATTGGCTTGATGCCAAAAACATGACTCTATTTATCATCTTTTAGTGGAAACGCCAGGCCGGCTGTGGCATTCCGGCGTGGCGAGGACGCCGTATGGCGATCTCGAATTCAACGGCATCGAAAGGCTGAGCGATGGAGCATTTGAGTGCGCAAACCCGGATCAGCGGTGCCGCTATCCGGTCGGTGATGGACAGGCTGCGCGCCGAGCATGGCGAATCCGAGATCGATACCGGCCTTGCCGATCATTGGGAATTTCGCACGCATTACGGCTCGTTGAAGGCGACGCTCGGTGACGACAACGTGCTGATCCGCGTCGCGGCCGAGGATGAAACCTGCCTGTCCTACATGAAGATGGCGGTCGCCGGCCATTTTTCGCAACATCTCGGCACGACCAGGGGCATCGCCTGGCAGGGCGACGGCAGCGATGCCGGTCCGCCGGTGTTCTTCCGCGAGATCACGGTGCTGTCCTCGACGCGGATTTCTCCGCATATGCAGCGCGTCCGCTTCGCCAGCAACGAACTCGGCCGCTTTGGCCGTGGCGGCCTGCATGTGCGGCTGCTGCTGCCGCCGCGCGGCAGGCCACCGGTGTGGCCGTCGATGGGCGCCGACGGCCTGATGGTCTGGCCGTCGGGCGAGGACGCGCTCGTCGTGCGGGTCTACACGATCCGGGCACTGGACGCCGCAAGCGGCTGGCTGGATGTCGATTTCGTCCTCCACCCCGGTATGGATACGCCGGCGGCCGCTTTCGCCGAAAAGGCAGTTGCCGGCGAGATCATCGGCATGATCGGACCGGGCGGAGGTGGCGTGCCCGAGGCGCAAAACCTGCTGCTGCTCGGCGACGACACCGCGCTTCCGGCGATCGGCAGGATCCTGGAGCAGCTTTCGCCGTCAACCCGCGCCGAAGCGTTCATCGAGGTCGATGGTCCCGACGATCGGATGCCGCTGGCCGCGGGCGAGGCCGTTGCCGTCACCTGGCTCTATCGGCATGGGCGCGAGGGCGGCACGGCCAGCCTGTTGCCGGTGGTGCTGCGGCAGCGGAACCGCACCGCGCTTGCCGACAATCTCTATGTCTGGGCCGGATGCGAGTTCGGCGATTTCCGCGAGATCCGCAGGATCGTCCGCAAGGAATGGGGTGTGCCGCGCGACCGGCATCTGGTCACCGCCTACTGGCGCCGCGGGGCGCAAGCGGCGGACGGTGGCGAAGAATAGTGCGCGACGATGCTCCGCGGTCACCGGCGGTCGGATACGATGATGATCGCCGGCACCGCCAGCAGCGCGACGAGGCCGGCGCCGGCGAAGAACGCGCCATAGCCGAAATACTGCGCTGCGTAGCCGGCCGCGATCCCGCCGGCCATGCTCATCAGTGCGTCCATGCACTGGAACAGCGTGAAGTCGACGCCCGCCTGTCTTGGATCTGACCAGCGCATGAACTGCGCGTAAAGCGCGACGAAACCGAGAGCCATGAAGCCGGACGAGCTGAGCACCGCGATGGCCATCAAAGCGGTGGTCGAGAAGCCACCAAGAAGATCGAAGACCGAAAAGAAGAACAGCGATCCGGCCTGCAGGAAAAGCGCCAGGACGAGCACGTTGCGCGGGCCGAACCATTTGACGAGAGCGCCGCCGGCGAGTGCGGCAGCCAGGCCGACGAACATGCTGCCGACGCCGTTGACAAGTCCGACCATCGGGAGGTCGAGCCCGGCGTCGATCAGGAATGGTCCGAGCATGGCGAGTGCCGCCTTCTGGGCCAGGACATAGATGGCCGACGCTGCCAGGCCGCGCCGAATTTCGGGACGCTTCAACGCGTCGAGGAGGCTGGGAACATGCTCGCGCGTCTCCTCGCGCGCGCGGCTGGCCGCGCCGAGCAGGAAGGGCAGACCGAGCGGCAGGAGCAGCAAGGCCATCGCCCAAACGGCGATGCGCCAGCCAAAAGTGTCGACCAGAAGCAGAAACAGGCCGGCGCCGATGGCCGAGCCGAGATAGGCGCCGCCGACCTGCGCGGCATTGCCCCAGCCGTGGTTTTCCCTGGCCAGGCTCTGCACGGCGAAACCATCGCAGGCAATGTCGACGGTCGAGGCGGCGAAGGCGACGATGGTCAGGCAGGCCAGAACCGGCCACCAGGCCTCCGGGCCGAGCGCGCCGACGGCCCACAACCCGGCGATGGACACGAGCCCACCGGCGGCGACGATCGTGCCGGTGCGGTTCTTGCCGACCGGCGGCAGCCGATAGCGCTCGACGGCCGGCGCCCATAGAAACTTGAGCGCCCATGGCAGCGCGATCAGCGAGACCAGGCCGATCCGGTCGAGTGGCAGGCCCTGGTCGCGCATCACCGCCGGCAGGCCCGCCCAGGTGATGCCGCCGATTACGCTCTGCGCGACGTAGAGCCCGCCGATCGCCAGGACGATCGCGACAGGCGTCGATGCCCGGCTGGAAACGGCGATCGACATCAGAAGCGGTAGCGCAGGCTGGCGAACAGCGAGCGGCCCTCGTCGCGGTAGCAATAGCCGGCCGAGCAGATGGATTTTTGAGTGTCGAACAGGTTCTTGGCGTTGACCTGCAGCTTCACGCCCTCGAGTTTGGGATTGCGGTAGCCGAAATCGTAGGAGAGCGAGGCGTCGACGAAGGCGCGCGCGTCGTTCTTGAAGGTGTTGGTGTCGTCGCCATAGCTCGAGCCGGCAACGCGAACGCCGCTGCCCAGCCCGAGCCCCTGCAGCGTGCCGTCCTCGAACTGGTACTGCCCCCAGAGCGACAGGATGTGATTTGGCGTCGCCGACAGTTCCTTGCCTGCGGTTCCCGTGGCGCCGCGTTCGATTTTCACGCGCAGATAGGTGTAGGAGGCGAGTATGCTGAGGCCGTTGTCGAGCGAGGCGCTGGCTTCCAGTTCGACGCCGCGCGAGTTCAGGTCGAGCTGGCGCTGCTTGTTGATCCGGGTCGAGGCGTCGAAGACGACGCCATCCTTCTGGTCGATGTCGAACAGAGCGGCGCTGACGGCGGCGTTGTAATCGGCAAACTCGTATTTGACGCCGATTTCCTTTTGCGTCGCGATGGTCGGACGGGCGACGCGACCGATCGGGCTGCTGACATCGTCATAGACGAAGCCGATATTGGGCGAGAACGACGTCGAATAGTTGACATAGGGCGTGATGCCCCATTCGGTCTGGTAGGACAGGCCGAGCCGGCCGGAAAGGGCACTGTCGTCCTGCTTGGACCTGGTGAAGTCGGCGGCGGTCGAGGTGGTGTCGGCCCAGTCGTAGCGACCGCTGGCGAACAGGGTGAAATCGTTCCACTCCATCTGGTCATGCAGATAAGCGCCGAGCTGGTTCATCTCCTGCCCGCCAGAGTAAGGAACCGGAGCGGCCTTGATGTCACCGACGGAAACGTAGGAGATACCGCTGCCGGCGTCATAATTCGACCAGGCGTAGTCGATGCCGGCTACCGCCGTGTGCCTGACCTGGCCGGTATCGAATTCGAACTGCGCCATGTTGTCGACGACGAAGTTCTTCATGGTCTCGGTGTAGTGGCCCCAATAGCGTTTCAGATCCACGCCGTCCGGGTAATGACCGCTATATTCGATGTCGCTGTCGACGGCGCTGTAGCGAAGGTTCTGCCGGACCGTCAGCACGTCGTTGAAACGGTGCTCGAACTCGTAGCCGATGCGGCCCTGGGTCTGGTCGAAGTCGTTCCAGGCGGGATCGCCCTCGTAGAGGTTCGTCAGAGCGCCGCCTGAATTGTAGAAGGCAGCGGTGCCGCCGGTGACGGATTTCGAATATTCGCCGAGGATGGTCAGCCTGGTATCCTCGTCCGGCTTGAAGGTGACGGCCGGCGCCAGATAGATCTTGTCGTCGGGATAACCGGGCAGGTCGGTGTCGCTGGTGCGGCCGAGGCTGGTGAAGCGGTAAAGAATGCTGCCGTCGTCGTTCACCGGGCCGGAAGCGTCGAGTGCGGCCTGGAAGCGATTGTGTTCGCCTAGCAGCATTTCGATTTCGCGGAACTGTTCTTCCTTGGGGCGCTTGGTGACCAGATTGACGATGCCGCCCGGACCGCTGATGCCGTAAAGCGAGGAGGCCGGACCCTTCAGGATGGTGACGCCCTCGATGCCGTAGGGCTCGGTCTTGAACCAGGCCGAGGGGCCGTTGTACTGGCGCAGCCCGTCGCGGAACATGCCGTTGTAAAAGGCCTGGAAGCCGCGCAGGAAGAAGGCGTCGTAGCGGGTGTCGAAGCCGAAGCTGTTGGGATTGGCGCTTGCGACATAGCCGAGCGATTCGTTCAGCGTGCGTGGCTTCTGGTCCTCGATCTGCTTTTGCGTCACAACCGAAACGGCTTGCGGAATCTTGACCATCGGCGTGTCGGTCTTGGTGCCGATGCGGTCCTTCTTGGCGACATAGCCGTCCTGCACGAGGATCTCGTCGCTCTCGGCATCGACCTCGATCTTGTTGAGAACCGTGACGCCGCCCTGGTCCTGAGCGTGAGCCGGCCCGGACAGGCCGAGCAGGGCAACGCTGCCCGGCAGTGATAACCCCAGGAGCCATGTCATCGTCCGTTTCCGCATCAACTCGTCTCCACTCTTCCGTACATTGACGGAAGGGGCTCTCAAATCTGAGTATTTGAGTCAAGTTATTTTTTGAGCTCGTGCGGGTGCTGGCCCGATACGGTCGGCGACAGCAAAGTGCGACCGGTTTCAGGAAAACAGGCTACCAATCAGGGAGAGGCAAGCTGCTATGATTTGAGGCTTCTCGCCACCAGCCGCGCCACGCTTGGGCCGACCAGAAGCACGATCAGGAAGCGTGCCGATTGCAGCGCCATGACGAAGGAGATGTCGACATGCTGTGCGGCGGCGGCGATGATGGCGACGCTGTCCATGCCGCCGGGGCTGGTTGCCAGATAGGCGGTCAGCGGATCGATGCCGAGCAGGCGGCTGATCAGGAAGGCGAGGCCGCCGCAAAAGACGATCAGGGCAATGATCGAGCCGACGATCTGCGGCAGCGCGCGGGCCGCGTGGCGCAGAATGGCCCTGGTGAAATTCAGGCCGATGCTCCAGCCGATCATCGTATAGCTCAAGGCAAGCAGCCAGGGCGGCAACTGCATGGTCACGCCGAGCCCGAGATGGATCACGGTGCCGAAAATGAAGGTGCCGAGGAATAACGGCGACGGCAGCCGGAAAAGCTTTCCGGCGAGGCCGCCGACCAGCGCCACGCCGAATGTTGCGGCCAAGCCTTGCGGGTCTATCGGCGGAAACCAGACGGTGGCCGGCACCTCGATGCCCGAGGTGTCGACCCAGAGCTTGGCCACCAGGGCTGCCGTCATCGAGACGCAGATGACGCGCAGATATAGCATAAAGGCGACGAGGCGCTGGTCGGCGCCGAAGGCACCGGCCATCAGCACCATGGCGGTGGCGGCGCCCGGCGACGAGCCCCAGACCGCGGTGGTGCCGGGCAGGATGCGCCAGCGGCTGATCAGCCAGCCGAGCAGGCTGGATGCCGCGACCGTCGCCATCACGACGCCAAGGAACAGCGGCCATTCCCTGTAGAAGACGGGAAAGATATCGGCCGAGATGGAGCTGGCGACCAGGCAGCCGACGACCGCCTGGGCTGAACCGAACAGAACCCGCGGCACGCGCACCGTGGCGCCGTTGGTGCCGGCAGCTATGGCCGCCAGCATCGGTCCGATCAAAAGCGCGGCGGGCAGGGCGGCGAGCTCCAGCACGCCGGCAAACAGCACCGAGACCACCACCAGGACGGGCCACTGCCAGGCCTTGTGGATCCGCGCCAGGTGCTCGATGGCCGGCGGGTTCGGGGAAGAATCCATAGATGGGCTCTTAGACCGGTGGCGAAAAAATGCGAACCCTTTTTGCGCGGAAAAGGGCTTGGGTGGTAATGGCACCAACCATCCGCAGCGATCCTTCGCGCCCCCCTCTGTCCTGCCGGACATCTCCCCCTCTAGTGGGGAGATTGGATGTCACGTCGGCCTTCGCCAATCTCCAAAAAAGAGCGCTGTCGGCGAAGCTGCCAATCTCCCCACTTGAGGGGGAGATGGCCGGCAGGCCAGAGGGGGGCGCTGTCCCATAGGCCTCTCCCTCTATCCCGCCTTCACCGCCGGCAACCCGAACCCGCCAACAGGATGCGTCTCCACCTGGAACTCGAAGCCGGCGATGATCGGCCGTGCCTTGGCGATTGCCGCCTGGACTTCGGGCAGCTGCAGCGAAGCCTTGTGGCTTTCGGCGTCGGTCCACACTTCGGTCACCCAGATCGCGTCGGCATCGGCCGGGTCGGTGGCGATGATGTAGTTCAGGCAGCCGGGCATGGCACCGGTGCTGGCGAGCAGGATATCCATCATTGCGTCACGCTGGCCGCGCATCGCCCGCATCTTGCCGATCAGTCCGTACATTCGCTTTGCTCCGTTGAGATGACGCAACCGGGAGTATGCAGTTCGCCGTCTACGGCATCAACTGCCCGCCATTGACCTCGATCACCTGGCCGATGATGTAGCCGCTCAACAGATCGGAGGAGAGGAACAGATAGGCGCCGACGCAGTCCTCGGCGGTGCCGGCGCGGCCCTGCGGGATGGTGGCGATCATGCCTTTCATCTGGTCGTCGGTCGAGTAGCGCTCGTGGAAAGGTGTCGCGATCGTGCCGGGCGCCACCGCGTTGACGCGGATGTTGAACCCGATCAGCTCCTTGGCCATGCCGCGCGTGACGTTGGAGACGAAGGCCTTGGCCGAGCCGTAAAGGCCGGCGCCGCCACCGGCGCCGTTGCGCGCGGCGATCGAGGAGGTGTTGACGATGAAGCCGCCCTGCCGCTTCAGCCATGGGATTGCCTTGCGCGAAGCTGTCAGCACGGAACGCGCGTTGAGGTCCATCACCGCGTCGTAATGCGCCTCGGTCTGCTCGGCATAGGGCACGCGGCCGAGCATGCCGCCGGCATTGTTGACGAGGCCGTCGAGCCGGCCGAAATGTTGCGCACTGTCCTCGACGACGCGCTCGACATCGGCGGGGATCGAGAAATCGCCCTGGGCGAGGAACACGTCGCCGCCGCCGTTGCGAATGGTCGCGGCCAGGTTTTCGGCAGCCGCGCGGCTCGAATTGTAATGCAGCGCGACGCGGCATTTCTGCGCGGCATAGGCGAGCGCGAGCGCCGCGCCGATGCCGGTCGAGGCGCCGGTGACCAGGACCGCCTTTCCGTCAAGGTCGGGGATGACCAGAGAGGGGCTGACAAGGGTGGTGGTGGCTGGCACGTCTATTCCTCCGGGGACTCTGCCTGCTCTTCGTAGGCCCTCGCAGTCCTCGCGTTCAAGTCCGTAAAAGTTTAGAGCGGTTCACCGTTTCACGGAAACGGCGAACCGCTCCCTCTTTGTCTTGACGCAATTCCGGACGGAAAACCGTTTCACACTTTTCCTGGAATTGCCCTATGGCCTGAGATAGGCGTAGCCTTGGCGTTGCAATTCGGCGAGCTTGACGACGCCGCCCCTGTCGGCTGCATGGAAGCCGTCGAGCAGGTCGGCCAGGCCGATATCCATGCCGTGCATGGTGTTGGCGCAAGCGTGCGGGCTGAGCCCATCTTGGACAAGGCCGGCGAACCGCCCGGAAATGGCGGCCGATATGCACTTCGACTTGAAGGCGGCAAGTGCTGGGCCGTGCACGACAAGCGCGATGTCGACCTTGCCGTCGGTGCCTTCGAAGTGGTTCTTGATGTTGCCGAGCACGAAATTGACCTTGTCGAGATCGCTGAGGTGATAGGCGACCTTTTGCCTTTCCTCTTCGACGGCCTTGACTTCAATGGCTGCCGCCTTGGTGGGGCGCAGCCCGAAAAGCCCGGCGGCCCCGGCAAGACCGACGCGGAAAATATCGCGGCGTCGCATGGCTTCATCTCCCATTTGGCCGGCGCGCGCAAATTGCGTGGCCTCGGCCTCGATCCTAGCATAAATTGAAGCCACGTCTTGTCGGGGCAGGGGGAGCCAGCATGATATCAAGGACCGTGATGGGCGCCGGAGTTGGGGTTGCCTTGCTTGCTGCCGTCGCCGGCTCTGCTTTCGCCGATGACACGCTCAAACTCACCGAGCTCAGCCCCGACGGCAAGGACGCCTGCTTCGGCCGCGTCTATGACGCCGCGCATCTCAAGTCGCATCCGCAGCAGAAGGTAACGCGCATCTTCTTCTATTACGGCCGCGATCCGGTCAGCCGGCCAAACGAGGAGCCAAGCACCGGCTTCGATTCCTCCTACAATGGCTTCATGGCGACGACGGTGCGCGGCGCCGAGGCGCCTGAATGGCTTGGCGGCTGGTGCAGTCATGAGTCGGAGGACGGCAAGACCGGCCCGATCCGTTGCGGCATGGACTGCGACCGCACCATGGCTTCGCTGAAGGTCGACGACAAAGGCCGGCTGATCGTCTCGGACGTGCAGCCCGACCTCTATCTCGACGCGGGATCGGAAGACGAGCTCGGCAAGGCGGAGTACGAAAGGCAGGCGCTGGGCAAGGACGATAACGGCTTCAGGCTCGACCCGATGCCGGCCGCGACCTGCAAGGCGGAGTTCGCGCGCATCGACCCGATCGACCCGGCACTTGACCCGCCATTGCGCGAGCGGCTGAAGCCGGACCAGCCCTTCTGCTACGGACGCGACTACGACGCCGGGCATCTCGGCTCGCATCCCGACCAGCTGACCCAGTCGATCAGGGTTTTCCGCGGAGCGGTCGAACTGGCGTCTTTCGCCAAAGAGGGCGATCCGGCCAATTGGCCAAGCGGCGCCGATATCGCCGTTTCGGTTACCACGCGGCAGAAATCGGCCAAGGTCACGCAGGTCTATAATTGTCAGGGCGAGGGCGACCAGTGGCGCTGCGCGGCGAGCTCGAAGACGGGTGCTGCGTCGTGTGACATCGCGCAAAGGGAGGTCTTCCTTCGCCGCGGCGCCAACGGCACGGTGATGCTGGCCAACCCGAACAGCGGCCTGCCGATCATCGATCTGTGCTCGAAAGCGGCGGAAGGCGACACCAGCTCCGACGACAAGGTCTACCGGCTGGAGCCTATGCCGCAGGCTGCCTGCGGGCTGTAGCAGTTCAGAGACGCGATGCCGGCGAGACAGCACCCCCCTCTGTCCTGCCGGACATCTCCCCCTCAAGGGGGGAGATCGGCAGCTTCACCGACAGCGTTCTTCTTTGAAGATTGGCGAAAGCCGAAGCGACATCCAATCTCCCCCCTTGAGGGGGAGATGTCCGGCAGGACAGAGGGGGGCGCGAAGGATCACGACTGAGCGATTTTTCTCCGCGACGCCACCTCACGCGAAGGGCACGGCGGTCGTGCCTTTGGGCAGTTTCGCTTCATCGTCGGGTTCGACATGGATGATGACCCGCACGGAAGGGATTTCGGCCTGCAGCGCGTCCTCGATGCGGTCGCAGATGACGTGGCTGGCGCCGACCGACATGTCGGCGTCGACGACCAGGTGGAACTCTATGAAGGTGGCGCGGCCGGCGATGCGCGTCTTCAGGTCGTGGACCTCGAGCGCGCCCTTGCAATTGGCCGAGATGATGTCGCGTATGCGGATATGTTCCTGGGTGTCGACGGCGCGGTCCATCAGCCCGTTCATCGACGAGCCGATGACGTGCCAGCCCTGCCACAGGATGTTCAGCGCCACGATCACGGCAAGAGCCGGATCGAGAACCTGCCAGCCGGTCAGCACGGCGCCGACCAGGCCGATGAACACACCGACCGAGGTCGCCACGTCGGTCATGATGTGCCTGCCGTCGGCAACGAGAGCCGGCGATTTTTCGCTTCGGCCGGTGCGGATCAGCGTCAAGGCCCAGACAGCGTTGATGACCGTTGCGACGCCATTGACGGCAAGGCCGGTCCATGGCTGTTCCAGCAGGGCGGGATGCTGCCAGGACCACCAGACCTCATTGAGGATCAGCAAGGCGGCAAGCACGATCAGCACGCCTTCGAGGACGGCCGAGAAATACTCGGCCTTGTGGTGGCCGAACGGATGGTCCTGGTCGGCTGGCTTGTAGCTGACCTGGATCGCCCAATAGGCGGCGGCAGAGGCAATGACGTTGACGATCGATTCCAGCGCGTCCGAATAAAGCGCGACCGAACCGGTGACGTACCAGGCCACCAGCTTCAGGCCGAGCACGACGCAGGCGACGACGATCGACCAGAAGGCGAGGCTGGCGACCTTCTGCCTGGCGGCGGCTTTGATTTCCGCCGCGGTCACTGGGGAAAAGATCCCAACACTGAGCCCTCGAATTAAGCGGCCTTTTCCTTGGCCTTGCGCGGCAGGTGCGCGACGATGTTCTCGATGATGCGCATGCCGGCATTGTGGCCGAGCGTCATGATCGACTCCGGGTGGAACTGCACTGCGGCGATCGGCTCCTTGCGGTGCTCGAAGGCCATGATGATGCCGTCCTCGGTCTCGGCGGTGACGACAAAACCATCGGGCAGCCGCACCGGATCTGCAAAGATCGAATGATAGCGGCCGACCGTCACCTCCTTGGGCAGGCCGGAGAAGATGATGCCCGGCTTCGACACGCGGATGCGCGACGGCTTGCCATGCATCGGGATGTGCAGTTGGCGCAGCTCGCCGCCATAGGCCTCGGCCAGCGCCTGCAGCCCGAGGCAGACGCCGAAGATCGGCAGGTCGCGCGCACGGGCCCGCTTGATGGTGGCGGCGCAGTCGAAGTCCTTCGGCGTGCCGGGGCCGGGCGACAGCACGACCAGGTTTGGCTTCAGCCGGTCGAAGATCTCGTCCGGCACCGGCGTGCGCACCGTCGAGACGTTGGCGCCGGTCTGGCGGAAATAGTTGGCGAGCGTATGGACGAAACTGTCCTCGTGGTCGACCAGCAGGATGTTGACGCCGTCGCCGACACGCGCGGTGCTGCGTTCGGTGCTGGCGGCATTGCCTGATTTGGCGTCGCGGATGGCGGAGAGCATGGCGGATGCCTTCAGTTCGGTTTCGGCTTCTTCTTCCTCGGGAATGCTGTCGAAGAGCAGCGTGGCGCCGGCGCGCACCTCGGCGATGCCGTCCTTGATCCGAATGGTGCGAAGCGTCAGGCCGGTGTTCATGTCACCGTTGAAATTGACCATGCCTATCGCCCCGCCATACCAGGCGCGCGGGCTCTTCTCGTTCTGCTCAATGAACCGCATGGCCCATAATTTCGGCGCGCCGGTGACGGTGACCGCCCAGGCATGCGACAGAAAGGCGTCGAAGGCGTCCATGCCTTCGCGCAGCCGCCCCTCGATGTGGTCGACGGTGTGGATCAGGCGGGAGTACATTTCGATCTGGCGGCGGCCGATGACGCGCACCGAGCCCGGCTCGCAGACCCTCGACTTGTCGTTGCGGTCGACGTCCGAGCACATGGTGAGTTCGGATTCGTCCTTCTTCGAATTGAGCAGCTTCAGGATCTGCTCGCTGTCGGAGATGGCGTCGTCGCCGCGCTTGATGGTACCGGAGATCGGGCAGGTCTCGACGCGGCGGCCGTTGACGCGCACGAACATTTCCGGCGAGGCGCCGATCAGATATTCGCCCTCGCCGAGATTGATGAAGAAGGAATAGGGCGAAGGGTTGATGCTCTTCAGCTTGCGGGAAATCTCGGAGGGCTGGGTTTCGCAGCGTTCGTAGAACATCTGCCCCGGCACCACTTCGAACAGGTCGCCGCGCTCGAAGCTCTTCATCGCCTTGCGCACCAGCTTGGCATATTCGCCGGGCTCGTGGTCGCCGCGCGGCGGGATGCGGTCGGCGGTCCTGAACGGCTCGACGATTTCGTCGCGCGGCAGGCCTTCGGTCGAGAAGCCATCGCCGGAATAGTCGTAGCGGTCGGTCCAGGCCTTGGTCGAATAGTGGTCGACGACGAGGATCTCGTCGGGCAGGAACAGCACGAGATCGCGCTGGCTTGGCTTGCGCTCGAGCTTGTAGTCGACCGGATCGAACTGGAAGGCGAGGTCGTAGCCGAAGGCGCCATAGAGGCCGAGATTGGCGTCTTCCTCGGTCTTGAACAAAGCCGTGATGGCGCGCAGCACGGTGAAGACGGAGGGAACTCGGCTGCGTTCCTCTTCAGTGAAGATACGATCGGGCTTGGCGACCTCGAGGCGGATGAGTTTGTTGGACGTCTCGGCGATCGTGACATCGTCAAGGCCGGCAAGCACCGTGCCGATCACCGGCAAAAGCACGTCGCCGCGGCGGTTCAGCGCCTCGATGCGCATGGCGCGGCCGTGTGCCGAGATCACCACCGGCGGATCGATGATGGCGGTGTCCCAGCGCGTATAGCGGCCGGGATATTCGTAATTCGAGGAAAACACGGCGCCGCGGCGCGAATTCAGGCCATCGACATAGCCGTCGATCGCCCCCTCGTAAGGCCGGTCATGGCGCTGGCGGGTAATCGCCACGCCACCCGCCGTGACAAAGCGCTCGGCGCCATTCTCCAGAATTTTCGTCGTCATTGCCGTCTCCATCAGCGTCTTTGGGGCAACGGACCCGGGAATGGCTTGAAAAAACAAATGGCCGCCCGGACATTCCGCTGCGGCCACCCTCTATTGTCACGCGAACGCGTTCGAACAGGCCGCTGTCAGCGAGCCCACCACCAAATGGTCTTGATCGAACGCATATTCATGGCGAAATCCATAGCCGCGAAAAGCGGTATGCGCAACAGGTTTGAAAGTCTGTGGGGTGGCTGCCGCTTTCGCAACCCAGCACATGGCCAAGACCGGCTGTCCTGCCTAGACTCTGCGTTGCCCTGGCGCATGTGCCGCCGCGCCAGAGGCTTGCCGAACTCGGCGTCGCCCGCGTGAGCCATGGTCCGGTGCCGTACCGGCAGATGGCCGAATGGCTGGAGGCCAAGGCGCGACAGGCGATTTCGGGATAACCTGGCGGGGTGCGTCAGTCCTCCAGCGTTCCCGACCTTGCATCGGCGCTCGTCCCGTCGCCGACCAGCTTCAAGAGGTCTTCGCCGGCGCGGATGATGCGGCGGGAACGCCGCGTCAGGATGAGGCCCGCCTGCGGCGCCAACACTTCCGTGCGGCCGTCGGGCTCGCCGGGCGCGTGGACGATGGTGGCAAGGCGCGCACCCTTGGTGACGCGGTCGCCCGGCTTCACGTCGTAGAGGATCGCGCCCGAGCGGGGCGCCGGCATCATCTCGATGTTTTCGAGCGGCGCGACGAGCCCAACGAAGCTGCCAGGCGCGGGCAGCGCCTGATCCTGGATGACGTCGCGCGCCACCAGCAGCCGGTAGAGCCCTTCGGCATCGGCGCCGGCGAGGGCGCCGTCGACATCGAGTATGCCGCGATATTCGACCGTGGTGGCGACGCGCCGGTCGAGGCACGCGACGTCGGCGGGAACGTTCTGATACGGCATGATCGAGGCGCCTTCGAAGGTGCCGTCGGGGTCTTCGTCCCACAGCATCACCGCGTCGACGCCCATGGCCGCTGCACAATCCGCCATGGCCGGCCACAGGCTGGTGTGGACGTAAAGATAGGCGAGGCCCTCATCGTCGCAATGCAGGTCGAGCACGATGTCGTGGCCAATGGAGAGCTGCAGCAGCCGCGTTTTCAGCCGCTGGTCGACCGTGCCGTGCGCCGGCAGCAGCGTGAGGTCGGGCGCGGCGAGCCGCGGAAAGCCGCGATTGAAATTGGTGCGCGTGCCCAGATGAAAGCGGCCCTGATGGTCGCCGTAAAGATATTGCGCGCGGCCGATCGGATTAGCCCAGGGCACGATGGTCATATTGCCGGTGATGCGGCCTTCGGCTTCCGCCTTGCTGAGCATCGGCATCAGCGTGTCGATGGCGACGACGCCCGGCAATTCGCCGGCATGAAGTGCCGCCTGCAGATAGGCGGAAGGCGCCGTCTTGTCCGTTCCGGCGAAGCGGAAGACGGGGAATTCGTAGGAAACGCCTTCGCTGTCGCCGGCGACGCGTTCGATGGACTTCTGCATGGGATGGCTCCGGGAGAAGAGGCGGAACACATGCCCTTTTGCCGCTGGGCTGTCGATTGGTCCAGTCGCTGCCGCTATGGGCGCACGATTCTACCCGGCCGTCACACCAGCGGCTTGAGTTCCTGGGCGATGGTCGGCAGAAGCTCCGAGACGTTCGGGTGGATGTGCACGGCGCGCGCCAGCGTGCTGACCGGCGCCTTGGCATACATCAGGTCGAGCACGCAGTGCACCGCCTCGTCGCCGCCCGGGCCGAGCACCGAACAGCCGAGGATCTCCTTGGTGTCGGCATCGACCAGGATCTTCATGAAGCCTTGCGTCTCACCTTTTTCGACGGCACGGCTGACGCGGGTCATTGGCCGCTGGCCGACCAGGGCGCGGCGGCCGGATTTCCTTACCGCGGCTTCGGTCATGCCGCAGCGGCCGAGCGGTGGGTCGATATAGAGCGCATAGGCCTCGATGCGGTCGCTGACCTTGCGCGGATCGTTGTCGAGCAGGTTGGCGGCGACGATCTCGTAATCGTTGTACGAGGTGTGGGTGAAGGCGCCCTTGCCGTTGCAGTCGCCCATCGCCCAGATGCCGGGCACGCTGGTGCGCAACTGGTCGTCGACGACGATGAAGCCGCGTTTGTCGACCTCGACGCCGGCTTTGTCGAGGCCGAGATCGTCGGTGTTTGGCGTGCGGCCGAGCGCCAGCAGCACATGCGAGCCGACCGCAGCCGCCTTGCCTGGCGAGAAGGTCACGGCGATTTCGTTGCCTCGCCTGGCGAAGCGGATGTCGTCGGCGCCGAGATGGACGGCAATGGCTTCGTTTTCGAGGATCGACAAAATGGCGTCCGAGACATCCTCGTCCTCGCGACCGATCAGGCGCGGGCTTTTTTCGATGACCGTGACTTCGGAACCGAAGCGGCGGAACATCTGCGCGAATTCGAGCGAGACATAGCTGCCGCCGACAACGATGAGATGGCGCGGCAGCACGTCGAGATCCATCATCGAGGAATTGGTCAGGTAAGAAATGCCGTCGATGCCAGGCAGGTCGGGCACCGAGGCGCGCCCGCCGGTGTTGAGGAATATCTTTTCGGCGCTCAGCAGATCGTCGCCGACGCGCACCGTGTTGGCGCTTACGAAGCGCGCATGGCCGCGATAGAGCGTGCATTTGTCCATGCCGGCAATCCAGTCTTCGAGATTGCCGCGGGCGCCGTTGGAGACCTTGTCCTTGCGCGCCTTGATCGCCTTGTAGTTTACGCCGACGGGACCGGACAGCGTCACCCCGTAATCCGCGGCCGAGCGGGCGAGATGCGCGGCATAGGCGCTTGCCACCATCGTTTTGGTCGGCGTGCAGCCGGTGTTGACGCAAGTGCCGCCGACCAGCTTTCGCTCGATCAGCGCCACGCTCATGCCGGCCGCATTCAGCCGGCCGGCGAGCGGTGGGCCGGCCTGCCCGGCACCGACGATGATGGCGTCGAATGTCTTTGCCGTCATGCCGCCGCCGCCGCGATCAGAAGCCCGCCGACGATCGCCACCGCGTCCTCGATGAAGGCGGCCGGCGGGTCCTTGCCGAAGGCGGCGGCCAGGCGTTTACGCGCCTCGGCGCCGCCCAGCGTGCCGATCACCGCGCCGATGGCGCCGGCGATCAGGCCGCCGATGGTGGCGCCGCCGGTGGCGCCGATCACCGCGCCGGTGAAAGCGCCCAAGACGATACGCGTGCCGAATTGCTGCGGCACCTTGCGGCTCGGCGCCGAGGGCAGCTGGTCGGTGACCAGTTCGGCGATGGCCAGGATGGTGAAGATGCCGACGGCGATCCAGTGGCCCATGAAGCTGGCCCAGGTGTCCGCGACCGGCAACCAGCCAAGCCAGGCGCCCCAGGCGACGGCGGCGGGCGCGGTCATCGCGCGAAGCCCGGCAACGATGCCAATCAGGAGTGCAAAAATGTACAGCATGATTGATCCCCTCGATGGCCGGCTTGGGACAGGTCCGAGAGAGCAAGCTACCATAGGTCCGGTATTTGACCAGAGGTGGTGTCGCCGCCGGCGCTTCCGCATTTGCAGCACTTGTGCTTTGGCAAAGATTGAGACTGGAGTTGCGGCCATGGCCGAAAGCGAACGCATGAAAATGGCGGCGGGCGAGTGGTATTGCTGCCTCGATCCGGAACTGGAGGCGTTGCGCATCACGGCGCGAGACGCGGTGTTCGAGCACAACAGCCTGCCGCCCCGGCAGCGTCGCGACATCGGGCCTGGATTGCGGACGCTGCTCGGCGCTGCGGGCGAGGGCGCCCGGATCGAGGCGCAGTTCCACTGCGCTTATGGCTTCAACATCTTTCTCGGCGACCGCGTTTTTCTCAATGCCGGCTGCATCATTCTCGACACGGCGCCAGTGCGCATCGGTAAGGGAACGCTGCTCGGCCCGAATGTGCAGATCTATTGCGCCGAGCACCACAAGGAGGCTGCCGGGCGACGGGCAGGGCTGGAGATCGCCAAGCCGGTCGAGATCGGCGACAATGCCTGGATCGGCGGCAGTGCCGTCATCCTCGGCGGAGTCAGGATCGGCGATGGCGCCATCGTCGGCGCCGGTGCTGTGGTGACGCGCGACGTCGCGGCGAACACCACGGTGGTCGGCAATCCGGCACGGGTAATCAGCAACAACTGAGCACCGTGCTTCTGTTGCCGGTCACGTCCTCGTTCTGATGGACATGGGGGCGGCTATGTCACTTGGCCGGAGGTGGATGCAACCGTGTGTCGAGCGCAAACGCCTCCTGGGTCTTCATGGCGTATGCCCCTCTGGCGAGGCTCGCGTCGAAGATCAGGTTCCAGCTACGCTGCGATACGGCGCTCGGAATCACCACGAACCGGTGCCGTTGCAGAAGATCGTCGCCAAACGCCTGTTGTCCGGAGCTCGGAATGCCAGGGCGCAACCACTTGGGGTTGGGCACGGCGGCGGGGTCGACGATATGCACATCCGCGACATCGCTGACGATTGCTGCCGTCATGACATGCGCAATCGTGTCGAGCGCCCTGAAGCCCTTATGGACCGCAACCTCGAGGATCGCAGTCGACGGATCGATCGAGCAGTAGACGGCGCGCACGCCCTTGCTGTTCCAGCGTCCGCCCACCCTGTATGCGCCCTCGCCACTATCCCATGTAGGCGCAAACGCGGCTTGATCGAGGCGCCATCCGATGAGGTCGGAGCCACCAAGCGCCGCCGGCAGCGGCGTCATGCATAAACGCCATATTCAAGCCGTTCCAGATAGTCTTCTACAAGCTCGATCCCCGCCGGCGTCGCCAGAAGGTCGATTGGACGACGCTGGTCTAGCCCAATCGCCGGGCGCTCCAGCCATTGCTCTGCCTCCGCCTGCGAACCGAACACGTCGGTAGCTTTCGACAGGATCTCCGCGAACTTCCAGGTTCGTCCGCTCTGGTCCTGATTGAGAGGCTTGGACGGAGCATCCTTGCGGCGCTGGTAGGTGCGCAGGCTCATGCCGACGGCCTTCTCCAGCGAATCGGTCTTCTGGATGAAGACGAGTTGCCCGATAAGATGGTCCAGCGCTGAAGCCGGCAGGCCGTGCAGAAGCAACTCGTGAGCATCCAAAGCGCTGCTGAGGCGCCTTGCCAGAATGCGGCTGCCGCCTAGCAATCTCGCCACCTTCTGAAGTTCATTGTTTTTTGCTGCTGGCGCAGCCTTTTCCAATGCCATCGCCACGGCGAGCCCTCTTCGCGTCATCTGTCGCTTTAATATATGACAGATGACGCAAGGCCTTTCAAGCACGAGAGGATCGAGAGCAGGGCAATCGCTTCGAGAGAAAAGATAGCCTACTCGGGCCAGATGGCAGTCCAACGTCGGCACTGAAGCGATTGCCCTGGAATCGAGCGCGAGCCGAATTTCACCTCGGCATGTGCGCCACGCGCTCCTCCTGAGCACTCTTCGAGAATTCGCGCCGGTACTGCGCCGGCGAGGTTCTGAGGCGCGCTGCGAAATGCTGGCGCAGCGAGGTAGCGCTGCCGAAGCCGGCCTCGAAGGCAACCGTGTCCATCGATTTTTCCGTTGCTTCCAGCAGCCGTTGCGCCAGCTGGACGCGCTGGTCGGTCAGCCAGTCGCCGAAACTGGTGCCGATCGTTTTCTGGAAACGGCGCGTGAACGTCCGGCGGGTGAGGCCGGCGTGACCGGCAACGCTGTCCAGACTGTGCGGCTCACCCAGGGTTTTGCGCACCGCTTCGAGAGCCTGGGTAAAGCGGTCCGCATTGCCGGTCCTGGCGATGGGACGTTCGATGAATTGCGCCTGCCCGCCCTGCCTGTGCGGAGAAAGCACAATCTGCCGGGCAAGGCGAAGTGCCGCCTCCGCGCCGTAACGAGCCCGTACGACGTGCAGGCAGCAGTCGAGCCCGGCGGCGACGCCGGCGGATGTCACGACATCGCCATTGTCGATGTAGAGCACTTCCGGTTCGACGAGAATGTCGGGATAGAGTTCCTGCAGCTGATCCGCGTAGGCCCAGTGCGTCGCCGCTCGCCGCCCCGAAAGCAGTCCGGTCGCCGCAACAGCGAACGTTCCCAAGCACAGTCCGACGATCAGCGCGCCGCGCTCGTGCGCGCCAAGCAACGCGTCGATCAATGCCGCTGGAGGCGAGCTCCCGAGATCTTTCCAGCTTGGCACGATGACGATGTCGGCGTCATCGAGCGCGGAAAGCCCGTGCGGGACGCTGATGGTCAGACCGGCATCGGTGCGGATCGGCCCGTCCTCAATCGCGCAGACCCGGAAGTCGAAGCGCGGCAGGCCGAGCTCCGTGCGATCCGCGCCGAACACGAGACACGGCACGGAGAGATGAAACGGGCTGATGCCATCGAAGGCGATGGCGGCAACGGCAGGATCGGTCATGGGAGCTCCAGCAACGGGTGAGGCCGATTGTCCCAATTCTTTCGAATAATGTCAATCGGGACACTTTTTGCAATCCGGTGCCGAGCTTATCGTCCGCCCATCAATGTCCAACGGGAAAGGAAAACCCCATGTCGCAACCAGCCAAAGGCAAAGCTCCGCGCCGCGCCCTCATCGTCATCGATGTTCAAAACGACTATGACGGCGGCAACCTCGCCATCCAGCATCCGCCGTTCCGCGACAGCGTCGTCAATGTGGCGCGAGCGATGGATGCGGCCACCGAGGCAGGCGTCAAGGTGGTGGTCATCAAACAGTTGGCGCCGGAAACCTCACCGGTCTTCGCCAAGGGCAGCCATGGCGCCGAGTTGCACCCGGAAATCGCTAGGCGAAACCGCGACCACTACATCGAAAAGAACTTGCCCAGCGCCTTCACCGGCACGGACCTCGAGGAGTGGCTGCGCGCCAACTCTATCGATACGGTCACAGTCATCGGCTACATGACGCACAATTGCGATCTGTCGACGGTCATCCACGCCGTGCATATGGGCTTCGAGGTGGAGTTCCTGTCGGACGCAACGGGGTCGTTGCCGTACGCCAACAGCGCCGGCTACGCTTCGGGGGAGGAAATCCATCGCGTGGTGACGATCGTATTGCAGTCGCGCTTCGCGGCCGTTCTCAAGACCGCCGAGTGGATCGATTGCCTGAAGACCGGCGTGGTACCCCAGCACGACACACCCTATGCCTCCAACCAGCGCGCGCTGGCGCGAAGCGCGGCTTAGGGACGAGCTCGTCGCGAAGTCGCCAAAAAGGGCGCCGCAGCGTTGCGGCGCCCTTTGCCGTTCAAGCGTTGATTATCCCTAAAACAGGCCTTCGATCTGGCCCATTTCGTTCAGGAAAATCTTTTCCGAGGATGGCGCTTTGGGCAGGCCGGGCATGGTCATCACCTCGCCGCAGATGATGACGACGAAGCCGGCGCCGGCAGACAGTCTGACCTCGCGCACCGGTACGGTGTGGCCGGTCGGCGCGCCGCGCAGATTCGGATCGGTGGAGAAGGAATATTGCGTCTTGGCCATGCAGACCGGCAAATGACCGTAGCCGGCGTGCTCCCAGGCGTGGAGCTGGTCGCGCACCGATTTGTCGGCGATCGCTTCCGAACCGCGATAGATGCGCTGGACGATGGTGTTGATCTTCTCGAACAGCGGCATGGCGTCGGGATACAGCGGGGCAAATTGCGACGCGCCGGATTCGGCCAACGCCACGACTCTTTTGGCCAGTTCCTCGCTACCGGCCGATCCCTGGGCCCAGTGCTTGCACAGGATCGCCTCTTCGCCCATCGAGGCGACGTAGTCCTTCATCGCCTGGATCTCGGCCTCTGTGTCGGAGTAGAAATGGTTGATGGCGACCACAGCCGGCACACCGAACTGGCGGATGTTCTCGATGTGGCGGCCGAGATTCGCACATCCCTTCTTGACCGCCTCGACGTTCTCCTTGCCGAGGTCCTCCTTCTTGACGCCGCCATTCATCTTCATGGCGCGAACCGTGGCGACGATGACCGCCGCGGCGGGCCTCAGGCCGGCCTTGCGGCATTTGATGTCGAAGAACTTTTCGGCACCGAGATCGGCGCCGAAACCGGCTTCGGTGACGACGTAGTCGGCAAGCTTCAGCGCCGTCGTCGTGGCAACGACGGAGTTGCAGCCATGCGCGATGTTGGCGAAGGGGCCGCCATGGACGAAAGCCGGGTTGTTCTCCAGCGTCTGCACGAGATTGGGCTGCATGGCATCCTTCAAGAGTACGGCCATGGCGCCGTCGGCCTTGAGGTCGCGGGCATAGACGGCCGACTTGTCGCGGCGATAGGCGACGATGATGTCGCCGAGGCGCTTTTCCAGGTCCTTCAGGTCGTTCGACAGGCACAGGATGGCCATGACTTCCGAGGCGACTGTGATGTCGAAACCGGCCTCGCGCGGGAAACCGTTGGCGACGCCGCCGAGCGAACAGATGATCTCGCGCAGCGACCGGTCGTTCATGTCCATGACGCGGCGCCAGACGACGCGGCGGGTATCGATGCCGAGCTCGTTGCCCCAGTAGATGTGGTTGTCGATCAGCGCCGACAGCAAGTTATGGGCGGTGGTGATGGCGTGGAAATCGCCGGTGAAGTGGAGGTTCATGTCCTCCATCGGCACGACCTGCGCGTAGCCACCGCCGGCGGCACCGCCCTTGACGCCGAAATTCGGTCCGAGCGAAGCCTCACGGATGCAGACGATGGCCTTCTTGCCGAGGCGGTTGAGGCCATCGCCCAAGCCCACCGTCGTCGTCGTCTTGCCTTCGCCGGCCGGTGTCGGGTTGATGGCGGTGACGAGGATCAGCTTGCCATCCTTGTTGCCCTTCACCGACTTGATGAACTCGGCCGAGATCTTCGCCTTGTCGTGGCCGTAGGGCAGAAGATGTTCGCTCGGAATGCCGATCTTCTGGCCGATCTCCTGGATCTGCTTCTTCCTGGCGCCGCGCGCGATCTCGATGTCGGACTTCACTTCGGCCATGGACGACTTCCCTCTGAATTGGACGGATTTGACTAGTGTGGTCGCAAGAATAGCCCGGCATTGCAGGCGCGGGCATGTTCTACCCCTGTCGCTGCCGCGGCGTCAACTTTCATGCAACTATGTTTCCTACGAAGAAAATGCCTCTGCGGCCGGCTGCCCTGCCACAGGTTCTTTTCGCGCCGGTTGCCGCGCCGTATAGAAGCCAGAGCAGGCGCGGTTCCGCCGTCTCAAAACAGCCGCGTAATACGCGAAAAGCGACAGAAGCAACGGCGCAAATTCACCAGCGCCGGCTGTGCGGGACGATCCGCTACTGCGTCAGCACGTTGCTGATCTCAACCATGTTCGAGCGCACCCTGAGTATGTAAAAACCCATCGTCGTCAGATGTGTCGGCAACAGCCAGCCGTCCTCGCGGCCATTGGCGATGATGAAGGGCTGGATGCGCAGTGCCGAGACGAACTGCGCGTCCATCGTATCCCACAGGTTCTGCAGGTGCTTTTCCTTGATGACGTCCTCGAAGTCGGCCTGTGCGCCCTTCATCAGCCCGTAATAGGCATAGAGCTGGCCATAGGCGAACCAGAAGCGGTCGTCGGCGCGAGTGTCGAACCAGCCATTATTGTGGTTTTCGGCACGCTCCTTGAGGATCGCCGAGGTCGAACCGATGTCGGACGAGATGCGGTCGATATACTGCTTGAGATTGTCAGCGCGGGCATCGAACGTCGCCTGGCAGGCTGCGAGGCGGGCGTTGAAGGAACGCAGCTTGCGCACCGCGTCACGATAGTAGCTCGGCGTCGGCGTCTTGGGGCCGAACGGGTTCAAGCCGAAATACCAGGTTTCCTCGTCGAACTGCAGATTGCCGCGGGCATCCTGCAGGTCGGCGTCGATCTGCGAGGTGGTGCGGACGCGGCCGAGATTATCGGCAAGCTCGGTCGCCGTGCGCCGCACCGCCTGGTTGATGCCGCGCTGGAACGAAGCCTTGTTGTCCATGAACGGCGTGTGATCCCAGTCGATGCCGAACAGGCCGAGCTTGTAAAGAATCATCGACGACACCCAGGCATTCTGGTTGACGTTGAAGTCGGTCAGGTCGGCCGCAACCTGGGCAATGGCTGAATTTCCGCAGGTCTTGGCCGTGTCGGTGCCGGCGCCGGCGGAAACCTGTTCACCGGCGGAGCTGTTGCGTTTTTCGAACGTGTATTTGTCGACGTAATTCGGGTCGAAATTGTTCCACCACTGGGTGGCGTAGAAGAAGTTGACATAGAGACCGATCAGCACGAGCACAGCCAGGCCGAGCACCGCCTTCAGGATCCAGCCGCGTTGCGTGTACCAGCGCCCCGCCCACAGGAACGGCCACAGGATCGCGCCGATGAGCAGGCCGATGCCGCGGCCAATCCACTGGAAAATCCGGGTGAAGAAACTCACGATCGGATCAAGCATGGCGATGTCACCCCTCAGTCAGTCAAGCCGTAGAGGCGCGTGCGAAACGCCACCTTGTCCTTCAGATATGTGGTTTTCAGAACGTCCACAACATGCGATCGCCAGGCGTCGCTGAAGCCCTCATAGTCCCTGTAGAAGCCCGGCTTGTTGAAGACGTAACGCGAAACGAAGTCCTGCGGCACGAAGTCCGAGATCAGCTGGTTGGTCAGCCAGGCGTCGGCATGGTCCGGCTTGGCGCGGATGACCAGGAAGCGCTGCTGCGGGAACACGTCCTCGATCTTGAGATGGCCGAGCTGGGCGATCTCGCGCTTGGCGGCGTTGAGGAAGGGAAAATTGCCGTCCCTGGTGATCAGATCGGTATGGCCGTGGATCCAGGTCTGCAGCCAGACCTTGTCGACGTCGGTCAGATTGCGGTCGGGATCGGCGTCGCGGATCAGCGCGCGCACCACCATTTCGGCGCGATGCTCGAGATAACCGGAGGTTTCGATCCATGAGGCGCGCGGCAGCTCGATGCGGCCGGTCGAGGCGAGGAACTTGAACACCTTGTCGGCATCGTGGATCGAAAGGTGACTCACCTGCCACGGCCGCGAGCGGCGGAAACCGGGCGCTGCCGGGTCGCTGATCACCGTCGTCACGTCGGGATCGACGAACACATAGAGCCCGCCGAAATGGCTGGTCCAATAGGCATTGTGACGGAAGATCACCTGGTCCGGCACCAGCGCATTCTCGCGGATGTCGCCGCAGACCTTCGCCAGCTCGACCATGTGGGCCAGCATGGCGTTGTCGCGCCAGGCATCCGGCTCCTGCTTCAGCCGGTCGACCAGCTTGCCGAGCTCGGCGGCCTTGCCGAGCACATCCTCGGCCGACAGCACCTTGAACTCGACCTGGTTGATCGACAGCAGGTCCTCGATGTCGTCGACCTTGGGGACCGAATCCTCGATCTCGCCGTAGATGACGTCCTTGATCGTCAGCGCATCGATGGCGCGCTGGTTCTTGGACATGAACTCGTACATCAGCAGCGAGGTGTTGGAGAACGCCGTGTGCACCACCGGCAGGTCGATCTGCGACGGCGTCAGGATGATGAAGCGGCGGTTGACCTCGTTCGGATCGAGGTAGCTGTAGTCGCCGCATTCCTCGGCGACCTGCGGCGAGAAGCCAGTGCGGTCGATCTCGAAGCTTTTCAACTTGGTCGGCTTCAAGCCGAACGCGACCATCGCCTTGTTGTAGCGCTGGATCAGGTGCGGCTCGTCGATCGTCAGCAGCCGGCCGTAGATCAGCTCGTTGTCGCGCAACAGATCGGGTTTCTTGGCGGGGCTCATGTGCGCGATACCAATGGATCTTGCGCTGGAGGATCGAGCTCCAGCGGTGACGCCCCCCTCTCCCCGTTCTTCACGGGGAGAGGGTAAGGGTGAGGGGCGGCGCGAACGGTCAAGGACATGTCTCTCCATACCCTTTGGCGGTGACAAATCGAAGATCATGCGTTTCGATATGGCGTTCGAGGCGTCCTTCGATCGCAGCCAATATTGTCTCAAGGACTGCTTCCCGGTCCTTCAATACGTCGACGTTCCAAAAGCGCAGCATGGACCAGCCATTCGAGCCGATGAAGCGATCCCGGATTCGATCATATTGGCTGCCGACATGCTGACTGCCATCGACTTCGACGACGAGCTGGCAGTCTCTGCAGGCCAAATCGGCGAAGTAAGAGCCTATCGGCAACTGCCGTACGAATTTATGGCCGTTCAGTCTGCAGTCGCGCAACTCCATCCAGAGCGCGGCTTCTGCATCGTTGTCGGATTGACGCAGGCGCCTTGCGCGCCTGGTTATGTCTATTTCTGGTCCACGCATGCGCTGCCCCTCACCCTTACCCTCTCCCCGTGAAGAACGGGGAGAGGGGGGCGTCAGCTTTTGAGCCACGTCTTTCAGCGTTGCTGTGGGAGCTTATGCAGCGCACCAGAAGAAACCTCACGCATTCCACAGCCCCTTTTTCTTCATCTCCTCGATCTCGCGGACGGCACGCTCCCGCAGACGGGTGTCGCGGATCATCTTGGTCACCGCCGCATCATCGGACTTGTCGGAATAGCGGAATTCGGAATCCGCGTAGCGGTTGATCTCCTGCATGACCATGTCCATCGAGAATGGCCCGCGCAGCTCCTCGATCATCGCTTTCTTGTCGTCGTAACCCTTGTGCATGAAGGCTTCCGGCTTTTCGAACCACTCGTCCGGCAATTCGATGTCCATGGCGCGCATCTTGATGGCATCGGTAACGTTCTTGATGGCGCGGCCGGTAAAGCGCGGCTCGGCATCCTTGATCAAGTGCAGATAGGTGCCGATGTCGGCCATCGTCTTTGGCGCGCCATTCTCCTTCATGTAGCGCTCATAGACCTTCATCAGCCCGTCTTCCTGCGGCTTTTCATGCTCCTCGTAGGCTTCCATCACCGCGCGCTGGATTTCCTGGGCAGCGTAGAGCTTGTGCTCGCCGAGCGGGATCTTGTGGTTCTTGCCGGCGAGCAGAACGAAGATGTCGATGTAGTCGTCGCGGCTCTGCGGGCCATCGACCAGCCAGCGCGCGCCGGCGCGCTGGCGCAATGCGTCGTCGACGTTCTCGGGATAGTTGGAAAACATGCCGAAAGAGCAATTGCCGCGCACCACGGTCGCCGCACCTCCAAAGGCGTCCATCAGGACGCCGGTGATTTCCTGCTGGCCGGCCGAGGCGCGGTCGTCGGACCGGCGTGCCGCCACCTGGTCGATATCGTCGATGGTGCCGAAGCCGATGACGCGCGGGTTCAGCACATTGTTGATGAACTGGCGGCAGTTCTGGCCCGACTTGCCCTGGTAGGAGGAGATCTGGTCGACGCCGAAATTCTCGTAAGCGAAGGGATAGCCGGCGACCTGGCAATAACCATTGAGAAGACCGGCGATCATCTGGATCAAGGTTGTCTTGCCGGTGCCGGGCGCGCCATCGCCGATAAAGGTGAACAGGAAGCCGCCGAGCTCGACGAACGGGTTCAGCTCGCGCTCGAAGTCGTAGGCCATCAGCATCTTGGCAAGCTTGACTGACTGGTATTTGGCGATGTGGTTGCCGACGACCTCTTCCGGTTTTTTGAAGGTCATCACCAGCGGCTTTGCCCGCTTACCCGGCGCGACGTCGAAGCCGTCAAGGGTAAAATCGTCGACGTCGATGCGGATATGCGCGTTCTCGAACGGACCGATGCCGTCGAAGCGGCCCTTTCGCGCCAGCAGCCCGTCGATGGCGACGCGGGCAAAGGCGCGGGCGCGGGTCATCAGGTCGGCATCGTCCTTCGAACCTGCTATCGCCCTGTCGAGCCCGGCTACGATCGACTTCACCGCATCCTGTGGCGTGTCGAACAGAAAGTCCGGCTCGGGCGTGTCGTTCGGCGCCTCGCCGTCGCTGTCGATCAGCTGGAACAAATAGGAGGCAAGGCTGAAGGCGGAGATGTAGGCAGAGGCCGACAGCAGCTTCTTGAAGGTGGCAGCTTCATCGCCTTCGAGCGGCGCACGGGCGTTTTTCGCCTGCAGACTTTCGAGGTCCGAGCCCTCGGCGAAGACATCCGATATGGCCAGCGCTATCGCTGTGCCGCGCCGGGCGCGAAACAACAGCGTGTGCTGCGGGATGGTCAGCAACTGGTCGTCGGAATGGACGGCGGCGACGGTTTTGGAGAGCTCGACCTCGCGCGTGCGGCGCACCGAGCCGACCGAGACGGTAGAGACGAAGCGGCGGTTGGTGCCGGCAAGCGCGGTGCCGGACTCGCGCGATGGGTCCTCCAGCACGACGATGCGAGTGATGAAACTTTGCGCAGTGGCACGGTGCTTTTCAATTGCCGCTTCCGGGATGGTGGTCAGGCCGGTGTCCATGGAGGATGCTCCGCGATTTGACGGTCAGACGTCGCTGATGACCTGCCCTTTGGACAGGATGTGGACCTTGTAGCCCGAAAAGATCTTCTGCGCCTCGCCGGCGGCATAGAGCGCCTGATAGGCCTCGTGCGGAATCAGCGCATGGTTCTCATAGCTCGACACGCCTTGCCGCGCGGCCTCGAGATCGTCGGTATTGATGAAGAATTCCTGCGTCGTCTTTTCGCTCGAAAACAGCCCCTTGCGGCCTGGCTTTTCGGCCTTGGAAAAGACCTCCTGGACGGTCCAGGTCAGCAGCCAGGCGTTTTCCGGCTTGCGCACCTTGGCCAGCACTTCGCTCACCGTCGAATTGTTGTCGGTAATCCCTGCAGAATAGAACGGGCCGAGCACGACGCGACGCAGCTGCTTGGGATGCAGCGGCTCGAAATCCTTGTCGAGGTTGACCGCGATGGTCGCCGGCGACAGCGCGTAGGCGGAATTCTTCTCGGTGAAATCGTCGAAACGGTGGGCAAGCTCGGGATTGAGCAAGCCGTCGACCGGCAGCGGAATGTCGACCCTCTCATTAAGCTTGCCGCTGGAGTCGACAAGCTGCCGGATCATGTCGTCCGAGGAATCCTCAACCGTCACCATATACACAAGCGGCAGGTTGGCGCTGCCGTCGAAGCACGCCCAGTGGACCAGATAATACGGGCGCAACGTCTTCGGATTGACCGACACCTTGACCGTCTGGGCCAGCGTGAACGGGCCGAAGGTGGTCTCGCTCTTGACGTCCTCGAGGTAAAGCCGCTCGGCCATCGACTTCCGCAGCGCTTCGGGGAATTCCTTGTGGCGCAGGATGAAGTCGGCCATTTCCTCGCGCAGCTCGCTGGCCGAAGGGATGACGGCGAGACGGCCGTCGGCCTGGAGCCGGTCGTTTTCCAGTTCGAGCAGGTTCTGGAAGACCGGAAAACCGCTTTCGGCGCGCGAGATGCGGAATGTCTCGGTGAAGCCCAGCCGGTTGCGCCAGCACGAGAACGACTTGTCGAGCCGCGCAATATATTCGGCGACGACCTTGGCGACGATGCCGTGCCGATAGAGCGGCGAGCGATCGTCGCGCATGAACACTTCGAGGCCGCCAAGTGCCGCCGTGATCGCCGAGAAATAGCGCGCCGCAGCTTCGTTTTCGGGGGTCATGCTGCCAGCCCTTGGGAGCAGTGCACGTGCAGCAATTACGACTGCACGTAATTTGCCGAATTGTGCTTCTTCATCACATCGTCGAAGCGGCG
This sequence comes from Mesorhizobium sp. M1006, assembly GCF_040318825.1. NCBI lineage: Bacteria > Pseudomonadati > Pseudomonadota > Alphaproteobacteria > Hyphomicrobiales > Phyllobacteriaceae > Mesorhizobium > Mesorhizobium sp. M1006. The sequence continues at coordinate 73,834 of NZ_JAMYMZ010000013.1, forward strand.
GGCGAAGGCATCGTCGGCGAGCTTCTTGCGGCGCTGGATGTCGGCGGTGGCAACCATGTTTTTCTCGTGCATTTCAAGCAGATCGCCGATGTGCTTTTGCGAGGCGGCACCAATGCCGGCCATGGTCTCTTCGGCGGTGTTGTCGACCTGGCTGCCCAGCGTGTTGATCTTGTGGGCGACATCCTGCTGGGCGGCGGTCTTCAGCGAATCTTCCAGCGCCTTGTACAGCACGATGCGCTGCTCGGTATCGATGGTCAGCTTGTTGATCAGCGTCGATTGCGCCGCGATCTGGTTGTTGAGCGAATCGACGAAGGTCTGGAACATCGAGGTGTAGCGCTCCAGCGTCTGGCTTTCGGCCAGCAATTCCTGCTCCTTGGCCTGCTTCTCGTTGTATTCCGTGGCTAGTTTCGAGCGTTCGCCTTCCAGCTGGGTGCGCTCCTTCTGGCTGGTCGAGGCGGCGATCTTGTTCTCGATGTCGAGCAGCATCGGGTTGAGTTCTTCGATGCGTTTCTGCACGGTCTCGAGATTGGACATGGTGGTCTTGCGGCGCTCGATCACCTGCGACAGGCTGGCCTCGGAGGTCTTGTAGCGCGTGTCGAGAACCTGCTTCTGCGCCTTGAGGATGCCGACGATGGTGTCGGATTTCGCCAGCAGCTCCTGCAGATTGCCGGCCAGCGACATGTTGCGGACGCGGTCGGTGCGCAGGCGCTGCTTGCGCTGGCTGGAGAAGACACCGACGAAATTTTCCCAGCCGGTGTAGTTCTTCATGCTCTCGAATTCGGCGCCGAAGACGTTGGTGGCGTCCTCGAGGCCGATAATCAGGTCGGCGATATTGCCTTCCATCACCTTCTGCTGCTTCAGCACGTCCTCGATGCGGGCATTCTCGATGTCGAAATTGGCGTCGCCGATCTTCTTGTCGGCGGTGGCGAGCGTGTCGAGCACAGTACCGGACTGCTCGATCTTGGTGCGCATGTCCTCAACGACCTGCTTGGTCTTGGCAATCTCGGCGTCGAAATTCTGCAATGTCGCCATTGGGGCCTCCCGCTTCGGCATCGGTTTCGTTTCGCAAACCGCCGCGAATATATGTGCCGGGTTTGGCGAATGAAAGACGGAAGACATGGGATTACAGGAAAACAAAAGAATTTCAGAAGGCCGACCGCAGGATAGTCAGGCAATGATTACGGTGTAACTGCCGTCCGGTCAGACACCGCTTCAACCGCGGCTGGACTTTCAGGTCGGGAGCGACGCTCAGGGCTTGGGATCGGCCTTGAGGTAGGCGATGACATTGGCGATGTCGTCGTCGCTGGTCAGGCCGGAGAAGGCCATTTTGTTGCCGGGGACCTTCTGCCGCGGCGCGCGCAGGTATTCGGCGAGGTTTGCTTCGTCCCAGACCAGGCCGGCGGCGCCGGCGTCCTTCATCCCCTGCGAGTAGCGGCTGAGATAACTGTCCGCGGTGCCGGCGGTGCGGCCGACGACACCCAGCAGATGCGGGCCGACCTTGTCGTGGTCGCTCGTTGCCTCATGACAGGCCATGCATCTGTTGAAGACTTTCTTGCCGAGAGCGGCATCGCCGTCGGCATGCGCGGCAAGAGCGCCGGCGATGAGGAAAGCAGCGGCAGACGAAATGGCTCGAAGCATGGGAACTCCCCGACGGCTCTGGCTGAGAGGTTCTGAAATAGGAAGCAGGCCTTAAACAAGCGCCGCACGATGGCGCGATTGGCGAACGAATGTCGGCCGGGAGGTCGGATGAAAGCAATAGCGCTGGTCAGGTTTTGGTGAAGCCGATGAAATCGTCGGGCACGGCGCGGCCCATTTCTTCTTCCCAATGGCGGCGGCAGAGCGAGACATAGACATCCTTGCCGATCGCCACCTGTTCGCCCTGTTTCGCCACCTTGCCGTCGGCACCGAGGCGCACCACCATCGTCGCCTTGCGGCCGCAACGGCAGATGGTGCGCACCTCGCGCAGGTCGTCGGCGATTGCCAGCAGGGTGCGCGATCCGGAAAACAGCTTGCCCTGGAAATCGGTGCGCAGGCCGTAGCACATGACCGGGATGTTCAGCCGGTCGGCGATGCGGGCGAGTTGCCAGACTTGCTCCTCTTCGAGGAACTGCGCCTCATCGACGAAGACGCAATGGACCGTGGCGTGGTCGTGATGCTCGGCGACCCGGGCGAACAGGTCGTCGCCGTCGCGGAACATCTCGGCTTCCGTCTCCAGGCCGATGCGCGACGAGATCAGCCCGGTATCGCCCTTGCGGTAGTGGCCGGCGATGAACAACATCGTCGTCATGCCGCGCTCGCGGTAATTATACGAGGCCTGCAACAGCATCGTCGTCTTGCCGGCATTCATCGTCGCATAATGGAAGTACAGCTTGGCCATGCCGTCCTTTTAAGCCGAGTTGCAACAAAGCGGGGAGGGGGAGCGCCTACATTCCACCGGGAAAAGGCGACTTCCATCCGGAAAGCGGCGGGCGTGTCGCTGATCGGCCAGCCTGCGCCGTTGTTCGTGATTGCCTTAGTGCTTGAAACCGCAGCAGAATGATGTTTGGCTGACGGAACAAAGGCGGAGATAAAACCGTCGCTTCGCTTCACCGAGAACTGAAATGGGAGAATTTTCATGTCGCGTATGAGTTCATTCGTCGCCGGCCTCGGCCTGGCGGCTTTTCTATCCACGACTGGGGCCTTCGCCGGCGATCCGGAAAGCTGCAAGACGGTGCGGCTGTCCGATGTCGGCTGGACCGACATCCAGGCGACCACCGGCGTCGCTTCGGTGCTGCTCACGGCGCTCGGCTACGAGCCGCAGGTGATCCAGCTTTCGGTGCCGGTGACCTATGCGTCGCTGAAGAACAAAGACCTCGACGTGTTCCTCGGAAACTGGATGCCGTCGATGACCAACGACATCAAGGACTATGCCGCCGAAGGCTCGGTCGAGACCGTCAGCGAAAATCTCAGCGGTGCCGGCTACGGCATCGTCGTTCCGACCTATGTCGCCGATGCCGGTGTCAAGACGCTGACCGATCTCGGCAAGTTCAAGGACAAGTTCGACGGCAAGATCTACGGCATCGAGGCCGGCAATGACGGCAACCGCATCATCCTCGACATGATCAAGGATCCGAAGACCAATCTCGAAGGCTTCGAACTGGTCGAATCTTCCGAGGCCGGCATGCTCACCCAGGCCGAGCAGTCGATGAAGAACAATGAATGGATCGCCTTCCTCGGCTGGACGCCGCATCCGGTGATGGGCGCCATGAAGATCACCTACCTCGAGGGGATGGGAGATAGCGGCTTTGGTGCTGCCACCGTGCATACCAATGTACGCAAGGGCTACATGAGCGAATGCCCGAACGCCGGCAAGTTCATCGCCAATCTGAAGTTCAACCTCGACATGGAAGGCGAGATGATGGACGCGATCCTGAAGGGCGGCGATGCCAATACGGTCGCGACCGACTGGCTGAAGAAGCACCCGGACGCGGTCGCTCCCTGGATCGCCGGCGTCACCACCTTCGACGGCGGCGATGCGGCGGCTGCGGTGAAAACGGCGCTCGGAAGCTGACCCGACCATCTGGCATGACGAGACAAGGGGCAGCCACGGTAGAAATGGCTGCCCTTTTTCATATCCTGTGACAAGATGACCGTCCGGCGAAGGACGGCGCCGGCAGAAGAGGGGCTAGATGGATCCGATCTCCAAATTCCTGGTCAGTTACAAGATTCCCATCGGGGCATGGGGGAAGGCGTTTTTCGGCTTTCTCACCGACAATTTCGACACCATCTTCAGGGCCTTTTCCAACAGCCTCAACTTCCTGCTCGACGGCATCGTCGACGGGCTGCTGTTGCTGCCGCCGGTTCTGCTGATCGCGCTGATCGCTCTGCTCGCCTATTTCCTGCAGCGCTCGAAAGGCCTGGCTTTGGCGGTATTCATCGGATTGCTGTTCATCCTCAACCAGAACCTGTGGAAGCAGACGGTGGAGACGCTGGTGCTGGTGGTCGCCGCCGCCGCCGTGTCGATGGCCATCGGCGTGCCGCTCGGCATCTGGGCCGCGCACAAGCCGAAGGTGTATCGCGTCATGCTGCCGGTGCTCGACCTGATGCAGACATTGCCGACCTTCGTCTACCTGATCCCGGTGCTGACCCTGTTCGGCCTCGGCAACGCGCCCGGCCTGATCGTCACCATCATCTTCGTCATCCCGACCTCGGTTCGGCTCACCCATCTCGGCGTCACCTCGGTGCCGAAATCGATCGTCGAGGCGGGCGAGGCATTCGGCGCCACCAAGCGCCAGCTGCTGTGGAAGGTCGAGCTGCCTTCAGCGCTGCCGACCATCATGGCTGGGCTGACCCAGTCGATCATGCTGTCGCTGTCGATGGTGGTGTTCGCCGCCCTGATCGGCGCCGGCGGCCTCGGTACGGAAATCAACCGGGCGCTCGGTTCGCGCAGGATCGACCTCGGGCTTGAGGCAGGGCTCGCCATCGTCGTGCTCGCCATCGTGCTCGACCGGATGACGCGCATCGGCGTGGGAGGCAAGAAATGACCGTCGCCGTCGATTTCAGGAATGTCGACATCGTCTTCGGCGCCGACCAGGCAGGCTCGCTGGCGCTGATCGACAGTGGTGCCACCCGAGCCGAGATCCTCGAAAAAACCGGCAACGTACTGGGCTGCGCCGGCGCCAGCCTCACCGTGAACGAGGGCGAGATCTCGGTGCTGATGGGGCTTTCCGGCTCCGGCAAATCGACGCTGCTCAGAGCCGTCAACCGGCTGAACGTCGTCTCGCGCGGCCAGGTGCTGGTCAAGGATGGCGACGGCACGGTCGACGTCGTCACCTGCGACGAGGCGACGCTTCGGCGGCTGCGGCAGAAACAGGTGGCGATGGTGTTCCAGCAGTTCGGCCTGCTGCCGTGGCGCACGGTGGAGGAGAATGTCGGCCTTGGCCTCGAGCTCGCCGGCGTACCCGAAGCCGAGCGCAAGGAGCGGGTGAACAGGCAACTGAAGCTGGTTCATCTCGACCAGTGGTCGAAGAAATATGCGCATGAGCTGTCCGGCGGCATGCAGCAGCGCGTCGGCCTGGCGCGCGCCTTTGCCACCGAGGCGCCGATCCTGCTCATGGACGAGCCGTTCTCGGCGCTCGATCCGCTGATCCGGACCAAGCTGCAGGACGAGTTGCTGCAGCTCCAGGCCGAGCTGAAGAAGACCATCATCTTCGTCAGCCACGACCTCGAGGAGGCGCTGAAGATCGGCACCCATATCACCATCATGGAAGGCGGGCGCATCGTGCAAACAGGCGCGCCGGAAGACATCGTGCTGCGGCCCGCCAACGACTATGTCCGCGACTTCATCGCCAATGTGAACCCGCTCTCGGTGCTGACCGCGTGGAACGTCATGCGCGACCGACGCGACCTCGAACATGGCGAGAACGGCTGGGTGTGGCTCGACCGGCGCAGGACGACGCGTTTCAAGATCGACGAGCATGGGCTGGTGGCGGCGGCCGAGCGCGACGGCAAGCCGGCGGTCTGGGTGTCCTGCGCCGATGTCGAAGCCCAGCCGGAGGAGACGGCTCAGGTATTCTGGGCCAATCCCGGCACCTCGCTGAAGACCGTGATGCTGGCCATGCATCGCTCGCAGACCGCACCCGTCGCGCTATTCGACGAGCAGTCGCGCTTCGTCGGCGCCATCGGCGTCAGGGATGTGTTGAGCGCGGTGCTGCGAAGATAGTTTTTCTCCTTGGGGAGAGAACCAAGACCAAACGCCGAGTTCTGTCGCGCCCCCCTCTGTTCTGTCGGACATCTCTCCCACTTGGGGGGAGATCGGCGGCTTCGCGGACGGCTCTCACATTCCAACGTTTGTAATTGGCGAAATCGGCGATGACGGCCAATCTCCCCACCTGTGGAGGAGGTGTCCAGCAGAACAGAGGGGGCGCGAAGGAACGCCGGCTTAGCCCGATACGCAAGCTAAACCGCCAGCGGCAGGCGCAGCTCCGTCATCAGGCCGCCATCGGGATGGTTGGACAGGCTGACTTCGCCGCCGGCGCTACGGGCGATGTTGCGGGCGATGGTCAAGCCGAGGCCGAGGCCGCCGGTCTGACGGCTGCGCGACTGTTCCAGGCGCACGAACGAGCCGAACACGGCGTCGAGCTCGGCTTGCGGGATGCCCGGACCCTCGTCATGGATCGCCAGCGTGATTGTCTTGCCTGATTGACGCAGGCTGAGATGCGCCCTCTTGCCATAGGTCACCGCGTTCTGGACGAGGTTGGTGACACAGCGCCGTAGCGCGACCGGCTGCGCGACGCAGATCAGGCCGCGCGAGCGCGCGTCCTCATTGTCGAAGGAGACCTCGTCGAAGCCGTCGGCGATCGATTCTACCAGCGACCAGAAATCGATCCTCTCGCTCTTCTCCTCGGTCACCTCGAAAGTGGCGAAGTCGATGACCGAGCTGGCAATGCCTTCGATGTCGGCGAGGTCGTGCGCCAGTGCGGCGCGCACGGACGAATTCCTCAGCAGTTCGAGGCGCAGCCGCATCCTGGTCAACGGCGTGCGTAGGTCGTGCGCCAGCGCGGCGGCAAGATGCTCGCGGTCCTCGACGTAGGCGCGCAGTCTTGCCTGCATGGCATTGACCGCCTTTGCCGCGGTACGCACCTCGCGGCTGCCGCTCTCGGCGATCGGCGGGCTCTTCAGGTCCTCGCCGATCCGCTTCACCGCGGTCTCCATCATCCGGTAGGGCGCCGTCAGCCGGCGCAGCGACCAGATCGAGGAAGCCACCACCAGCCCGGCGATCAAGGCATAGAGTGGCAGGCTATCGAAGCTCAGTATCGGCCCGGCCGGCGTGTTCGGCTCGGTGAAGTTCAGCCATTGGCCGTCGGCAAAGCGAAGCGAAGCGGTCAGCTTGTCGCTCTGGGCGAAATCGGCCGCCAGCACCAGCAGGTCGCGCTCGACCTGGCCAATATCGGGACCGGCGACCGTCCCGCCGGGAGCGTCGGCTTCGTGCGTTGCCGGGTCGCGACGGACCCGCGCGTCGGTGATGCCGAACTTCGATAGCCGGCCGACCAATATGTCCTCCAATTCGGCCAGCTCGTCGTCGCCGGCTATCGAGGAAGTAACGGCGGGCGTGTTGGAAACGGTGAGCGCATAAGTGGCGTTGAACAGGCCGGAGGCCGTCGCCTTGCGCTGTTCGGGGGTGGCGTCATGCATCAGCTGTACCAGCGAGAAGGCGCGGTCGTTCAGCCGATAGAGATCGACGACGTCATTGGCGGCGGCACGGTCCCGCGAAACGATGTAGAGCGTCGCGATCTGGCTGATCAGCAGGCCGGCGATGACGATGAGCAGCACCCAGACCGGCAGTGTTTGCGGCAGAATGCGTCTCATTCGGCGGTCGTCTCAGGCAGGAACTGGTAGCCGCCGCTGCGCACAGTTAAGATCAGCTTCGGCGTTTTCGGGTCATCCTCCATCTTGCGCCGCAGCCGGCTGACCAGAATGTCCACGCTGCGGTCGAAGCTGTAGCCGCTGTCGCCGCCGGACAGCTCGATCAGCTGCTCGCGGCTCAGTACGCGTTGCGCGCTCTTGACGAAGGTCTGCAGTAGATTGAATTCGGCCATCGTCAGCTCGATCCTGACGTCGCCGGGCGCCATCAGCCGGCGGCGCGAACAGTCCATCGTCCAGCCGGCGAAATGGTAGATCTGCCGCGAGGCCGCGCGTCGCGGTTCGGCGGCGCCATTGCGTCTCAAGACGGCACGAATGCGTGCGAGCAGCTCGCGCGGATCGAAGGGTTTCGGCACGTAGTCGTCGGCACCCATCTCCAGCCCAACCACGCGGTCGGTAGTTTCGGTAACCGCGGTCAGCATGATGATCGGCGTCGAATAATTGGCGCGCAACTCGCGGCAGAGCTCCAGCCCGCTCTTGCCGGGCAGCATGACGTCCAGGACGATCAGGTCGACCTGGGCGCGGCGTAGGATGGTCTCCATCTCGGTGCCGTCGGCGGCGACCGATGTATGCAGCCCTCGCTTCTGGAAAAATTCCTGAAGCAGGTCGCGAATGCCCTTGTCGTCGTCGACGATCAGTATGTGGGGGTCGGATTTCACAGGGAACCTGTCATTTGTGGATCGCCCAAGCGCTGCTTCGGCTGTCAGCCAGACGATAGAATTCAGGCCATAAGTTGGCCAGTGGAGATCGGCGGCCCGATCCGGGCTGCCCAGAAACAATCCAGAAACAAAATTCTACAATCCGGAAAAACTGCCGAAAAAAATCAAAGGCATAAGTGGTGCCGTGGCGGTCAGGTCATCGGCTGCGACACGCGTTACGGGATTACGGACAGACCAATGCAAAGGTTCTCGATCAGTCTGATGGGTGCGTTGCTTTCCATTTCGCTCGTCACGGTCGCGGTCGAACATGCCGATGCAAAACTGGCCGATGCGAAGGTGGCCAATGCACAGGCGGCCGATGCAAAGGTGGCGACCACCCGCAGCGAGCGTTGCATCGATCTGAACCGCCAGTTTGACGAAGCCCTCGAAACCCATGCCGCGGCAACGCAGGTCACCGCGGCGAAAGCACTTCAAAGAAAGGGAAACCGGTTCTGCGCCAACAAGAAACAGGCACAGGGAATCCGGATGCTCGCGAACGCTTTGAAGCTGCTTGGAGTGACACCGATCGATCCCGTTCAGTGACACTCAATCCGATCTGCACAAAAAGGAAGTGAAGCCATGAAAAAGTCCCTCCTCTCCGCCCTCGGTCTCGCCATCGCGCTGGCCGTCTCGATGCCGGTTCTCGGCGCCAGCAGCGCCAATGCCGCGACCACCACCCCGGCTGCGACGACAACGACGACCGCTGCGCCGGCCAAGGCCGTGAAGAAGGTCGCTGCCAAGAAGACCGTCAAGAAGCACAAGAAGCACGCGGTCAAGGCAGCCCCGAAGGCCTGATCAAGCGACATCTTTCTACCCTATGAGAAGACCGCTCCAGTTGCGATTTGCCTGGAGCGGTCGTCTTTTTTGTTGCGTGCATACAATAGGGCCAGGCCCGGCCCACACCCCCGGTTGAACGCCAGACGGCAGTTCCCACATAGGCGCGGACTTTGAACTGCGCCTGCCGGGAAGCCGATCGCGCGCGGTTGAATGGACGACCGCTTTTGCCCATGTCAAAATGACCGCAAAGCTGTCGTACGCAATTGCCGGTCCAATGCCTGAAATCACGACAAAACCCCGTACCAGCACGAAGCCGAAGGTCGAACGGCCGAAGCTCTACAAGGTCATCCTGGTCAATGACGATTTCACGCCGCGCGAGTTCGTCGTGACGGTGCTGAAGTCCGAGTTCAAGCTCAGCGAAGACCAGGCGCATAGGATAATGATCACCGCGCACCGGCGCGGCGTCTGCGTTGTCGCCGTCTTCACCAGGGATGTCGCCGAGACCAAGGCGGCGCGGGCAACCGATGCCGGCAAGGCCAAGGGCTACCCGCTGATGTTCACGACGGAGCCGGAGGAGTAGGGCGGTTCGCTTTCTTCCTTCTCCTCTTGTGGGAGAAGGTGGCCGAGCGAAGCTCGGTCGGATGAGGGGTGTTCCAGCTTGGCAAGGACGGCACTCCGTCCAGCACCCCTCAACCGTCTTGGCGCTGCGCGCCAATCCACCTTCTCCCACAAGGGGAGAAGGATAAACCGCGTTACCGCCCTTCGCGGTACCACATCGAGCCCATCGCCAGAAGCAGCAGGCCGAGGCCGAGGAAGCCGCCGAACAGCGGCACGCGCGAGACGGCCTTGAGTACGCTGTCGTCGGTGGTGCGCAGGCCGATCCAGTCATCGCCGGAGGCAGCGCCCGAGGAACGGACCGGGACTACGGATGGCAGCGTGACGGTGCTGGTGAGAGTGCCAAGTGCTGAGGCCGGCGCCAGCCGGCGAACGCTGCCGCCGGTTGCCTCAGCCGGTGGTTTCAGCCGGTTCTCGGTGGAGACGACGTCGGTGAATTCCGGGGCGTTGACCGGCCCGACATGGGCCAATGCCGTCAGGTCGCCATTGCCGACCTGATAGAGACCGATTTCGTTGGTCTCGACGCTGCCGAGGAAGACGCCTGGTTCGGATTTCTCGAGCCTGACGATCAGTGCCTTGCCGGACGGCGTGATGACTTGCGCCGGGCCGGGGTCGTCGCTCATCGTCTGGCGGCGGATTTCAAGCACCATGCCGCGGCCGTCGGCGGTCAGCCGCTCTTCCTCGAGTTCGGGCTCCTTCATCAGCCAGTGGGCGATGCGCCGGTAGAGCTGGACATGGGGGCCGCCGCCCTCGAAGCCGCGCGCCCACAGCCAGCCCTGGTCGGACAGAAGCATGCCGACGCGGCCTTCGCCCTTGCGATCGAGCAGCAGCAGCGGCCGGTTGTCGGCGCCCTTCATCACCACCTCGCCCTCGGGGTTCTCGACGCCGATGGTGCGGAACCAGCGGCTCCAGTGCGGCGGCTCGGTCGCGGAGCCGTCGAGCCCGCGCGTTACCGGATGACGCTGGCCGGTATCGGTGAGGCGCGGATAGAAGGCCTTGTCGATGACCTCGCCGGTCGGCATTGCCGGCAGCGCCGACATCAGCGGCGTGCGAGCGATCGAGCTTTCGCCGGCATATTCGGGGCCTGCCGCGATCAGCAGCGCGCCGCCCTTTTCGACATATTCGGAGATATAGTCGTAATAGAGGATCGGCAGTACGTCGCGGTGCTGATAGCGGTCGAAGATGATCAGGTCGAAATCCTTGATCTTCTCGACGAACAGCTCGCGCGTCGGGAAGGCGATCAGCGACAATTCGTTTATCGGCGTGCCGTCCTGCTTTTCCGGCGGGCGCAGGATGGTGAAGTGCACGAGGTCCACCGAAGCGTCGGATTTCAGCAAATTGCGCCAGGTGCGCTCGCCCGCATGCGGTTCGCCGGAAACGAGCAATACGCGCAGATTTTCGCGAATGCCGTCGATCAGCGCGATGGCGCGGTTGTTGGTGTCGGTGAGTTCGCCCGGCTCGTGGTTGATGGCGAGTTCGACAATGTTGCGCCCGGCACTGGGAATGGTCACCTGCAGCGGCATCGCCTGGCCGATGTTGGCGTGCTCGACCGATACCTGCTCGCCATTGACCGATACGCGGACATCGACCGGGCCGGTTTCGTTGTTGGTGGCGATGACGCGATAGGTCATGTCGAGCGGCTTGCCGACGAGGCCGAAGCGCGGCGCATTCTCGAAGCGAATGCGACGGTCCTTTTCATGCTCGTTGCCGGTAATCAGCGCGTGCAGCGGGGCATTGAAGTCGGGTGCGCCGGACGGCGCGTCATGCACCTCGCCATCGGTGATCATGATGGCGCCGCCGATGCGCGATGGCGGCACGTCGCGGAAAGCATTTTCGAGCGAGGAAAACAACCGCGTCTCGGTGCGCTCGTCAGCGGCTTCGGACTTGCCGGCTTCGACGACACGGACGTCGAACTGCTTGAAGCGGCCGAGACGCTGCTGAAGCCCGGCCAACGCCGCGTCAGTCTGCTTGGTGCGGTCGCCGATATCCTGGCTCTGACTGCGATCGACGACGACGGCGACGATGCTTTTCAGCGGCTCACGTTCTTCGTCGAGGAACACCGGATTGAGCAGCGCCGCAGCCAGGGCAATCAGGGCTGCCAGGCGGAAGACCGCGCCGCGCTGGCGAAACCAAAGGCCGACCAGCGCCAGCAGCAGCAGCGGCACCAGAACCACTGCGAGCAGTGGCCAGGTGATGAGCGGTTCGAAGGAGAGCGACCAGTTCATAGTCTACTGCCCCAGCCGTTCGAGCAGCACCGGGACGTGCACCTGATCGGATTTGTAGTTGCCGGTCAGCATGTACATCATGATGTTGACGCCGGCACGCAGCGCATAGATGCGCTGCATCGGATCCGAAGGCACCGTCGGCAATAGCGGGTCGCCATTCTCGTCGACGGCCCAAGCGCCGGCGAAATCATTGGCGGTGATCATGATTGGCGAAACGCCGTCGCCGGTGCGCACCGGGCGGTTCTCGGTGTTGCTGGCTTCGAGCGATGCCTCGACCCAAAGCGGGCTGCCGGCAAAACGGCCAGGAAACTCCGGAAGGATATAGAAGGATTTGGTCAGCACGTGGTCCGACGGCACCGGCTCCAGCGGTGGCACGTTGAGGTTGCCGAGGATGTCGCGCAGCCGCTCCGTCGCCGGGCTGGTCGAATCCGCACCAATGCCATTGGCGAACTGGTCGCGGGTGTCGAACAAGACCGTTCCGCCCTGCTGCATGTAGGCGTCGATGCGGGCGATGGCGGCCTCGCTGGGCATCGGGGCCGAGGGATCGATCGGCCAGTAGATCAGCGGATAGAAGGAAAGTTCGTCCTTCGAGATGTCGACGCCGGCCGGTGCTCCGGGTTCGAGCGCGGTTTTTTCGATAAGAAAGCGGGTCAGGCCTTCGAGCCCGGCGCGGCTGATCGAATCGACACCCGGCTCGCCGGTCAGCACATAGGCGATCCGGGTCTTTGAAATGTCCCCGATCGCCTCCGTATCTCCCGGTTTGGCGTCGTCGGCACGCGCGACGTCCGCGTGGCCAATCAAAGCGCCGAGCGCAATCAGCAGGACGGCTGCCGTCGCCGCAGCGCCGGCACGGCGCGGCCGGCGCGACAACAGGCCGCCCATCCAGAATACGGCAAGCGTGTCGAGCACCATCAGCACCAGGGCGGCCGTGACAAGCGGACCTTTGAGGTTGCGCTGCTCGTCGAAGGCATACTGGATGGTGGTGACCGGCACCGTGATTTCAGGCCGGGCCAGCGGCGTGAATGCGCTGTCGCCACCGAGCAGATTGTGAGCGAACACTCCCGTCTCCGAGCCGTAGAGGCCGGGCGGGTTTTCCAGCGTCACCGGCAGCGGGCCGGCGCCGGGCACCAGCGGCCTGGCATCCGGCGTCGGCGGCACCAGCGTGCCGTCGGCAGCGATCATGCGATAGGGTGCCAGCGACGTGGCGGCTGCCTCGGCATTGGCGACCGCCGAGCCCTGGTTGCGCGACAATTGCACGATGCGCCGCAGCATCTCGACGAAGCTGCCGGAGATCGGCAGGTTGGACCACGTCGCCTCGGGGGTGACGTGGAACAGTACGAGGGTGCCCTTGTCCTTCTTCATCCCGGTCACCAGCGGCGTACCGTCGGCAAGCGTGGCCCAGGTGCGCTCGACAATGTCGGGCGTCGGCTCGGCCAGCACCTGCCTGGTAACGGTGACCTCGGTCGGCGGCGCGAGGTCGGCGAAGGGACCGGTTTTCGGGAATTCGGTGACCGGCTGCGGCGCCGTCCATGACAGCGCGCCGCCAAGCGATCGCTCGCCGGTGCGCAGCCGGACCGGCAGCAGATCGTCGTCATTGCCGGCAGCGGCCAGCCGCGAACCGGCAAAACGCACCAGCGTGCCGCCCTTGTCGACCCAGTCGACCAGCCTCTGCCGCGCCTGTTCCGGAATGGTGCCGACATCAGCCATGACGATCATCGCCGGTTTCTGGTCGAGCAGTTGCGGGATGGCGTCGGCGAGATCGACGCTCGACGGCTCGACGAGATCGGCGAAGGGCTGCAGGGCGCGGCGAATGTAGTAGAGCGGCGACAGCAGCGGTTGCGCCTGATCAGCCTCGGACTGCGACAGCAGCCCGACGCGGCGGCGTTTTGAGCTCTCATCGAGCACGCGGACGGCACCGGCCTGGCGCTCGCCATCGAGCGCGATGTAGGCGAAGTCGTTGCGCAGTTCGAACGGCACCGCCATCGTGCCGGTTGCGGTGGTTCCGCCCGGGGCAAAGGTCAGCGTCGCGTCGGCAATGCGGCGCCCCTTGTCGTCGAACGCGCCGGCCGTCACCTGTGCAGGTGCCGGATCGCCCGGTGCGCGGATGGCGGTCAGGGCGAAGCCGTCGACCTGGTTGTCGGCGCCGGTCAGGCCGGTCAGCGACAGCCGGTCGGAGACGGCCCAGACGACACGTGCCGCGTTCTTTGACAACAACGTGTTGAAGGCGGCTTCGTCGCCTTGCGCCGCCAAGCCATCGGCGAGCACTGCGACGCTTGCGCCCGGCAGCGACTCCAGGGCTGACGCGACGCGGGCGTAGACGGCGGGGCGGTCGGTCGGGATCGGCCGCGGCTTTGCCGCGCGCAGCCGGTCGAGCGCGGCAGCGGCATCGAAGGGACCGATCTCGGCATTCGGCTTCTCGGCGGTGAAAGCGATGAGCACCGGCACGCCGTTCGAATTGGCATCGGCGATCAGCCGCTCGGCGGTGGCGACCCGCTTGCCCCAGTCGGCGGCACTTGCCCAGTCATTGTCGATCACCAGCGCCAGGGCGGCGCCTTCGGCCGGCAGCTTTTCGCGCGGGTTGAAGACGGGTTCGGCAAGTGCTGCCACGACAAGCGCGGCCATCAGCAGCCTGAGCAGCGTCAGCCACCAAGGGCTCTGCTGCGGCGTTTCTTCGCGCCTCAGCACGCGGGCGAGAATCCTGAGCGGCGGAAACACCTCGGCTTGCGGCCTGGGCGGGGTCAGCCGCAGAAGCCACCAGATCACCGGCAGCGCCAGCAGGCCCCACAGCACCATCGGCGCCCCGAAGGAGAGCGGCAGCCAACTCATGCGCGGGCCCTCCCGGCAAAGCTGCCTTCGGCGGTCATCGCCATGTGGATGCGCACCAGCGCCTCGGAGGCAAGGCGATCGGTATGATTGACGGTAAAGCTCCAGCCACGCCGTTTGCACCAGGCGGCGAGTTCCTGGCGGCGGGCGGCATAAAGCAGGCGATATTCCTCGCCCAGCATTTCGGCGCGGCCGGCGGTCAGCTTGTCGCCGGTCTCAGGATCGGTGAATTCGGTGCGCCCGGCATAGGGGAAGCTTTCCTCGGCCGGATCGGCGACCTCGACAAGATGGGCGCGCACGCCGTGGCGGGCGGGAACGTCCAGCCACGCAATAGTGTCCTCGACGGGGTCGAGGAAATCGCTGACGAGGACGATGTCGCAGAACCGACGAATGCCGGATAGGTCGGGCTTTGCCGGCAGGTCGCCGGCGTGCATTAGTTGCGCCGCGATGCGCTCGGCGCCATTGCGGGCGGTGAACGGGTCGGTCAGGCCCGGCCAGGCAATGCGCTCGCCGCTGCGCGACAAAAGCTCGGCCATGGCCAGCGCCAGCACCAGGGCGCGCGATTCCTTGGAAACGCTGGCCCCGGTCGATTTGTAGAGCATGGAAGGCGAGGGATCGGCCCAAAGCCACACCGTGTGGGCAGCCTCCCATTCACGGTCGCGGACATAGGTGTGGTCGTCGCGAGCGGAACGGCGCCAGTCAATGCGCGAGGAATCGCCTTCGACGTAGGGCCGGAACTGCCAGAAATTCTCGCCGATACCGCGCTTGCGGCGGCCATGCCAGCCGGCAATTACCGTGTTGACGATGCGGCGCGCCTCGACCAGCAGGTCCGGCACCAACGAAGCCCGCAACCGGCCTCTGGCGAGCGCATCGCGCGTCGCTGCCGGTGCCTGCGCTTCACCGATGCGCGCCATCAAATCCCTTTCGCGAGCTTCGCCACAACATCGCGAACCGTGGTGCCCTCGGCGCGGGCGGCGAAGGTCAGCGCCATGCGGTGCTGCAGCACCGGCTCGGCGAGCGCGCGGACGTCGTCGACCGACGGCGCCAGCCGGCCATCGTAGAGGGCGCGGGCGCGGGTGCACAGCGTCAGCGCCTGACTGGCGCGCGGGCCTGGGCCCCAGGCGACGTGCTTGTCGGTATCGGCGTTGCCCTGGCCGGGGCGCGCTGAGCGCACCAGCTTGAGGATCGCCTCGACGACGCTTTCCGGCACCGGCATACGGCGGATGAGCGTCTGGATGTCCTTCAGCCGCGCCGGCTGCAGCACGTTTTCAGCCTTGGCATCCTCGATACCGGTGGTCTCCAGCAGGATGCGGCGCTCCGCCTCGATCTCGGGGTAGAGGATATCGACCTGCATCAGGAAGCGGTCGAGCTGCGCTTCCGGCAGCGGATAGGTGCCTTCCTGCTCCAGCGGGTTCTGCGTCGCCAGAACGTGGAACGGTGACGGCAGATCATGGCGCACGCCGGCAATGGTGACGTGGTATTCCTGCATCGACTGCAGCAGCGCCGACTGGGTGCGTGGCGAGGCGCGGTTGATCTCGTCTGCCATCAGCAGTTGCGCAAAGATCGGCCCGGAAATGAAGCGGAAGGAGCGCTTGCCGAATTCATCCTGCTCCATCACTTCCGAGCCGAGAATGTCGGATGGCATCAGGTCGGGCGTGAACTGGATGCGGCGCGAATCGAGGCCGAGCACGATGCCCAGCGTTTCGACCAGCTTGGTCTTGGCGAGGCCGGGCACGCCGACCAGCAGTGCATGGCCGCCGGCCAGCAATGCGACGAGCGTGCGCTCGACGACGCTTTCCTGGCCGAAAATGACCCGGCCGACGCCGTCACGGACCCTCGAAATGTCGGCCAGCGCTTTCTCGGCCTGCGCCACCATGTCCTTTTCGCTGATTGGGCTTTCCTTGATCATAACGCTCATGCAGCATCGATCCTTCTGTTGGAAACACCGCTTGGCACCTTGGTGCCGCAGAGAATGCCGCGATTCGGCTTCGCATGCGCCTGCAATGAACTTAAATCACAGACTTAGGCTGACAAGCGGAACAACAGTGACTATTTCGTGACCATGACGGAAGCCGCCGACCATCGTGAAGAGAGCCTGACGGCCGCGACCGAGGCGCGCGGGCTGGAAGCGCTGGTCTCGCGCGCGACGCGCGCCGGTAAGGGGCCGGCGCCGGTGGAACGCTGGAATCCGGCATTTTGCGGCGATCTCGACATGGAAATCAAGCAGGACGGCACCTGGTTCTATCTGGGAACGCCGATCGGCCGGATGCCGCTGGTGCAGCTTTTTTCCTCAGTGCTGCGCAAGGACGCGGACGGCAGGACTTACCTGGTGACGCCGGTGGAAAAGGTCGGCATCCGCGTCGCCGACGCGCCCTTCATTGCCGTCGAGATGGACGTGTCGGGCGTCGGCGACGGACAAATCATCACCTTTCGCACCAATGTCGGCGACGTGGTCGAGGCTGGGGCGGGACACCCGCTGCGCTTCGTCGATGAGGACGAGACAGGTGGCCTGAAGCCTTATGTGCTGGTGCGCGGGCGGCTGGAGGCGCTGGTGGCACGGCCGGTGATGTACGAGCTGGTCGAGCACGGCGAAGAGATCGACATCGGTGGCAAGAGGATGTTTGCCGTCCGTTCCAAAGGCGAGGTCTATCCAATCATGCCGGCTGAGAAACTGAAACGGCTGAGCGCATGATGGACCGCCTATGATGGATCAGGTGATGCCGTTGCCGTTTTCCGTTGCCGGGTTTCGCCAGCGCGTCGCGGCGCAGCCGCTGGCGCATGCCGGCGACGATTTTGGCGACCACCGCTTCAATCCGGGCCATCCCAGGCTGAAGCTGGCCAAGGCGCTGCGCGATGCCGCCGTGCTGATCCCGGTGGTCGATCATGGCCATGAAGCCACGGTCCTTTTGACCAGGCGGGCGGAAAAGCTGCGCAACCATTCGGGGCAGGTGGCTTTCCCCGGTGGTACCATCGATCAAACCGATGCGAGCCCGGAAGCGGCGGCGTTGCGCGAGACATTCGAGGAGATCGGTCTCGATAGGGATTACATCGAGATCGTCGGCCGTCTGCCGGACTACGTTTCCGGCAGCGGCTATCGCATCGCCCCGGTGCTCGGGATTGTGCGGCCCGGTTTCAGCCTGACGCTGAATTCCGACGAAGTCGATGCCGTCTTCGAGGTGCCGCTGGGCTTTCTGATGGACCCCGCCAACCACACCAGAGACAGTCGCATGTGGAACGACCTCGAATGGTTCTATTACGAGATGCCCTATGGCGACCAGCGCATCTGGGGCGTCACCGCGGGCATCATCCGTACGCTTTATGAAAGGCTCTATTCGTGAGCGATCCAGTGTCGATCGCGGACAAGGCCGGGTGGCTCGGCGAACGCCACCTGCAGCGCCTGCTCGCCGCGCTGACTGATGGCGGCGAGGAGGCGCGTGTCGCCGGCGGTGCGGTGCGCAACGCGCTCATCGGCCAGCCGGTCGCCGACATCGACATCGCCACCACCACGGTGCCCGAGGAAACCATCCGGCGCGCCGAGGCGGCAGGCTTCAAGACGGTACCGACCGGCATCGAGCATGGCACAGTCACCGCGGTCGGCCACGGCAAGGCCTATGAGGTCACCACGCTGCGTGCCGATATCGAAACCGACGGCCGGCGCGCCAAAGTGTCGTTCGGCCGCGACTGGAAAGCCGACGCTGAGCGGCGTGATTTCACCATCAATGCACTCTATGCCGAGGCCGATGGAACGGTCGTCGATCTGGTCGGCGGTATCGCCGATATCGAAGCGCGGAGGCTGCGATTCATCGGCGATCCGGAAGCCCGTATCCGCGAGGATTATCTGCGCATCCTGCGTTTCTTCCGTTTCTTCGCATGGTATGGCGACGGTAGGCCGGATGCCGAAGGGTTGAAGGCTTGTGCTCGGCTGAAGCAGGGGCTCGACCAGCTTTCGGTCGAGCGCGTCTGGTGGGAATTGAAGAAATTGCTGTCGGCGCCAGATCCGTCGCGGGCGCTGCTGTGGATGCGCCAGGCCGGCGTTCTGACCGCCGTTTTGCCGGAAAGCGAGAAATGGGGCATCGATGCCATCCACGGGCTGACCAAGACCGAGAAGGACCTGGCCTGGGCGCCGGACCCGCTGCTCAGGCTGGAATCCATCGTGCCGCCGGATGCCGCGCGCATGAAAACGCTTGCCGAGAGATTGAGGCTTTCCGTGAGCGAAGCAAGCCGGCTGCGGAATTGGGCGATCACGGCTGCCGTCGATCCGAAAACGACTGAAGGAGAGTTGGCGAAAAGGCTTTATTTTGGCGACCGCCAAGGCTTTGTCGACCGGTTGCGGCTGTTGCTCGCTTCCGCTCGATCCCGCGCGGTCGAAGACAATGACGCACTGCTCGAAGCCGGCGGCTTCTCGCGCCTGCTTGCCTTCGCTGCAAAATGGCAAAATCCTGTTTTTCCGGTCAAGGGCGCCGATCTGACGACGCTTGGCGCATCACCGGGGCCGAAGCTTGGTGCAACGTTGAAGAATCTCGAAAAGGAATGGGTCGAGTCCGGTTTTGCGCTTGATCGCGGCGCGCTGCTCAAGCGCGCCGCGGAGGCACTCGAATCCTGACCGTCACGCTGCGTCGCGGACCTTTTCGATGCGCGAGCGGATCGCCTCGATCATCGTCTCGCGGATCACCGTCTCGCCGTGCGTCTCGCGCAGATGCTCGACGGCACGGCGCATGACCTCAGCCTCCTCCTCGGCGCGTGTGTGCCACTCGCAGCCGGGTACGAGCGACCCGCAATGGAATTCCTTCATCGGCTTCTCCTCATCTCCTCCTTGGAGCGCCGCGCAGCGCACTGACACGGAAGCTCCAGACCTTTGATTGCGCGATCCGGAAACCGCGTACGGTATCCGGGCTACACGCTGGCCAGCTAAGCATAACACGATCGAACGGTTTTGGTTGCCTTAGAGTGCCGTGCGTCCAAGCCGACACGCGGCCCTCTGGTGATCGGGTTGCGAAAAGGCGGAGCATCGCTGCTCCGCCCTCTTACGCCACCCAGGAGTAAGACCTCGTCTTGCTCCAGCGGGCAGGACATCACTTCACGATCTTGACTGCCTCGGCAATTTTATCCTTGCCGCTCATATCCCACGTGACGCGGACCTTTTCGCCGACCTTCAGGCCAGGATCCTTGAAGGTCTGGGGCAACGTAAAGGTGGCTCCGTTATCCAGAACTAGGCTCATCGCCGTTCCATCAAAGCTTTTGATCGTGCCGGTGGTGTGCTTGACCGCAGCGAATGCGGCAGTACCAGAGGCGAGAACGGCAGTGGCGGCTGCGGTCATAATAAGCTTGCGCATGGCATGCTCTCCTGGAAAATACGGGCACCGCTTGGGAAAGGTGCCCGATTCAATCATGGGCCGTCCGGTCACGTCGGGTCGCGGCTCTCGGGAGTAAAGAACCGCCGGCGTTTCCCGGCCCGACGCGACAAATAGCCCAATCTTTACAATGATACATTAGACGAAAAAGATATTTTCTGGCGCGCCTTGCGCCACATTCGCCGTCAAATTCTGGGGATTTGGACCCGATTGCGGCTCACGTCGTGCTCACCGAGATTTTACGGCCATTTCGCTTCTGGCGGCAGGCTGGACAGGATCGAGGCGACATTGCCGCCGGTCTTCAGCCCGAAGATGGTGCCGCGATCGTGAAGCAAGTTGAATTCGACATAACGGCCGCGGCGGATGAGCTGCTCGTCACGGTCGCCATCGGTCCAGTTGTCATTGAAGTTGGCGCGCACCAGATGTTCGTAGACGACGAGAAAAGATCGCCCGACGTCCTGGACGAAGTTGAAATCGGCGTCCCAGCCGCCTTTGTCCTCATCCGAATGCAGCCAGTCGAAGAAGATACCGCCGGTACCGCGTGGCTCGTCACGGTGCGGCAGGTAGAAGTACTCGTCGCACCAGGCTTTGAATTTCACGTAGTCGGCGATCGCCGCGTTCTTCTCGCACGCAAATTGCATCGCTCTGTGGAAGGCGATCGTGTCGGGGTCGTCCTGGCTGCGGCGGCGGTCGAGCACCGGTGTCAGATCGGCGCCGCCGCCGAACCACTGGCGCGAGGTGACGACCATGCGCGTGTTCATATGCACGGCCGGCACGTTGGGGTTCCACGGATGGGCGATCAGCGAAATGCCGCTTGCCCAGAAGGAGGGGTCCTCTTCGGCGCCCGGCATCTGCTTCCTGAATTCGGGCGAGAACTCGCCGTGGACGGTCGAGGTGTGGACGCCGACCTTCTCGAAGACGCGGCCGTGCATCATCGACATGATACCGCCGCCGCCCTTGCCGGCATCGCGTTGCCACGGCGTCTTTTCGAAGCGGCCGGGCGACCAGCTAGCCTGCGGCCCCTGCAGGTCCTGCTCGATCTGCTCGAAGCTGGCACAGATGCGCTCGCACAACGTCTCGAACCACAGCCGTGCCTTCGTCTTCTTCTGTTCGATGTCGGCTGGCAGCCCCGCCGGTATCTCGGGTCGTTGCAAATCCTGTCTCCGGTTGCGGGCGCGCCCGACAAATGACTCGTCTTTTCCGGCCGCGATCCCTAATCTCTTGGGTGCAAGGGTCAAGTGTCAATGGAGTTCTTTCGTGCGCACCCCGGCAAGACCGCCGCTGGATGGCCTGAAGAAGAGGCTCGACCGTTCGCGCGCCGAGAACGCGCGCATGCCGCGCGACGGCTTCCTGCGCGAGACCTTCGTGCTGCCGCGCTCCGACGCTCGTCTCAAGGCGAAGGAATGGTTCGAGCGCTTTCCCAAGCAGGCCTATTGGACCGAGATCGAAAGCTGGTTCGAGCGGCCGGGCGACGTGATCGAGTTCACGATACGACGGTTGCCGGCAGCAGATTAAGGGATGTCACGACAAAAATAGATCGCGCAATTTTGGAGAATCTAGAATTAGGTTCTCACCAAGTAGCTTGCCGAATTTTTCGAAGCCCATTTTCTGCGCCTCATCGAAGCTCAAGGACGTATAGGGCGTTGGCATGCCGCCGGAATCGATCCGATAGATCACGATGAGCTGTGTCTCTTCTTCTGCTTGGATTAGATGTCCCAGCACTGAGGTTCCCTTCCGTATCGCACCATAATCGCACTGCTTCCATTTAGGATGCAACAATCAGCCGCCGCGCCCCGGTCCCCTCCCTTGCCAGCCGGTCGCCCTTGTTCCTCAACGGGCACTTGTCGATCGACATGCAGCCGCAGCCGATGCAGTCGGTCAGCCCGTCGCGCAGTTTCTTCAGCTGGGCGATCTTGTGGTCGAGCCCGTCGCGCCAGGCGGTCGATAGCAGGTTCCAGTCATCGCGCGTCGGCGTGCGGCCCTCGGGCAGTGACGCAAGGGCCGTGCCGATCTCGGCCAGTGAGATACCGACCTCCTGCGCTACCTTGATGATCGCGACACGGCGCAGCACGTCGCGGCCGTAGCGCCGCTGGTTGCCTGACGTCCGGTGGCTGCGGATCAGCCCGCGGGCCTCATAGAAATGTAGCGCCGACACCGCCACACCGCTGCGCATGGCCACTTGGCCGACCGTCAATTCCGTTACCGGTGCCATCCCTCTTTTTCCGTTCCGATTTTTTCGCTTGACCTAAAGTTAAGTTGAGCTTGTAGCGAAGAAACCCGGGATCTGCAAACCAAGGAGATGGTGATGTGCGCCTGGGCCAGGATGACGGGAGACGGAGTGCCGTTATCCGAGTTGCCGGATGGCTTCACCCGCCACCATGGCGACGGAAAGCGCGACGTTGATGCTGCGCGCAGCGTCTTGCATGGGAATGGTCAATTGGGCATCCGCCGCTTGATGGACAAGATCCGGAACGCCTGCGGATTCGCGGCCGAACAGAAGAATGTCGTCATCGCCGAAGGCGAAGCTGGTGTAAGGGGTCGTGGCTTTGGTCGACAGCAGCACCAGCCGCCGCTTGGCAAGCTTGCGCCAGTCCTCGAAGGCGTGCCAGTCGACGTGCCGGGTGAGCGCCGCCATTTCGAGGTAGTCCATGCCGGCCCGTTTCAGCGCCCGGTCACCGAGCGGGAAGCCCGCCGGTTCGATGATGTCGACGCCGAGACCGAGGCAAGCGGCGAAGCGCAGGATTGTCCCGGTGTTGCCGGCGATATCAGGCTGGTAGAGCGCGATGCGGAGACGGTCGTTCATTTCCGCGTCTTTCTAATAAGTGGCAGATCAGCCACAGAGCTCTCGCGGTTTTGGAAATTCCTGGACTGGCGGGTGGTCATTTTCTGCGAAGTCGGTTATACGGCCAGCATTGTCAACCCGAACCGACGGAGGGGTAATTCATGATGGCCATGCACATCCACCACCCCTCTCGTGGGCTTACCAGCCCGACGGCGGTTTCGGTACGACGATTCTCCTGACCTTCTAGACTTCAATCGCACCGATTCCCGCCGAAACCTTTTTCGGCCTTTGAAGGAATCCTGCGATGTTTTTCAAGCTGTGGAAGGGGCTGAACGCCCCACCTGAACACGCTTCGACCGATGCCACCATTGCCGCGCCGCGCGTGCCCGCGGCCTGGGTTGGTTCACCCTTCTACCTGCATCTTCAACTGGAGGACGGACCGATGTTCGATCCCTGTAGAATACCCGGCTCAAGAAGCCTGCACGAGCGGAAGACTGCGACCTGGGCGCTTTTGATCGGCGAGACCTACTCGTCGGCGGTTCACGCCGAGACCCGCCGGCGTCCGCATCGCGGTATGCTGCCGGACGTCGATTTCTCGCGCGCCGTTCCGGACTATAGCCGGCCGTCGCTGGTGCGCCGGATCATCAGGCTGATCCGGCCTGGTGCAAAAACCAGCGCGAAAATCCGGATCGTCAAAACGTCGTCAGCATCGTCAAACGAGACTGTCGGCGAAAGGCCCGCGACAACCTATATAGCGCGAAGCAGGACCGGCGAGGCGGACGATTCCGTATCGCCGGTCCTTGACGCCATGCGGTCTGGGCACCCCGTCCGTTCGCGTGCCGCGTGAGCGGAAACAGGTATTGTGAGCATCTCTATGTTTAGCTGGTTTGAAAAAAGGCTCGATCCGTTCCCTGCCAAGGAGCCGGTCGAGCCGCCGCGGACACTGATCGCCTTCTGCGTGCATTATACGCGCGGCGCGTGGCCCTACATCGCTCTCGATGCGGTACTGGTGACGGCCATCGCCCTTGCCGAGGTGTGGATGTTCGGCTTCATGGGCCGGATCGTCGACTGGCTGTCCGGACAGAATCGCGAGACATTCCTGCAGACCGAAGGCTTGAAGCTGGCCGGGATGGCCTTCATCGTGGTTTTCGCGCTGCCGGCGACGGTCTGGTTCCATTCGCTGCTCAACCAGCAGACGCTGATGGGTAATTATCCGATGCGTATCCGCTGGCAGGTGCATCGTTACCTGCTCAAGCAGTCGATGAGCTTCTATCAGGACGAGTTTGCCGGGCGCATCGCGACCAAGCTGATGCAGACCGCGCTCGCGGTGCGCGAGTGCGTCATCAAGCTCATCGATGTGCTCAACTATATCGTCGTCTATTTTCTCGGCATGCTGTTCATCGTCGGCTCGGCAGACTGGCGGCTGGCTGCGCCGCTTGCCGTCTGGCTTGCCGGATATGTCCTGCTGTTGCGCTATTTCATCCCGCGGCTGGGCAAGGTCGGCGAGGAGCAGGCCAATGCGCGCTCGACCATGACCGGCCGTGTCGTCGACAGCTACTCCAACATCCAGACGGTCAAGCTGTTCTCGCATGCGCGGCGCGAGGCATCCTTCGCCAAGGACGGTATGGCCGGCTTTCTCGACACCGTTTACCGGTCGATGCGGTTGGTGACTCAGCTCTACGGCCTGCTCTACGTCCTGAATTCGCTGCTGTTGTTTTCAGTCACCGCAATCTCGCTATGGCTGTGGCTCGGCCAAGCCGTGACGATCGGCGCCGTCGCCCTGGTCATCGGCCTCGTGCTTCGGCTCTGGGGCATGTCGCAATGGATCATGTGGGAGATGTCCACGCTGTTCGAGAATATCGGCACGGTGCAGGACGGCATCGCCTCGATCTCGCTGCCGCGCCTCGTCGAAGACCGGCCTGGCGCCAAGGATATTGCCGTGACCAAGGGGGAGATCCGTTTTGAGGACATCCGCTTCCACTATGGCAAGCAGAAGGGCGTGATCGAAAGCCTGTCGCTGACGGTGAAGCCGGGCGAGAAGGTCGGCATCGTCGGCCGTTCGGGTGCCGGCAAGTCGACGCTGGTCAATCTTCTGTTGCGCTTCTATGACCTCGAAAGCGGCAAGGTCCTGATCGACGGCCAGGACATTGCGGCGGTGACGCAGGACTCGCTGCGCGCCCAGATCGGCATGGTCACGCAGGACACCTCGCTGCTGCATCGCTCGGTGCGCGAGAATATCCTCTATGGCCGGCCGGACGCCAGCGACCAGATGCTGATCGAGGCGGCGCGGCGCGCCGAGGCGCTGGATTTCATCGCCGGATTGTCGGATTCTAACGGTCGAAAGGGTTTCGACGCGCATGTCGGTGATCGCGGCGTCAAATTGTCCGGCGGCCAGCGGCAACGCATCGCCATAGCCCGTGTCATGCTGAAGGACGCACCAATCCTTATCCTCGACGAAGCGACCTCCGCCCTCGATTCCGAGGCCGAGGCGGCCATCCAGGAGAACCTCTACAGACTGATGCAAGGCAAGACCGTCATCGCCATTGCGCACCGGCTGTCGACGATCGCCGCCATGGACCGGCTCGTCGTTATGGACAAGGGCCGCGTCATCGAGGAAGGTTCGCATGAGGAACTGGTTGCCAGCGGCGGGCTCTACGCCCAGCTCTGGCAACGCCAGTCGGGCGGCTTCCTGCTCGACGACGGCCCCTCCGCCAACGATGCAGCCGCCAACGATGCAATCGCCAAGGGTGAAGCCGCCGAATGATGACTGCCATCTACCGCTGGTTCGAGAACTGGGTCTATCCATTCCGCGAGCCTGCGGACCTTCGCCCACCTGCCGGCGTCAGGGGTTTCCTCTGGCATTATGTCGGGCAGGCGAAGATCGCCTTCTTCGCCATGCTGGTGATCGGCGGCATCGCGCCGCTGGTCGAAGCCGGACTGTTCTATTTCGTCGGGCGGCTGGTCGACATCCTCGACCAGCTTCCCGGTGAACGCAGCTGGCACGCTCTGTGGACTGCCGCCGGCCCGGAACTTGTCTTCATGATCGCGGTGGTGCTGGTCATCCGCACCATTGTCGTCGGCCTGTCGGCGCTGGTCGACGAGCAGACGATCACGCCGGGTTTCTATAATCTGGTGCGCTGGCAGGCGCATCGCCATGTCTCGCGCCAATCCTACGCCTTCTTCCAGAACGACTTTGCCGGGCGTATCGCGACCAAGGTCTGGCAGGCGGGACAGGCGACCGGCGATCTGATGGAAAGCTTCATCGAGGTGGTCTGGTTCATGGTCGTCTATACGGTGACGACGCTGGCGCTGGTCGCCGGGCTCGATCTCCGGCTGGCGGTGCTGGTGGTGATCTGGATTACCGCCTTCGGCTTTCTGGCCAGGCGCTATTTGCCGGCAATCCGCAAACATGCCGAAGCCACCGCCGAAGCCGGCTCGATGATCACCGGCCGCCTTGTCGATTCCTATTCGAACGTGCAGACGTTGAAACTGTTCTCGGCCGATGGCGACGACCGCTACATCAGGAACGGCTTCGACATCTATCTCGACGCGCTGCGCCCGTTCACCCGCAGGCTGACCGGCGTGCGCATGGCGCTGACGATGCTGTCGGGCATTATGATCACGGCGATCGCCTGCTTTGCCGTTTATCTCTGGGTCGAGGGTTCGATCACAGTCGGCGCCGTGGCTTTCACGCTGTCTTTGGTGCTGCGGCTGAACATGCTGCTCGGCCGGCTGATGATGCAGCTCAACGGCATCTTGCGGAACCTCGGCGTGCTGGAGAATTCCAAGGCGCTGATCTCACAGCCGCTCGGCCTGACCGATGCGCCGGACGCGAAAGAGCTTGTCGTCGGCGGCGGGCGCATCAACGTCAGCAATGTGGAGTTCCACTACGGCAAGGGGTCCGGCGTGCTCAACGGCATCGACCTCGTCGTGCGGCAGGGCGAAAAGGTCGGCCTGGTCGGCCCGTCCGGCGCCGGCAAGACGACCTTGGTCAATCTGATCCTGCGCCTCTACGACCTCGAGAGCGGCAAGATCACCATTGACGGGCAGGACGTCTCCAGGGTCACGCAGAATTCGCTGCGCGCCAATATCGGCGTCGTCAGCCAGGATACGGCACTTTTCCACCGCTCGCTGCGCGACAACATCAAGCTCGGCATGCCGGAAGCGACCGACGCCGAGGTGGTCGCGGCAGCGAAGAAGGCCGAGGCGCACGAGTTCATCCTCGGTCTGCGCGACAATCGCGATCGTATCGGCTACGAGGCCTATGTCGGCGAGCGCGGCGTCAAGCTCTCCGGCGGCCAGCGCCAGCGCGTGGCGATCGCCCGCGTCTTCCTCAAGGATGCGCCGATCCTGGTGCTCGATGAGGCGACCTCGGCGCTCGATTCCGACATCGAGGCGGCGATCCAGGAAAATCTGGCAAGGCTGATGGAAGGCAAGACGGTCATCGCCATCGCGCATCGGCTGTCGACCATTGCGGCACTCGACCGGCTGGTGGTGCTCGACGAGGGCCGCATCGTCGAGCAAGGCACGCATGACGAGCTGGTCGGGCTCGACGGGCTCTATGCCAGGCTGTGGAAGCGGCAGTCCGGAGGTTTCCTGTTCAACGAGGAGAGCGCGCTGGCCGAGACCCGGCCGGCGGAGTAGTTTCTAAAGACCGGAGTAGACCATGGCGGTGAGAATGCCATCGAATTTCGGACGGTCCGGCGCGCAGGAGAGCGCGTTGGACCTGCTTGGCCATGAAATCCTCGGCGAGAAGGCGGCCGCGCTCGGCCGCGCCGGCCGGCGCGTCGAGGAAACATTGACGAGGCTGCGCGAGAATTGCGACGATGTCGACCGCGCCCGGCTGCTCAGGGATGCAGCCGAAGCGGTGCACGGGTATTTCATCCAGCGCGAACTCTGCGGCCTTCGCAAGCACGACGCGGTGATCCGGGAATACAACATTCCCAACGCCGTGCTGGCCAGGCTCGGCGCCAGCGCATGATCCGAACCGGAACTGGTTTGAGAAGCGTTATTCCAGCCACTCGGTGATGAAGCTGCCGTTCTCGTGTATGTCGGTGGTTTCCAGCGGGCCTGGCCCGACATTGGTGAATTTGTGCGGCGTGTTCGGCGGTACGACCAGGATCTGGCCGGCGGTGGCCTCGATCTGCCGGTCGCCGACGGTGAACAGGCCGGTGCCGGTCCGGATAATAAAAATCTCGCAATAGGGATGGCTGTGCAGCCTGGGGCCGCCGCCGATCTCGGGCAGGTAGTTGAAGATCAGGCAGCTGCGGGAGCCGTAAGCTCCGCCTTGCAGCTCGCCCTGCCAGTGGTCGGGCCAGCGGTCGGGCGCTTCGGCCCATTTGCCGCGGTCTATGACATGCGCCATAGGCCGAGGATAAACCGGGCCAGCGCCAGCTGTCGAGGCGAACGCAGCCATTTGGTTTTGCTGCTGTTTTCCAATCGTTCCGCCGTGCGAATTACGCCCCCGCGACAATCTGCCCTTGTGCCTTCACCCGTCTGGACAAAAACAGGCTTCACGCATAAACCCAAGTCCCAAATGCCGGAGGAATTCGCTAGCCTGTTCGCCATGCGCTGTCGGGCCGGCGCGATTGAGCGGGGAACAAGGCTCGGCCGCCGGCACGGAAGAGGCGAAAGGATCAGGCACCCGTGAGCGCAACCGACACCCAGGATCCCAACCGTCGTGATTTTCTCTACGTCGCCACCGGCATGGCCGCAGTGGTCGGCGCGGGCGCCGTTGCCTGGCCATTCATCGACCAGATGCGCCCGGATGCCTCGACGCTGGCGCTCGCCTCGGTCGAGGTCGACGTCTCCTCGCTGACGCCGGGAATGTCGCTCGTCGTGAAGTGGCGCGGCAAGCCGGTTGTCGTGCGCAACCGCACCGAAAAAGAGATGAAGGACGCCGAGGCGGTCAATCTCGCCGAACTCAAGGATCCAATTGCCCGCAATGCCAACCTGCCGGCCGACGCGCCGGCAACCGACGCCAACCGGACCACGCCGGGCAAGGAAGCCTGGATGGTGATGGTCCAGGTCTGCACCCATCTCGGCTGCATCCCGCTCGGCCAGGAAGGCGATTTCGGCGGCTGGTTCTGCCCATGCCACGGTTCGCAATACGATACGGCCGGCCGCATCCGAAAGGGACCGGCGCCGGAGAACATGGCGGTGCCGGTGTTTCAATTCGTTTCCGACACCAAGATCCGTATCGGCTGAGGCAAGGGATATTTCGATGAGCGAGGGACACTCGACCTATACGCCCAAGACCGGTATCGGACGCTGGTTCGATTCCCGCATGCCGCTCCCGCGGCTGGTCTATGACAGCTTCATCGCCTATCCGGTGCCGCGCAACCTGAACTATGCCTGGACCTTCGGCGGCATCCTTGCGCTTATGTTGGCGGCGCAGATCCTGACCGGTATCGTGCTGGCCATGCACTATGCGGCCGACAGCACTCTCGCCTTCGATTCGGTCGAAAAGATCATGCGCGACGTGAATTCGGGCTGGCTGCTGCGCTACCTGCATTCGAACGGCGCGTCGTTCTTCTTCGTCGCCGTCTACATCCATATCTTCCGCGGGCTCTACTACGGCTCCTACAAGGCGCCGCGCGAGCTGCTGTGGATCCTCGGCTGTATCATCTACCTGCTGATGATGGCGACCGGATTCATGGGCTACGTGCTGCCCTGGGGCCAGATGAGCTTCTGGGGCGCCACCGTCATCACCGGTTTCTTCACCGCCATACCTCTGGTCGGCGACTGGATCCAGCAGCTTTTGCTCGGCGGCTTCGCGGTCGACAATCCGACGCTGAACCGCTTCTTTGCGCTGCATTACCTTCTGCCGTTCATGATCGCCGGCGTTGTCGTGCTGCACATCTGGGCGCTTCACGTCGTCGGCCAGAACAATCCGACCGGCATCGAGGTCAAATCGAAGACCGACACGCTCGCCTTCACGCCTTACGCGACCATCAAGGATGGGTTCGGCATGATCGTGTTCCTGTTCGTCTTCGCCTATTTCGTCTTTTATCTGCCGAACTATCTCGGCCATCCGGACAATTACACCGTTGCCAACCCCCTGAAGACGCCGGCCCACATTGTGCCGGAATGGTATTTCCTGCCGTTCTACGCGATCCTGCGCGCTATCACCTTCAATATCGGGCCCATCAACTCCAAGCTCGGCGGCGTGCTCTGCATGTTCGGCGCGATTGTCATGCTGTTCCTGGTGCCGTGGCTCGACACCTCGAAGGTGCGCTCGGCAGTCTACCGGCCCTGGTACAAGCTGTTCTTCTGGCTGTTCGTGGCCGACTCCATCCTGCTCGGCTGGCTGGGCTCGCAGCCGGCCGAGGGCAGCTATGTATTCATGGCGCAGATGGCGACGCTGTTCTACTTCGCCTTCTTCCTGGTAGCGCTGCCGGTGCTCGGGCTGATCGAAAAGCCGCGGCGGCTGCCGAACTCGATCACCGAGGCGGTGCTCGAGAAGAACAAGGGCGGCGGTGGACATCCTGCCGGCGCCACGACCGCGCCGGAAACCAAGGGCTGAGCATGATTCCGAAAAGTGGAAACCGGTACTCGGACAAGGTCATGCTCGAG
The DNA here is from genome assembly GCF_040318825.1 of Mesorhizobium sp. M1006. Classification (NCBI taxonomy): domain Bacteria; kingdom Pseudomonadati; phylum Pseudomonadota; class Alphaproteobacteria; order Hyphomicrobiales; family Phyllobacteriaceae; genus Mesorhizobium; species Mesorhizobium sp. M1006. Next base: position 104,081 of record NZ_JAMYMZ010000013.1, read on the forward strand.
ACGGTGACGGCGCGTCAGAGAATCTCAAGGGGATTTGGCATGAAGAAGATTCTCTCCTCGCTGGCGCTGCTTGGCCTTGTGGCCGCGGGCATGGGTGCCGCAAGCACTGGAGCCAGCGCCCAGGAAGAGGCGCACAATGAGGCGGCGCCGACGCATTTCCCGATACACGAACCGAAGGAAATGGATTGGAGCTTCGCCGGGCCATTCGGCACCTACGACAAGGCCCAGCTGCAGCGCGGGCTGAAGGTCTACAAGGAAGTCTGCTCGGCCTGCCATTCGATGAATTTGGTGGCGTTCCGTACACTGGAGGGCCTTGGCTATTCGGATGCGCAGATCAAGACGCTGGCGGCCGAATATACGATCCATGACGGACCGAACGATGCCGGCGACATGTTCGATCGTCCCGGCAAGCCGTCCGACCATTTCCCGGCGCCGTTCCCCAATGTGGAAGCGGCGGCGGCGGCAAATGGCGGCGCAGCACCGCCCGACATGTCGCTGCTGGCAAAGGCGCGCGGGGTCGAACGCGGCTTCCCGCGCTTCGTCTTCGATATCTTTACCCAGTATGCCCAGGGCGGCCCCGACTACATCCACTCGCTGCTGACCGGCTACGACCAGCAGCCGCCGGCGGGCATGGTCATACCAGAAGGCACGTACTACAATCCGTACTTCCTGTCCGGCGTGTCGCTGAAGATGCCGAAGCCGCTCTCTGACGGCCAGGTAACCTATGATGACGGCGCGCCGCAGACGGTCGACCAGTATTCGCGTGACGTGTCGGCCTTCCTGATGTGGGCGGCCGAGCCACACCTCGAGGACCGCAAGAAGACCGGCTTTCGCGTACTGGTCTTCCTGCTGCTGTTCGGCGCACTGGTCTACCTGACCAAGCGCAAGGTGTGGGCCGGCGTGGCGCACTGAGCCCTGCGATCTACGAGAATGCGAGGGCGTCGAAAGACGCCCTTCTCATTGCAGGCATGTCGATTCATCGCTGCCGGCGCAGAGTGGCCCCTTTGCCGGACAATTTTCCGTCAGGCGTCACATGGCCGTAGCCGGACTTAGCTGCACCGGGTTACGATTGGCCAATTCCCTTCACGTCTTCAGCCGAATCTGAAAGGCCCGGAGAGCCGCTTGATGAAATCCTCGCTCGAAGAGACGCTGCTTGCCGCGATCCGCACCATTCCGGATTATCCCAAGCCGGGCATCCTGTTTCGCGACATCACCACGCTGCTCGGCAATGCGCGGGCCTTCCGCCGCGCCATCGACGAACTGGTGCATCCCTATGCCGGCCTCAAGATCGACAAGATCGCCGGCATCGAGGCGCGCGGCTTCATTCTCGGCGGCGCCATCGCCCACCAGCTCTCGGCCGGCTTCGTGCCGATCCGCAAGAAGGGCAAGTTGCCTTCCGAGACGGTGCGCGTCGCCTACAGCCTGGAATACGGGCTGGACGAGATGGAGATGCACAAAGACGGTGTTTCTCCAGGCGAGAAGGTAATCCTCGTCGACGATTTGATCGCCACTGGCGGCACGGCCGAGGCGGCCGTCAAGCTATTGCGGCAGATCGGCGCCGACATCCTCGCCGCCTGCTTCGTCATCGACCTGCCGGACCTTGGCGGCCGCGAGAGGTTAGAGGCGCTCGGCGTACCGGTGAGGACGCTGATCGGGTTTGAGGGGCATTGAGCGTTTCTTCCTTCTCCCCTTCTTGTGGAGAAGGGAAGAACTCCGCTCACTCCACCTTCACCAGCACGGCACTTTCGAATTCGATGACCTTGTCGCCGGTCGAATCGAAGGCCTCCGAGCGGAGCGTCAGCAGCCGCCAGCCCGGTCGCGAGGCGATGGGGCGATGGGCCAGCGCGGTGCGGGTGAAAGTCACGGTTTCCCCGGCATAGACAGGTTTGGGCCATTTGAGGTTCTTGAAGCCGGGCGAGGGACCGAATTCCGGCACCGGCCCGGGACCGGGCCAGCGGGCGACCTCTGCCTCTATGCCAGCCTGGAGGTTCAATTTCATCCAGGTGGCGGCGGTGTGCCAGCCCGAGGCGCAGAGCCCGCCGAATATGCTGTTCCTCGCCGCCTCTTCGTCGATATGGAATATCTGCGGGTCGTATTTGCGGGCGAACGCCTTGACCGCCTCCGGTTCGAATCGATGTGAACCGAGCGTGACGGTGATACCGATGCAGAAGAATTCGTCGAGGCTCACGCACTGCCCTCGCGGGTGAGGAACATGACGGTGTTTTCGAGCTCGAAAACACCTTCGCCGCGCTGGTTGAACAACTCGCTGCGCATGGTCACCAGGCCAAGGCGGGGTTTCGATCTGGACAGTCGCTTGGCAAGGACGGTGGTGCTGCCGGTCAACAGGTCGCCGGCCAGGACAGGCCGTTTCCATTTGACCTGGTCGACGCCCGGCGCGCCCTGGGAGGTCGAGTCGAGCAGGAAGGCATCGCACAGCATGCGCATGAACATGGCGCAGGTGTGCCAGCCTGAAGCCGCCAGCCCGCCGAGGATGCTGGCCTTGCCCGCGGCCTCGTCGAGATGCATCGGCTGGGCATCGAACTCGTTGGCGAATTCTATGATTTCGGCGGCGCTTACCAGCTTGGTGCCCAGGTCGAGCGAAGCGCCCTCGACAAAATCCTCATAAGCCCAGGTCTTTGCGGTCATGGTCTGGAAATCCTGTTCAGGATTGTACGATCGCTACGGGTCCGGGTCCCGGATGCAGGCAGGGCGGCATTTGGTCAAGCAATTTCTATTGCGCCAGCCCGCTGCGCCCAAGCCGCAGCGCGGTATTGACGACCCTATAGCCAGCCGCGGCGGCGGAAATACCAGAAGGGCAGGATTGCCGAAAGCACCATCATGCCGATGGCGAAGGGATAGCCAAAGTGCCATTTGAGCTCAGGGATGATGTCGAAATTCATGCCGTAGATCGAAGCGACAAGCGTCGGCGGCAGGAAGATGACAGCGGCGACGGAGAAGATCTTGATGATGGCGTTCTGCTCGATCGAGATCATGCCGAGCGTCGCGTCGAGCAGGAAGCTGATCTTCTGCGACAGGAACGTGGCGTGGTCGGCGAGCGACAGCACGTCGCGCGACAAGGTCTTGATGCGAGCGCGGATATCCTTGCTCATCCTGCTTTGCGTGGAGGCATGGGCGAGAAAGCCGGCAAGGCGCTGCAGCGAGATTAGGCTGTCGCGGATCGAGGAGGCGAGGTCCTCCTTGCGGCCAATGCCTTTCAACAGCTCCTGGAAGTCGCGGTTGCGCTTGGAAACCTTGGTCGAGCGTGCCTCGAAGATGTCGCGCGAGATCGCCTCGACGTCGCGGCCGGCGCGCTCCAGAATGTCGGCGAGGCGGTCGACGATCGCCTCCAGCAGTCCGATCAGGATGGTGTCGCCGCTGGTGCAGCCGGTCGCCACCTTCTCGGCGCGCAGCGGAAAGGTCTTGAACGCCTTCGGCTCGTGGTAACGCACGGTGATCAGCCTGCTTCCGGCGAGCACGAAGGTGACCGGCGACATCAAGGGATCGTTCACCTCGGTCTGCGCAGGCAGAATGGCGGTCATGAAGTAGGCGCCGTCCTCGACGTAGAGACGGCTCGAGATCTCGATCTCCTCCATCTCTTCCCGCGTCGGAACGGCGATGCCGAGCCAGGTCTCGATTGTCGTCTCTTCCTCCTTTGTCGGGTTGAAGAGGTCGACCCAGACGACAGTGTCGCTGTTTTGCACGAGATCGTCGACCAGGCGCAGGCGATCATTGTCGACGACGAAGGCCTTGATCATCGCCGGGTCTCCCTTGCTGTTGCCAAAGAGCGTTCGTTTGGAGGGGGCGCGTCAGTCACATCGCACGGACACGGGCAGGCGAGGCGCGAGGCCGGTGCAGAGGCCCCTTAGACCCCGCACGATGGCCCGTCAAGCAGCGCAAGAGCCACTGCGACGCCCTGCTTTGAAGTTTGTCATCGAGCGACGGCAATGGTGACCATTGGGCTCCCTCGCCAGGTCAGGTGTTGAACTTGAACAGCATGATGTCGCCGTCCTGGACGACATACTCCTTGCCTTCGTCGCGCGCCTTGCCGGCCTCCTTGGCCGCGACTTCGCCGCCTAGCCTGACGAAGTCCTCATAGGCGATGGTCTGGGCGCGGATGAAGCCGCGCTCGAAATCGGTGTGGATGACGCCTGCTGCCTGCGGCGCCTTGGCGCCCTTGTGCACGGTCCAGGCGCGTGTCTCCTTGGGGCCAACGGTAAAGTAGGTGATGAGCTGGAGCAGCTCGTAGCCGGCGCGGATGACCTTGTTCAGGCCGGGTTCGTCCAGACCGAGCGTTGCCAGGAATTCCATTTCCTCTTCGTCCGAGAGCTGGGCGACCTCGGCCTCGATCGCCGCGGAAATCACAACGGTGCGGGCACCTTGCGCGGCGGCCATCTTCTCGACCGCCCTGGTATGCGCGTTGCCGGTGGCGGCATCGGCTTCCGCGACGTTGCAGACGTAAAGCACCGGGTGTGAGGTCAAGAGATTCAGCCCCTGCAGGATGCGTAGATCCTCAGCCGAGATGCCGTTGAGCAGGATGCGGGCGGGCTTGCCGGCCTGCAGCAGTTCAAGCGCCGCTTCCATCATCGGAAGTGCGGTCGCTGCTTCCTTGTCCTTGCCGGCGGCACGCTTGCGGATCTGCACGATGCGGCGCTCAAGGCTGTCGAGGTCGGCAAGCATCAATTCGGTTTCGACGGTCTCGGCATCAGCGACAGGATCGATGCGGCCCTCGACATGGGTGACGTCGTCATCCTCGAAGCAGCGCAGCACATGGACGATGGCGTCGACCTCACGGATGTTGGCGAGGAATTGGTTGCCAAGCCCTTCGCCTTTGGAGGCGCCACGCACCAGGCCGGCAATGTCGACGAACGAGATGCGGGTCGGGATGATCTCCTTCGACTTGCCGATCGCGGCGATCTTCTGCAGGCGCGGGTCGGGCACCGCCACCTCGCCGGTATTCGGTTCGATGGTGCAGAACGGATAATTGGCGGCCTGCGCGGCCGCCGTCCTGGTCAACGCATTGAAGAGCGTCGACTTGCCGACATTGGGCAAGCCAACGATGCCGCATTTGAAACCCATTTTTGTCTGGTCCTATCGGGAAATCGAAATTTAATCAGGGCTATGGGCGAAAGCCCCGATGATCGTCAAGGCGCAATTCAATTCAGACGCTGCGCGATGTCATCGGTGCCTATCGCCAACGAACGAACGCCGGACCTGCTCAGTATTTGCAGAAGATGCCAGAACGCGTCGACCTCAGCGGTTCCGAAATCGATGGTCAGTTGCCCCTCGAGCAATTGCGCACTGTGAATGACGTTTCCGACGGTCTCCGATGTTTCACGCTCGCTATCGATATCGAACCAGCCGCGAAACCATTCGTCGAAGAGATCGCCGTCGAGCTCATTTATAGGGAATTTAAAATGAACCTCATCCCACCTGAAAGGTGAGATGAGGACATCCATTCCACCCATCCCGGCGTGAATATCCGGAGAGAATTTCACATAGGAATCGCTGTTGATGAATTGCGGATTTGGCTGTCCGTCATTACTGACGAAATCAACCGCGATGAAATTTCGATAGAAGGAATCGACGTTCGAAAACTTGATTTCGGTCGCATGCGATCCTTGGCTGTTGCGAGCAAGTTCGCCGGCAGCGGTGACGAAATAATCAACATACTTCTGTCTGATGAGACGGACCAATTCCTGAATGTCATCCAGATCCATGGCTCAGTCCTTGCCGCCAAAAAGCTTCTTCAGCATGGCCGCCATCGGGCCGGTTTCGGGCAGCTTGGCCGCCGGCTGCTGCGGCCGCGCCTGGCGGACGTGGCTTTGCGCCTTTGGCGCCTTGGGCGGCGGGCGATCGTCGTCGTCCGTCGGCGTGAGCTTGTCGCGCAGCGCCAGCGTCACGCGGTTCATGAACGAATTGTCGTCGCCCTTGGCAAGCAATCCGGCACCATCGGCGATTGCGTCGAGCAGCACGTCCAGCCATTCGCGGTCGCCCTTGGCGAAATCGCCAAGCACATGGCCGTGCACCATTTCCTTGACGCCGGGATGGCCGACGCCGATGCGCACACGGCGAAAATCCTTGCCGACGTGCTGGTCGAGGGAGCGGATGCCGTTGTGGCCGCCGGAACCGCCACCGACTTTGACCCGCACCTTGCCGGCGGCAAGGTCGATCTCGTCATAAAAGACAGTCAGCGCCGAAGGGCCGAGCTTGTAGAAGCGCAAGGCTTCGCCGACCGCCTGGCCGGACAGGTTCATGAAGGTCTGCGGCTTGATCAGGATCACCTTTTCGCCGGCAAGCGTGCCTTCGGCAATCAGACCCTGGAATTTCTTCGACCAAGGCGAAAAGGAATGGCGGCGGGCCATCGCGTCCGCCGCCATGAAGCCGACATTGTGCCGGTTGTTGGCGTATTTCGCGCCCGGATTGCCGAGGCCTGCAAAGACAAGCATCGTCGCCTCCGGGCGGGAAGGGGTTACTTCTCTTCGGCGGCAGGAGCCGCTTCGGGCGCAGCCGCTTCAGTCGTCTCTTCCGCAGCCTCCGGCTTCATCGCCGAGGAGCCGGCAATGGTCGCGATGGTGAAGTCGCGGTCGGAGATCACCGGCTTGACGCCGGCCGGCAAGGTGACGGCCGAAATGTGGATCGAATCGCCGATATCGGTACCGGTGAGATCGACGGTGATGAAATCCGGGATCGCATTGGCCGGGCAGTGGAACTCGACCTCGTGGCGCACGATGTTGAGCACGCCGCCGCGTTTGATGCCGGGCGACTTGTCTTCATTGATGAAGTGCACGGGCACATCGACGTTGACTTCGGTATCCTTGCCGATGCGCAGGAAATCGACATGGACAGGGAAATCCTTGACCGGGTCGAGCTGAAAATCCTTGGGCAGAACCTGGATCTTGTTGCCGTCGACATCGATCGTGGCGACCGTGGTCAGAAACCCGCCGCCATGGATCTTGTAGTAGATGTCCTTGTAGGTCAGCGCAATCGCCAGGGGAGGCTGCTTGTCGCCGTAAATCACTGCAGGCACTTTACCGTTGCGGCGAACTGCACGGGCGGACCCCTTACCGACCTGTTCGCGCGCTTCGGCCTTGAGCTCGTAAGTATCGTGGCTCATGGCATTTCCTTTCGCGTTGTTCTGGAGCGTTCGCGGCCGGCAACGTGCCGGGGCCGTAAACGTCGAAAGCCGACATAGCTGACGCATGACCTGGTCCGAAAACCGGAATCCACTTTTCGGGATCATGCGGGAAGGCGGCCTTCCGCCGCGTTGCCTCCAAGGGTGTCTACGCGGGTGGCGGCTCTATAGCGGAAGGCGGCGCGAGGTGCAAGCGGGCGGCCCATCAGGCCGGAAGTAGCAATGCCGAAAGCGATGCTGCAACGTACAGCCCAATCCCGAAAGACAGATGGGCCATAAGGCTGCGCAGGCGCGCAGTGCGCGGGTTGGGAACTTTCGAAGCCGCGATGCCGATCCCAAAAGCCGGTTGCATCACGAAGAACGGGCGACGATGATGCAGACGCCGACCAACAGGGCCGGAAGCACTGTCGGGTGCCGTGCCCAGTCGAGGCCCCACACTCCAATCAGCGCTGCGGCAAATACGATGCCGGTCGCGTAATGCGCACTCCATCCAATGGCGGTATCCAATGGCGGTTTCGCCGCGAACGCGGGCAGCTTGTGCGATATTCGCATGTGCAAAACGTCCATGTGGAAAGTGCCCGATCCAGCGGCCGACCCAGGCGTAATCAAGCGGTGGAATCGCGAACATTCGCTTCAGAAACCATCCCCAGAGGTCCATCAGGGCTGTCGCGCCGATTCCAACGACGGCCGCACGAACAACGAACTCCAACATTTTGGCATCTCTTGTTTCACCCGTTGTCGCCTATTGTCGTGGAGTCCAGTGCGTTCTTTCGCCCGACGCCTTGGCAATCCTCAGGGCACGAGGCTGGGCCCCGCGCCGGTTCGAAGGCGGCTTCCCCGACTGGGTGGCTGCAGGCCTGGGGGTAGAGGCCGTGAATTACGAAAGCGGTTAACGGCCGCCAAAATCGGTGTCGCCGCCCAAGCCCGAACACAAATGGAAAGGGGAACCGCGGCGGGTGGAAAGGGGAACCGCGGCGGGGCAATGCCCACGGCGGGTGGACGGCGCGCGCCGGCAGCATGGAAGGGAGCCGATGAACACCTATTCGGAAACAAGCGGTGGAAGCGGCGTTGCGGAAAGGGGAGGTTTCCAGCGAGTGGCGAGAACGGTGCGATAAAGAGTTTCGCTCTACCTTCTATGGCTTCCGCTCGACCAGCATGTAGCCGATCCCACGAACTGTCTGAATGCTGGCCGATGCATCCGGCCCGAGCTTCGCACGCAGATAGCGAATGTATACCTCCACGATCTTCGTCCCGGGTTCGAAGCTGTATGACCAGACATTGTTGAGGATGCGCTCGCGGCTAACCACTTTCCCCGCGTTGAGCATGAGAAAATGCAGAAGGTCGAATTCACGTCGGGTAAGGCTGATTTCCCGGTCGCCGTCCGCAAAACGACGAGCGCTCGTGTCGAGATTGAGGCGGCTCACTCGAAGCAATTGTCGATCCACTGCACCCTGACGGCGTCGGCGCAGCGCGTCAATCCTGGCCACCAGTTCATCAAACGCAAACGGTTTCGTCAGGTAATCGTCGGCACCGCCCTTGAGCCCATCTACGCGATCCTGAATTGTCTCCTTCGCGGTCAGCATCAGGATGAGAACCGGCCACTGCTCCAATCGCACGATCCGGCACAGCTCAAGGCCGTCCAGGTAGGGAAGCAGACGGTCCAGGATCACGAGATCGAATGGATCCGTACGAATAATGGCTAGTCCCTCGCGACCGTCCTCCGCGACACTCACGTGGAAGCCTTCGGCCTCCAACCCCCGGCGGAGAAAGTCGGAGACACGCCGGTCGTCTTCAACGATCAGGATTCGAATCATGGGTGCGATGTACCAGCGGCAGTCTGATTCTGAGGAGGGTTCCCGAAGGCTCAATTCCTTCAAGGCCGATTGTGCCATTGTGCCCGTCTATAATCTCCTTGGCGATCGCGAGGCCAACACCAAGGCCGTCGGCTGCGGACCTCCCGCCGACACGCCCGCGATAATATCGGTCAAACACGAACGGGAGATCGTTGGCATCGATCCCTGAACCGTTGTCGCGGATGGCGATCTCAAGCATTCCATGACGCTCAGCCATCTCGACTGCTATCGTCTGATATGGCTTTGAGTACTTTATGGCGTTGTCGAAGCCGATCAGCAGCGCTTGCTTTAGGCGCTGGGCGTCACCCCGAATGAGGCAATGGTCTGGGTTGAGCGACAGATCAATGGATATCTGCTTGGGACCTGCGAGTACGGAAGCCTCCTGAACGGCCGCCTTCACAACCTCGCCGGTATCGATGTTGCGCAAGGAGAACCTGAAATTTTCAGCTTCGGAGCGGGCGAATGCCAGAAGGTCCCCCAGGTTGCGAGCCATATCTTCAGCGCAATTGCGGATTCGGCTCAGAGCTTCGCGGTAAGATCGAACACGCGGTTGGCCGCGGAGGGCAACGTCGGCCTCTCCGCGGAGAATCGTCAACGGCGTGCGGAGTTCGTGGCTTGCCTCCGCAAAAAATTGTGTGCGTCGGCTATCGATCGCTCTCAGTTGCTCATTGGCTTTCCGCAGTTCACGGGTGCGCAACTGAACCTCCGCCTCCAAGCGGTCCTGTACCGAAATCAGAGCAGCACGTTCGATCTCGAGAGCCTCGGCCATGCTGTTGAAACTTCGCGAGAGGGAAGCGAACTCGTCGCGTCCGGTCGCGGAAACGCGATGGTCGAGCTTGCCTGCAGCGATGGCTTTGGCGCTTTCGTTCAGTTCACGCACAGGTGTGGCGATTGATCGTCGCAGGACCAGGCCGAACCCCAGACTGCCCAGCATGAGCAACGCAGCGAAGCCGCCGGTCAGCAGCAGCAGCCGCCATTGTGCGCCACGGACGCCGGCGAGTTCCTCTCCAACCTCCCTGCGCTCATCGTGCAAAGCGGCTTCAATCATTTCTTCAAGATCGTTCTCTAATCGGTGCTCCACATCGTTGCGGAAGGCGTCTACGATGCCCTTTGGATCCCCCTTTGTTCGCTGGCTGAACAGTCGCTGGGCGGCCCGATCGATCGCCTCAAACAGCGCCTTGACGCGACCGACGAATCTGAGTTCGGCCTCCTCCTGGCGTCTATCGCTCCAATATCCGAGAGCACCGAGTTCCTCGCGAGTGGCGCCCTCCAGCTTGTAGAATCCGGATTTCACTGCTTCTCGCGCCGCTTCGAAATCCGGCATTTGCTCGGGCCCAAGCAGCAAGACTTCAGCGAGTTGCTCGGTGTAATTGTTGGCTTGCCCATTGAGTTCGGCGAGCGCCTCGAACCGCCCGTGGACGCTGTCGATTCGGCGGACGAATTCCTCTGTCAGCTGGAGTGTTGCGAATGCCAGTCCTGAAATCAGTCCGACAAGGGCGAGAATGACGATTTGAAATAGGAAGATGCGGCCTCGAACGGTCATGCGGTAATCCTGCCGGCGATCGGATAATGCCTCTCACCAAATTCTAACCGGAGCCCTCGCAAGCGTCTAATCGGAACCTCCTAAGTTCGAGCGGAGGGTGTGCGACGCCCTCATCGCCACGTTGGCGGCGAACTAGACGAGGTTTCGGTTGGCACAAGTAGATTTTCGGACCGACAGTGACGCCACCCTTCGGGAAAGGACACCGCCGGTGCTCTGGCCGATATGGCGAGCCGCACTGATCGGAACCTGTGTATCCCTGTGTGTGGCCATCATTGAATTCGGCCTCTCCGCGCTCCCGTCCGACGCCCGGCGAGCGCTCGAGATCCTGCTTGTCGCGATCATCGGGTGGACCCTGACGCCGTTCGACGACACCTTCGTTGCGATCGCCGCCGGGCTGGCAATGGCGCTGCTGGTCAACCGTGATCCAGGCGCGCTGTTTCATGCGCTCGGCGATGAGTTGATCTGGCTATTGCTTGCCTCCTTCATGTTGGCGGCCACCTTCAAGGCGAGTGGGGTCGCAGATCGCGTTCTCGGCCTCGTGACGGGGCGCATGCGATCGGTTCGCGCAATCGCCTATTCCTTGACGGCCGTCATGATCGCCACAGCCTTCGTCATTCCGTCGACCTCAGGTCGCGCAGCTTTGATGATCCCCGCCTTTCAGGCGATCGCGGGACGCTGTGGAAGCGCCCGGTTGCGAAGGGCCTTCGCGCTGCTGTTCCCCACTGTTATCCTGCTCTCGGCCATTGCATCGCCCGTCGGCGCCGGTGCCCATCTGCTGGCGATCGAAATGGTCGGCCGCCTCTCGGGTGTGAAAGTAAGCTATCTGGAATGGATCGCTTTCGGCCTGCCGTTTGCGGCCGTAAGCACCTTCCTTTCGGTCGAATGCCTGCTCCGGCTTTTCCTGTCGCCGGTCGAACGGCGGATGACCCTTTTGCAGCCAACGACGGTGACTAGTGGCGGTGCCGGATTGGCACGGCAGCCGATACTCTGGATCGCCGGCGGGGTTGTCATCGCGTGGCTGACCGAACCTGTCCACGGACTTGATGCCACCGTTGTCGCTCTTGGCGGCGCTCTCTTGGCCACACTTCCTAGAGTAGGCTCCGTGGCGTTTGGCGATGCAATCAAGGGTGCGGAGTGGAAGCTGCTCTTGTTTCTGGCGGCGACGATCTGCTTGGCAGACGGCCTGACGGCATCAGGCCTCAATCGGTGGTTGATCGAGACGACTGTCGATCCGCTGCGCGGCGCCGGCTTGGGCCCGTTGGCGCTTATCTCCTTATTAGCCTTGCTTGGGCTTTTCAGTCATCTCGTGATCCACAGTCGCACGGCGCGTGTCTCGGTGCTGCTGCCCCCGGCGCTGATGCTCGCATCGACAGCGCGGCTCGACCCTCTCCTGGCAATGTTTGTCCTCGTCTCGGCGACCGGCTTTTGCCAAACCCTCGCGATCTGCGCGAAACCGGTGGCGCTTTTCGCGGGGGTCGACGAGGAAGGCTACGGCCCGAAAGACCTCGCCTTGCTCAGCTCAATCCTGCTGCCGATGCAGTTCATCCTCATCGTCGTGTTCGCGGTCGCCGTGTGGCCAGCCACCGGAGCCCTGCTCAACACGCTCCATCTGCAACTTGTTGGAGAGCCGTAGAATGTCGAAAAAGAAAGGATTGACGAAACGAAGACGGCTTCGAGTATTGGTCGCACCCTCCGGCTTTAAGGAGAGCCTCGGCGTTCGTGATGTCATCGCTGCATTGGCGCGCGGCGTTCGCAATGCCGTTCCGACAGCAAAGATCCTGGGCCTTCCAATGGTGGATGGCGGCGAGGATTTTACGCGGACCCTTGTTGAATTGTCTGATGGCGAGCTGCATTCCGTCACAGTGACGGGACCGGTGGGACAACCCGTGGCGGCCAATGTCGGTTTTCTCGGGCGAAGAAAGAAACGGACAGCAGTTCTGGAAATCGCGGCGGCTGCCGGGCTCCGGCTCGTCCCCACGGACATGCGTGACCCGACCCGCACTACAAGTTATGGGGTTGGTGAGTTGATTCGTTTTGCGCTCGATCTTGGCGCGGAAAGAATTCTGATCGGCTGCGGTGACTCGGGTGTCAACGATGCAGGAACCGGCATGGCCCAAGCATTAGGCGTGCGTCTGCTCGATGGCGGCGGCCGTCCCATTTCGGGGAGCGGCTCGGCCCTCTCATCGCTAGCTCGTGTCGATCTTTCCAGTCGTGATCATCGCCTTTCGAATGTTCGTGTCGACGTCGCGGTAAATCCCTACAACATGCTGCTCGGCGAGAGAGGCGTCGCTCGGGTGTTCGGCCCGCAAAAGGGTGCAACACCTGATCAGGTGGTTTTGCTCGAGCAGGGCATGGAAAATGTCGCTCACGTCGTTCGCCGCGACCTCGGCGTCGACGTGACGCCGCTTGTCGGCGGAGGAGCTTCCGGGGGACTCGGCGCCGGACTTCACGCCTTTGTTGGAGCCCGGCTGCATCCGCGCTTCGACCTGATCCTGCGGTATATGGATCTCGATCATCGGCTGTCAAACGCCGACATCGTCATGACAGCCGAGGGTGGCCTGGATGGTCAGACGAGCTTTGGAAAGATACCAGCCGAGATTGCCCGGCGCGCGAAACGTCACAATCTGCCCGTCATCGCCTTGGCAGGAACGATCGGAGCAGGTGCAGAGGCGACCCACGACATCGGCATCGATGCCTTCTTCAGCATTCTGTGCCGACCGTGTTCCCTCGAAGACGCGATCCGTGACGCCGACACGCTGCTGGCGAACGCTGCCGAGCAGGCATTCCGGCTGATGCGGGCGACGCGTGCTTTCAAGCTCAGATGACGGAGCGTGTTTCAGATGACGGAGCGTGTCAGCCAATGGCCGCGATGTCGCTAAGCGGCGGCCCTGACCGGCTCGAAGTCTATGTCGAGAACCGAATTTCGCGCTGCCCGGTGGGCGGGGAAGCCGAAGTCCAACCCAAACTTCACCCGATCGTGGTCCCCGCCTTGAGCTTCCTCGCCTCCTTCATGTTGGGAAGAAAAACCGTCAGCAGCCCGAGCAGCGGCAAATACGAGCAGACCTGGAAGACGAAATCGATGCCCTTCATGTCGGCGACGACGCCAAGCACGGCGGCCGCGATGCCGCCCATGCCGAAGGCGAAGCCGAAAAAGATGCCGGCGATCATGCCGACCCGGCCGGGCACCAGTTCCTGCGCGAATACGACGATGTTCGAGAAGGCCGAGGACAGGATCAGGCCGATCAGCACGGTGAGAACCATTGTCCACTCGAAATTGGCGTAGGGCAGGGCCAGGGTGAAGGGCAGCACGCCGACGATCGAGAACCAGATCATCGCCTTCTGTCCGTAGCGGTCGCCGAACGGGCCGCCGAGCAGGATGCCCAGGGCCGAGGCGCCGAGGAACAGGAACAGCATGACCTGCGACATCTGCACCGAAACGCCGAATTTATGGATGGCATAGAAGGTGTAGTAGCTGGACAGGCTGGCGATGTAGGCGTTCTTGGTCAATACCAGCAAGGTCAGCACCGCCAGCGCGCCCAGGACCTTGCGGCGCGGGAAAGGCGAAACGAAGCCTGCCGCTTTGCGGGTGCCCTGTGCGGCGCGCAGGCGGCTGTACCAGCCGCCAACCTGCCACAGCACGATGATGCCGATCAGCGAGCCGCCGGCAAACCAGGCGATGCTGGTCTGGCCGAAGGGCACGACGATGAATGCTGCCAGCAGCGGCCCCATCGCCTGGCCGAAATTGCCGCCGACCTGGAACAGCGACTGCGCAAGACCGAACCGGCCACCGGAGGCGAAGCGGGCGATGCGCGAGGATTCCGGGTGGAAGATCGCCGAGCCGATGCCGATCAGCGAGGCGCCGATGAGGAGCAGCGAGTAATGTCCGGCATAGGCCAGCACGACCAGCCCGATCAGCGAAGAAGCCATGCCGTAGGGCAGCGAATAAGGCATCGGCCGCTTGTCGATAATCATGCCGATCACCGGCTGCAGCAAGGATGCCGTCACCTGGAAGGTAAAAGTCAAAAGGCCGATCTGCCAGAAATCGAGACCATAATTGTCCTTCAGCAGCGGATAGATCGCCGACAGCAGCGACTGCATGATGTCGTTGATGCAATGGCAGAAGCTCACCGCCAGGATGACGGTGAAGGCCGTCGCCTGAGCTGAAATGTGGCTGGCCGCTGCCGGCTTGGCGTCGGCGGTTGCTGTGGTATCGGTCAAGGCAGGCTCCGTGGTCTTTTTGGCGGGCGCTCCCGCAGGCGGTCTTATAGGGCGCAGCCTTATACGTTGCTTGTCACGCGACTTCTTTCGTGGTTTGGTCCAATAGTTTCGCAAGTGGGCCATAGCTGATGCCGCATGGCAGGGAAATGTTCAGAGCGGGCGACACCGATCTCGGGCTGTTGCATGAGCGTCGCTGGCAATGGCTGGAAGAGGCCGTCGGGCCGGCAGTGGCGCTGCCGACCGAATATCCGGACGGCTACCATGTGCCACGGCACCATCATAGCCGCAGCCAGTTGCTGCACGCGCTGGTCGGTGTCGTGCTGGTGACGACGCGGCATGGGCGCTGGATGGTGCCTCCGGACCACGCGATGTGGATCCCCGCCGGCACCGAACATTCCGTCGAGATGCTGGGCGACGTCAGCATGCGGTCCGTCTATGTGATGCCGGAGGCCATTCCCGGCCTGCCGGACGGGTTGCGTGTCGTCGGCATCACCGACCTGATGCACAGCCTGATCGTGGAATCGGAAAAGCTGCCGCAAGGCGCCGAGCTGAAGGGGCGGGGCGGACTGATCATGAAGCTCCTGCTGCACGAAATCCCGAACCTGCCGGAACGGCCGCTCGGCCTTCCGTTCCCGTCCGATGCAAGGTTGGCGACGCTGTGCCGGCGCTTCGTCTCGGCACCGTCACCGCATGCGACGATCGACGAGTGGGCCGCTATCGTCGGCATGAGCCGCCGCTCTTTCACCCGCGCGTTCCACCGCCAGACCGGATTGTCGCTGTCGACCTGGCGTCAGCAGGCCTGTCTGTTCGCGGCGCTGCCACGGCTGGCCGACGGCGAGCCGATCACGAGGGTGGCGCTCGATCTCGGCTATGACAGCGTGCCGGCGTTCATCACCATGTTCAAGCGCATGCTGGGAGCCTCGCCACGCGGTTACATGCGGGGCGCCCGTGATGCTGGCGAAGGTGTGCGACGAACAAGTGGTCCGGCTCGGCCTGAGGCGCAGCCCTGAAGGGCGTCGCGTTCGACCGGCCTCATGCGACGCGCTTTGGGTTCTTGTTGTATGCATGTCGTTATCGCAAAACCGCTGCACAGTTTTGCGCGACACGCATTAATCGAACAGGCTCGACACCGATTCCTCGGTCGCCGTGCGCGAGATCGCCTCGCCCATCAGTTCGGCGATGGAGATGACGCGGATATTGGCGGCGTCCAGCACTGCCTGGGTCGGCTGGATGGAATCGGTGATGACCAGTTCCTGCAGTTTCGAGGCGCCGATGCGGGCGATGGCGCCGCCGGACAAAACGCCATGGGTAGTATAGGCGGTCACACTGGTGGCGCCATCGGCAAGCAGCGCATCGGCCGCATTGCACAGCGTGCCGCCCGAATCGATGATGTCGTCGATCAACAGGCAATCCTTGCCGCGCACGTCACCGATGACGTTCATGACTTCCGATTCGCCGGGGCGCTCGCGGCGCTTGTCGACGATGGCAAGCTGGGCGTCGATGCGCTTGGCGAGCGCGCGGGCGCGGACCACGCCGCCGACATCCGGCGACACCACCATGACATTGGCAAGCTGCTTGTATTTCGCCTTTACGTCGCGGGCCATGACCGGCACGGAAAACAGATTGTCGGTCGGGATGTCGAAGAAGCCTTGAATCTGGCCGGCATGGAGATCCAGGGTCAGCACCCGGTCGACGCCCGCCCTCGTGATCATGTTGGCGACCAGTTTGGCCGAGATCGGTGTGCGGCCCGAGGCACGGCGATCCTGCCTGGCATAGCCGAAATAAGGAATAACCGCAGTGATGCGCTTGGCCGAAGAGCGCATGAAGGCGTCGATCATGATGAGCAGTTCCATCAGATGATCGTTGGTCGGGAACGAGGTGGACTGCAGGATGAAGACGTCCTCGCCGCGCACATTCTCCTGGATCTCGACGAAGATTTCCTGGTCGGCGAAGCGCCTGACGCTGGCCTTGCCCAGCGGAATGTTGAGGTAGCGGGCGACTGATTCGGCCAGCACCCTGTTGGAATTGCCCGCGAAGAGCTTCATGCACCGTTCCTGGCGAAGGATTGAGAGACTCCGATAGCACTCCAGCCTCTTAGTCGGGCTTTTAGCGGCCCGCGCCGGTATTGCAAGCGTCGTGAATGGGAATCCGCCGGCTAATCTCAATAAACGCTTACGGCTTGACGATGCCGCGATAGGTCCACTTCGATGCCGACGGAATCGGGGATAGCTCTATCTTTCAGTCTGAGGATGGTCTTTTCCGAAAACCGGATTCACTTTTCGGAAATCATACTCCAGGTCAGCCGGCGCCGCCGCCAAGCCAGGTGGCGAACTGGTCGATTGTCTGGTCGGCAATTGCCTGCATGGTCGCCGGGGCGACCGCCGTCCAGCCTTCGCCGCCGCCAACAGAGGGCGCCTTCTGCTGGCCGTTGATGCGATGCAGCCGGTTGCCGGCCGGGTCATAGATGTCCCAGACATAGATGACGGTAGTGTCCTTGCCTTCCGTCATGGTCGAGAAATAGCCCTTGAGCACATGTGTTGGGGTCTGGTCGGTGCTGCCGGCCAAGGTGATGCCGCGCTGCCTGGCGCGTGTCTGAAGCTCGGCGGTCAGCGGTGTCGCGGCTTCTACCGAGGCGCCGACGATCGGCGCCACCTGCAGCCGGGTCCGCGCAATGGCAGCCGCGCTTTTGGCGGGCGGCACGGCTGCTGCAGCGGAAGGCTGCGCCGTATCTGCAGTTTGCGCGGTGCCGGCAGGCTGAGCCGGAGTTGCGGGGGGCGTCGCGGCACCTCCGGCTCCGGAGAGGGATTGCGTCGATTGCGGGGCAATGGCCGAGGGTTCGAGAACGTCCTTCGCATTGGTGCAGGCCGCCAGTGCCAGCGCCACGAGCAATGACACGGTCGTCACATGCGATCGTCTCATTAGCCTGAAAACTCCTTGGCGACGAACGCCCCTCACACTCTCTCCATTATGGATTCACTGCACGATCAAGTCGAGATCATGGCGGGACAGCGGCTTCGGCTGGGATTCGGTGGTCAGATAGGTGCGGCCAAGCGTCATCGCGGTTTCGGTTTCGGAGTCCATGATGATCATATGGGCGAACAGCGTCATGTTCGGCGCAATCGGTTCGGGATTACCCTGATAGAACATCGGCATATCCATCCAGGACGGGGTGAAGCGGGCGCCGAGCGAATAGCCGCAGGCATTGAGCCGGTGCTTGGTCAAGTTGTGGGCTTCGAGGGTGCGGGCATGGGCGTCGAACACGTCGCCGAACGTATTACCGGGCGTCATCGCCTTCTCGACTGCAAGTAGCGCGGCGCGGGCGGCATCGAACAATTCCTGGTGGCGTTTCGATACCTTGCCGGTCAACACCGTGCGCATCATTGCCGCATGGTAGTGATGGAAGACACCGGCCCATTCGAGCGTCAGCTGGTCGTTCTTGGTGAGCTTGCGGCGACCGGCCTTGTAGCGGCAAAGCAGGGCGTCGACTCCGGAGCCGATGATGAACTCGTTGGCCGGATAATCGCCGCCGCCGGCAAAGATCGCACCTTGCATGGCGGCGAGGATCAGCGCCTCATCGCCACCCTGCTTGATCAGCGGCAGTGCTGCGTCCAGCGCGTCGTCGGCCAGATTTGCGGCTTTTTCCGCCTTGGCGATTTCTGCCGGGCTCTTGAATAGCCGTAGCCGGCTGACAATGCCGGAGGCATCCGCGATCTGCCCGAAGGTCTGCAACTGCTCGTCGAGGCGCCGGCCATTATAGGCGGTCAGGCCGTGGGTGTCGTATTCGACGCCGATCCGGGCGCCGAGCAGGTCAAGCTCGTTGAGCAGATTGCGCAGATCTACCGCCGGATTGGCGCCGTTGCGGTCCGTCCACAAAACGATGTTGTCGATGATCGAGGTGTGGCGCGCCTGGCGCAAGTCGGCCGAACGCGTCAGCAGCACCATCGAGCCGTCGGCCTTGACCACCAGGCACTGGAAAAAGCAGAAGCCGAAGGTGTCGTAGCCGGTTAGCCAATACATGCTTTCCTGGGCAAACAGCAGGACGGCGTCGAGCTTCTTTTCGGCGATCTCGATCATCAGTCGATCGCGCCGCGCGTCGAATTCCGAGCGTTCGAAATGCAGCGCCATCAGTCAGCCTCCAAAACGATTGCCGAAACCTGCCGCCCGTAGTCGGGCTCGTTGCGATGCGTGCTGCGCCGATAGGAGTAGAAAAGCTCTTCCTCGGCATAGGTGCAGCGGCCAAGTCCTTCGGCATTGACGCCAGCCTTGGTCAGCCGGTCGACCGTGTAGCGGTTGAGATCGAACATCGCGTGTCCGGCATTTGCGGAGGGCGCGAAATAGCGGGCACTGCCGGCATCGGCGTCGACGAAACGGGCGACGAATTCCGGTCCGACTTCGTAATTCCGTGGGCCGATCGAAGGACCGAGCACTGCGACGATGCGGTCGCGCCGGGCGCCGAGGCTTTCCATTGCCGCGATGGTGTTTTCCAGCACTCCGGTGAAAGCGCCTTTCCAGCCGGCATGGGCGGCGCCGATAATGCGCGCCTCGGCGTCGGCGAAGAGGACCGGTCCGCAGTCGGCGGTCGAGGCACCGACGGCAATGCCCGGCCGGTCGGTGACAATGGCGTCGGCCTTGGGCCGCTCGCCGGCAAAAGGCTCCCTGGCAATGACGACGTCCGGCGAATGAACTTGGTGAGCGGTCAGCAGATGGTTTGCTGGCACGCCCATCCATTCGGCGACCCGGCGGCGATTCTCGCGCACCAGCGTCTGGTCGTCGTTCGAGCCGGTGCCGATGTTGAGGCCCCGGTAGATGCCGCTGGAAATGCCGCCGACGCGCGTGAAGTAGCCGTGGCGGATGCCTTGCGCCGTTTCCAGCAAGGGCGACCGAACGGGATCCGGTTTGGTCTGATTCAGCATGGCGGCTTTGTTGTCCGTATGGGCGATTTCGTCAAGCGAGTTGAAGGGGCGCAGTTGAAGACTGGTCAGTTGAAGGCTGGTCAGTTGAAGGCTGGCGCAGTTGATGTCGGGCGCTAGTCGGAGACGGGAGAGTGGGAGAGGCGGCAGCGAAAAGTCAATCCGTGCTTGGAAACGGCGGAACGGCAATGCCGGCGGGGAGGACGGCAAGCACCTTGAAGAGTTCGCCCATGGCCAGCGGGCCGGCGAGGCGCTCGACGTCGGCCGCGATCTTTTCGCGAGCTGCCTCATCGGCATTGGCGCCGAGCCGGCCAGCTCGTTCGAGAAGCCCCATCTTGAGCAGGAATTCACCTTGCGTTGAGAGGTGGGCATCGAGGCTGTGTGCCCGAACGGTTGCCGCGAGGGCAGCGAAATCGACATGGGCTGTGAGATCGGCCCGCCCCGGATTGGCCAGCACGTCCTCATGACGGTGCTTGCGCAAGGCCTGCAAGGTGTCGCCGATCCCGGGCTGGAGGTGACCGTAGTCGAGAAACAGGCCGGCGCCGCCAAATCCGGCAAGTCGCCCGGCGATGGCCGCCATCAGGGCGGCGCGGGCTGGCGCCACCTCGACGATCGCACCTTCCGGCGCATTCTCGGCATCCTCCGGCAGCAGCATCGGGTCGAGCGAGCCGGCGCCGACGAAAAAGCGCAGCCGGTTCGCATCGTCGAGACCGATCATCCGCTCGCGCCAGCCGGCTCCGGCGCGGACGAACTGGCGGATGGGCACCGCGTCAAACAGCTCATTACCAACAATCAGAAGCGGCGCCTGCGGTAGTGTGTCCACGGCCTCATGCCAGGCGACGGTGGCCGACGTCCCGGCAAGCGTTCGTTTCTGGACCTCGGTCAACCGCGGACTGGTCTCGATCAAGGCGAACGATGCGCTGGCGGTAAGCGTCGGATCGAGCCGCGAAAGCGTGCGCAGCATATCTCTCATCAGCGTGCCGCGGCCGGGGCCTATTTCGGCGATGGCGACCGGCGTCGGCCGGTCGATCGCCAGCCACGCCTGGTAGAGCCAGATGGCGACCAGCTCGCCAAACATCTGGCTGATCTCCGGCGCGGTGACGAAGTCGCCGGCGGCGCCGAACGGCTCGCGTGTCGTATAGTAGCCTCCCAGCGGATCGAACAGGCAGAGCGCCATGTATTCGCTGATGGGGATCGGTCCCACCGCACCGATCAGCTCGGCGATGCGGGTCTTCAGCCGCGTCATGCCGGCTGCGGTTTTGTCACCGGCTTGGCTGTAGCCATCGCCCAGATGCCGGCCAGCACCATCGGCAGTGACAGCACCATTCCCATGGTCAGCCAGCTCGTGCCAAGGAGGTAGCCAAGCTGCTGGTCGGGCTCGCGAAAGAATTCGACGAAGATGCGCGAGGCGCCATAGCCGGCGATGAAGGCGCCGCCGACGAAGCGCGGCGCCTTCAGCTTGAGCCGCGAATGGGTGAGGAAGCGCAGGACAAGGAACAACACCAGCCCTTCGAGGAGCGCCTCGTAGATCTGGCTCGGATGGCGTGCAAATGGGCCGCCATTGGGGAATTCGAATGCCCATGGAACGTCGGTCGGCCGGCCCCATAGTTCGGAATTGATGAAGTTTGCCAGGCGAACGAGGCCAAGCCCCACCGGCACGCCGGCGGCAGCCACGTCGAACAGCGACCATGTGCGGATGCCGCGAGACCGGGAAAACAGCGTCATTGCGAGAATGACGCCGATCAGGCCGCCATGAAACGACATGCCGCCCTGCCAGACGGCGACGATATCGAGCGGATTGGCGATGTAGCGCGGCAGGTCGTAGAACAGCACGTAGCCGGTGCGTCCGCCGAGCACCACACCGATGGCTGCCCAGACGATGAAGTCGTCGAGGTCGACGGGCTTCATCGGCAGGGTGCCGTCGGGCCACAGTTTTGGGTTGGTGACGAGGCGCTTGGCATACCACCAGGCGAACAGAATGCCGACGATGTAGCCGACGCCGTACCAATGCACCGCCAGCGGTCCGATCCGGACGATGACCGGGTCGATGTTGGGAAAGGGCAGGGCGGCCAGCGGCAGCAAATATTCGCTCAACAGGGTCTCCGGGTTCCCAATCAGGTTCGGGCGCGGACCATGCGGCAGGCTTTTGGCGGGGTCAAGGCAAGCATATGCTTGCATTCCGAATCGCGCGCCACTACGTCAATTCGACCAAGCGAGGATTTGCCATGGCGACCGGACCGAACCGCATTCTCGATGAATTCGCCAAGCTGATGACCGATGCAGCCGGTGCCGCGCAAGGCGTGCGGCGCGAGGTGGAGACCGCCTTCAGGGGCCAGGCCGAGCGCATACTCAACTCCATGGACGTGGTGCAGCGCGAGGAATTCGAGGCCGCTCGCGACATGGCGGCGAAGGCCAGGGAAGAAAACACCCGCCTCGCCGCTCGCATCGAGGCGCTCGAGGCCAGGCTTGCCGAATTGACCGGTCAACCAGCGCCTGCGGCTGCGTCAAAGCCGCGTGCAAAAAAATAACAAGAAATAAATCGTTAAACTTTTCCACAAAGCCGGATCGCAAAAAGCGCTTTGTCGTGAATCGCTTACCGGTACTGCGTGAATCTTTGTGACAGCGCCTTTCCACATGCGAATGACGCAGTGCGAAAAATTTGGCTGGTCACGCGACTCCCGATCAATAGACTGAATTTGTTGCATGATTCGGAGCACGGTCATGCGCCGGGCGGTGGGGTCCGGTCCGGGGTCTTTGCGTTGACGAAGTCCTGGCCGTCCGAGTTCTAGGCAGAATTGTTCGAGTGTGCCTCTCCCGCGGAGCGTGTGGTGGCGCTCCCAGAACGACAGGAAGCATTTCATGGAACTTCTCGAACTCGAATTCTCCCGCGAAATCCATCCGGTGGATGTTATCGAGCAGGTGGCGCACAACAACGATTGGTCCTTCGAGCGGGCCGGCGACGACGAGATCTCGATCTCTGTTGCCGGAAGCTGGACCGACTACCACGTTTCATTCTCCTGGATGGAGGACTACGAGGCGCTGCACCTGGCCTGCGCCTTCGACATCAAGGTCCCGGAGGCGCGCGCGCTCGAGGTGATGCGGCTGCTTTCGCTGATCAACGAGCAGATGCTGTTTGGCCATTTCGATCTCTGGGAGCAGGAAGGCGCCATCATGTTCCGCCAGTCGCTGCTGCTGGCCGGTGGGGTCGAGCCGTCGAGCCAGCAGGTCGAGGTGCTGCTGTCGTCGGCGCTGGAGGCCTGCGAATGCTATTTCCAGGCGTTCCAGTTCGTCGTCTGGTCAGGCACTTCGGCCAAGGATGCGTTGGCCGGCGTGCTGTTCGAAACCTACGGAAGCGCCTGATCGTCGATGAGTTCGAGCAACGCGCGAAAACCCGAGATCAGCTTTGCCGATTTCGACCGCATCGACATCCGCGCCGGCACGATCGTCGAGGCCGAGCCTTTTCCCGAGGCGCGCAAGCCGGCGATCAAATTGAAAATCAACTTCGGTCCCGTGATCGGGGTGAAGAAATCCTCGGCCCAGATCACGAAATATTATACGCCCGAAACCCTGATCGGCCGGCAGGTGTTCGCTGTGATCAATTTCCCGCCGCGTCAGATCGGGCCATTCATGTCGGAAGTGCTGACGCTCGGCTTTCCCGATGAAGAAGGCGCGGTGGTGCTTGGGGCAATCGAACGCAAAGTGCCGGACGGCGGCAGGTTGTTCTAGCTGCGCTGTTGTTCACGCAGCCAGTTTACGCCTGGTACCCAGCGCTTCTTCGACCGTTTCCATGAACATTTCCGCGCAGGCCTTCCAGCTGTAGCGCATTGCGCGTTGCCGCGCCTCGGCGCGGTCTACGTGAAGGGCGGCGAGCGCTGCTTGCCGCAGGTCGTCCGACACCGCGCCGCCGATGCCGTCACCCACAATATCGATGGGTCCGGTGACGGGATAGGCTGCGACCGGCGTGCCGCTGGCCAGCGCCTCGATGATGACGTTGCCGAACGTGTCGGTACGGCTGGGGAAGACGAAAGCATCGGCCGAGGCGTAGATCTCGGCCAGTTCGTCGTTCGGACGATGGCCAAGGAAATGGGCATCGTGATATCTGGCCTTCAGCTTCGCCAATTCCGGCCCTTCGCCTACGACCAACTTGCTGCCAGGCAGGTCGAGGTCGAGGAAGGCCGGCAGGTTCTTTTCGATCGCGACGCGGCCAACGCAGAGGAAGATCGGTCCGGGAAATCCCAGGTCCTTTCTTTTGTCCGGCCGAAAATGGTCGGTGTCGACGCCGCGCGTCCACGGCCGGAGCTTGGTGAAGCCGCGCGCCGCAAGATCGTCGGCAAGCGACTGGGTGGCAACCAGCGTGCCCTGTCCTGAATTGTGGAAATCACGCAGCCAGCGATAGGCCCATGCTTCAGGCACCGGCAGGCGCGCGCTCAGATATTCCGGAAAACGTGTGTGATAGCTGGTCGTGAACGGGCGGCCGGCGTTGCGGCAGTAGCGCCGGGCCATAATGCCGAGCGGTCCTTCGGTGACGATATGGATGTGGTCCACCTTGCGTGCCTCGATCAGCTGCGCCACGCGGTGCGGCGTCGTCAGCGCCAGCCTGATATCGGGATAGGTCGGCAGAGGCAGGGTGCGAAAGATATTCGGCGTCAGGAAGTCCGTCTCGATATCGAAGGATTTCAGGGTCTCCGAGAGACGCTCTAGCGTGTGGACGACGCCGTTGACTTGCGGGCGCCAGGCGTCGGTGACCATCAGGATGCGCATGGCGGTCCCTTGGCGGCAAGCTTGATTGCCTCGCCGCGACGCCTGAGCGGCGACCACGCCGCAGCTCTGGCGTCGCACCAGCGCACCCGGGCAGGCGCGGGGTCGAAATGAGGCCGCAGGGCCGAATCAATCAGGATCGCGCGCTTCATTGGCGCTCTTCACCATGGTTTCATGACGGGCCGATGAAGGCCGGGTGTCGCTGCCGTCAAGCGGGGACCTTGATCACCGCCCGAAGGCCGCCGAGCGGGCTGCGTTCGAGGACAATGTCGCCACCATGGCTGCGGGCAATGTCTCGTGCGATGGAGAGGCCAAGGCCGGTGCCGCTGGCGTCGAGGTTGCGGGCCTCGTCCAGCCGCACGAACGGCTTGAATACATCTTCTCGCTTTTCGGGCGGAATTCCCGGGCCGTCATCGTCGATGGTGACGACCAGCGAACCGCGCCCATGATTGGCATTGATCTCCACCGTCTTGGCATAGCGGAATGCATTGCCGACGACGTTGGACAGCAGCCGCGCAAAGGCATTGGGGCGCACATGCACATGCGGATCGCCGACAAGCACGGTCGACAGCTTGCGCTTGCGCAGCGCGGCTTCCTCGCGAAGCTTGTCGAAGAAGGCTTCGAGATCGAACTGACCGGCATCTTCCGAAGCTTCGCCGCGTGCAAAGGCAAGGTAGCCTTCCAGCATCGACTGCATGTCGTCGATGTCCTGGTCGAGTGCCTGGGTATCGGCCGCCTTGGTCCCGGCAAGCGCCAATTGCAGCTTGAAGCGGGTGAGGATGGTCCTCAGATCGTGGCTGACGCCGCTCAGCATGGCGGTGCGCTGCTCGAGCTGACGTTCGATGCGTTCGCGCATCTGGATGAAGGCAAAGCCGGCGCGGCGGACTTCCTCCGCGCCGCGCGGGCGAAAATCGCGCGGCATCGGCCGGCCCTTGCCGAAGCTCTCGGCCGCCTCGGCCAGCGTCAGAATCGGCCGGATCTGGTTGCGCAGGAAGGGAATGGCGATCATCAGCAGCACCAGCGAGGTGCCGACCATCCAGATCAGGAAAATATGGGTGTTCGATGCATAGGCCTGGCTGCGGCGCACGAAGACGCGCAGCACCTTGTTCTCGAGCTGGACGCGGACCTCGACGATATTGGAATTGCCGACCGTATCGATCCAGAACGGACGGTTGATCTGGCGGGTGATCTCGGACGAAAGGATCTCGTCGAGGATCGAGAAGAACGGCTTTGGCCCGGGTGGCGGCAGCGGGTCGGGCGGGAGGAGGTCGACCTTCAGCTGCATGCGATCCTGGGCGATGCGGATGACGTTGGCGTAGTCGGCGTCATGCGGATAGGTCTCTATCAGGTCGATGATGGCGGCGATGTCGCGCACCGTGGCCTGCGACAGGCGTTGCGTCACGGTCTGCCAGTGGCGCTCCATGAAGACAAAGGCGACGACCGACTGCAGCATGATCATTGGCGCGATGACGATGATCAGCGAGCGGGCATAGAGCCGCTTCGGCATGTAAAGCGACACCAGGCGCCAGAAACGGTTCCAGGCGCGCGGCACGGCCTTGAGCGCCCGCGTCGCGCGGGCGCTGAAGCCGCCATCTCCCGGCCGTTCGAGTTGCGTGGTCGCCATTCGTCCTTTCGCTCACCGGGACCCGGCAAAGGGCCGCTGTCGGCGGCATTCTATTCCACGCTGAGCCGATACCCAATACCGCGCACGGTCTGCAGCCAGACCGGATTGGACGGATCGCGTTCGATCTTGCGGCGCAGCCGGTTGATCTGGACGTCGATCGTGCGCTCGCCGACCTCGGATTCATCGCCGACAAGCTCATGCCGCGGTATCGTCTCGCCGGCACGCGCAGCGAAGATCGCCAGGATTTCCTGCTCGCGGTCGGTCAGCTTGAGCGCCTCGCCGCCGCGCTTCAGCTCACGCCTGGCGATCTGGAACGTATAGGGGCCAAAGACCAGCTGTTCGACCTTGGGCGTCGTCGCGGGGCCGCCGCGGCGCAGGATATTGTTGATGCGCAGGATCAGCTCGCGCGGGTCGAACGGTTTAGGCAGATAGTCGTCGGCACCGGCCTCGAGCCCGGTGATCCGGCTGTCGGTTTCGGACAGTGCGGTGAGCATCAGGATCGGCACGTTTTTCTCGGCCCGCAGCGCCTTGGTGAGATCGACGCCGCTTTCACCCGGCATCATGACGTCGAGCACGATCAGATCGAAGTCGAGGCCGGCGAGCTTGCGCCTCGCCTCGCCGGAATTTCCGGCGACGGTGACGCGAAAACCGTTTTCGGTCAGATACTGTTTCAGAAGATTGCGGATACGGGTGTCGTCGTCGACCACCAGCAGATGCGGCGCGTCGTCTTCCGGTGCTGTCGGATGATCAACCCTCTCAATGGTCTCCATGGTTTTTCCCTGACATCTTTGCGGGCACAATGTCGATCTGCGCCCTTAGTTCCGGATTTACCATCGCTTCAAGGAACCGTTCGATAACGGCGCGTTCGGTGGCTCCGGAATCTTCCAATGCAGCATGGATGCGGCGCGACTGTGGCCGCGCCAGTGCCAGCGCCAGAGCACGGCCCTTGGCCGTCGGATAAAGCTCGCGCTGGCGGCGGTCGCGGGGGCCCTGCAATTGCACGATATGGTCGGTGTCGATCAGTTGCTTGAGCACGCGCGCCAGGCTCTGCTTGGTGATCTTGAGCACATCGAGGAGCTCGGCGACCGTCAGGCCGGGCCGGCGATTGACAAAATGCAACACCCGATGATGGGCGCGGCCAAAACCGTAATCGGCCAGGATCTGGTCCGGATCGGAGGTAAAGTCGCGATAGGCGAAGAAGAACAACTCGATGATGGCGAAATCGATGCCGTCCTCGTCGGTGATCGCCGTCCTGATCGGCTCTGCGGCTGCGTGGCTCGTCATCTTTTCTCCGTGTGAAGCAGGAAATTATGTCAGCACTATTGACGTATTTTCCGCGCGATGGTAATTTTTGGCAAGCTTTTCGGCGGATTGCGAACGAAAAGGCAAGCGAAGCCGTTTTTTCCGGAACTTCCTGAGTTTGCCAGACCTTAAATATCCGCCTACGCTTTGAGACAATGGCCGCCCGCAGCGGCCGAGGCGAAACACGCAACGACACAATGATGTGCGGGCTGCCGCCCGCGGGAGGTTACCATGGCATCCGTTCCCTTCGACCAACTGGACGGCTTTATCTGGATGAACGGCGAATTCGTCAAATGGGCCGACGCCAAGATCCACGTCTTGACCCACGGGCTGCACTACGCCAGCGCGGTATTCGAGGGCGAGCGCGCTTATGGGGGCGAAATTTTCAAGCTGACCGACCACACCGAACGCCTGCATGAATCGGCGCGCCTGCTTGGCTTCAAGATACCCTACTCGGTCGCCGAGATCGACGACGCCTGCCGCACGCTGTTGAAGAAGCAAGGTTTCCAGGACGCCTATGTCCGGCCGATCGCGTGGCGCGGCAGCGAACAGATGGGCGTTTCCGCACAGAACAGTCGGATCAACTGCGCCATCGCCATCTGGCAGTGGCCAAGCTATTTCGACCCGGCGCAGAAGCTCAAGGGGATCCGCCTCGACATGGCCGAATGGCGCCGCCCCGACCCGCGCACCGCACCGTCGAAATCGAAGGCGGCCGGCCTCTACATGATCTGCACCATGTCCAAGCATGCCGCCGAGGCAAAGGGCTATGCCGACGCCATGATGCTCGACTGGCGTGGCCAGGTGGCGGAAGCGACAGGCGCCAACATCTTCTTCGTCAAGGACGGCAAGATCCATACGCCCAAGCCTGATTGCTTCCTCGACGGCATCACCCGCCGCACGGTTATCGGCCTTGCCAAGGACCGCGGTTTGGAGGTGATCGAGCGCGCCGTCATGCCGGATGAGCTTGAAGGCTTCCAGCAGTGCTTCCTCACCGGGACGGCAGCCGAGGTGACGCCGGTTTCGGAGATCGGTCCATACCGATTCGAGGTCGGCGAAATCGCCAAGACGCTGATGAATGACTATTCTGCGGCCGTTCAGCCCAAGCACGCAATCGCTGCAGAATAACGAAAGTCACAGCTTTTTTAACTAGTAAGGGCGGTTTTCGGGCCGCCCCTTTTATTTAAGCGCTTCTGCATTTGACTTTCACACAATTCGGCGTCTCATGATGGGGTCGGCCCGGGAGGCTGGCAGCTATGGAGGGACTGGAAATATGGATATGAACACGCTTCTTCCGATCATTATTCAGGTGATTACGGGTATCATCGGTGGTCAGGCGGTTGGCGCGGCTATCAAGACTGCGGCGATGGGGCAGCTTACCAAAATCCTGGGCGGCGCTGTCGGCGGCGTCGGCGGTGCGGCCATCCTCAACAGTCTGCTGGGTGGCTCGGTCGATCCGGCAGCCGCCGCCACGGCGGCAGGGGCCGGCAGCGCGTTGAACATTTCAAATATCGTTGGCGGTGCCGGCGGCGGCGCCATCCTGACCGGCATCATCGGTGCGGTCATGAACGCGATGAAGAAATAAGCTTTGACGTTTCAGGTTTTCAAATGGGCGGCTTCGGCCGCCCATTTCGTTTGCCGTTTGTGGGAGCGGTGGACGCCGTTCGCGTGTGTCTCTACATCAGGGCCTGGTTCAAGGTTGGAGCTCTCCTGACGCGTTCGAGGGGACGCGCAGCGCTCCGACAGCGTGAAAGGACGAATATGGGTCAGCTCAACGCCGGCATCGTGCCGGTCACGCCGTTCCAGCAGAACTGCACCATCCTCTTCGACATGGACGACAGGCAAGGCGTTGTCGTCGATCCGGGCGGCGACATCGACAAGGTGCTGGCGGCGCTCGAGGACAATGCGATCACTGCCGGCGCGATCTGGATCACGCATGGCCATATCGATCATGCCGGCGGGGCCATGGAACTGAAGGAGGCGCTCGGTATCGAGATCATCGGCCCGCATGCCGCCGACCGGCCGCTGCTCGCCAATCTCGAGAACCAGGCGAAGCGCTACGGCATCACCGATCCCGTGCGCAACTGTGTCCCCGACCGGTTCCTTGCCGAAGGCGAGACCGTTTCGTTCGGCTCGCACGTGTTTGAGGTGCTCCATTGTCCGGGCCATGCACCCGGCCACGTCGTCTACTATAGCCGGGCGGCGAAGTTCGCCCATGTCGGCGACGTGCTGTTCCGCGGTTCGGTCGGCCGCACCGATCTGCCAGGCGGCAACCACGCCGCGCTGATCGCCTCGATCAAGGAGAAGCTTTTGCCGTTGGGCGACGACATCGGCTTTATCTGCGGCCATGGTCCCGGCGGCCGTTTTGGTGAGGAGCGGCGGAGCAATCCTTTTCTGGTCTGAAACCGCTTGCCGGAAACAAAAAGCGCGGCCTGTGCGACCGCGCTTTTTTCCGACGGGAAACTGCCTCCGCTAATTGGCGGTGCAGAAATGCTGTTCGCCGTCATAGCCGGTGAACGTGCCGGTTCGGGCGTTGAAGCTCCGGTAGCGGTCCGAGCAGTATTCGTACCAGCCGCGGGTCCACGGCTCCGCATAGCTTTCGGCATAGGCCACTCGCGGCTGCACGTAATAACGGCGCACCGGGGCAGGCCTGTAGTATTCATCATCATAGGCCGGGTCGTAATAGCGGGGCTGCGGGCTGGCGAGCGCACCGCCGATCAGGGCACCGGCCGCAAGGCCGAGCACGCCGGCCGCAACGGCGTCGCCGTGGCCGTGGTGGCGGCGGTGATGGCGCCATTCGTCGGCATTGGCCGCGGGCAAGGTCGCAAGCGTGGTCGCAACGACCGCGGCGGACAGGATGGCAGTCTTGAAAATTCGGTTCATGTCGGTCTCCTTCGTGCCGGCCCGGGTCGTTTTCGGGGATGCGGTCCGGCTTTAACGAAGATTAATATGCGACCGTGGCTGAACGGGGGCTGAACGAAATTTGACCAGGCGGTTCATCTAACTGGGCGGTTCAAGCGTGCGGCAAACACCGCAGGCCAGACCGGCCCACGTCCATTCTGTCCGGGGGTGGTTCAGCCGATCGACAGGTTGACGGCTTTCGGACCCTTGCCGCGCTTGTCCGGCTCGGTGTCGAATGTCACTTTCTGCCCATCCTCAAGACCGGGAAGACCCGACGCCTGCACGGCCGAAATATGGACGAAGACATCCTTTGCCCCGTCGTCCGGCGTGATGAAGCCGAAGCCCTTGGCGTGATTGAAGAATTTGACGGTGCCGGTCTGCGGCATGGGAAGCTCCTTTGATCCCACAAGTCCAGTCTCGGGCCGGCAAATGCCCGGACGGAAATTTGTCCTTTATTTTAGTGCCATCGGCAAGAGAAAGTTTTGCGGGTGCGGGCAAGCATCCCGGAACACGAAAGGCGCGACGAAAACCGCCGCGCCTTTACAGAATTCAAGTTCACTCCAAAAGCCTTGCAGCATCCTCACACCCCGAAAGGACGCGCGGCACGCTGTGGTTTCAGGCAGCGCGGAGATTGACCGCTTTCGGACCCTTGCCCATACGGTCGGGCTCGACATCGAAGGTGACCTTCTGACCGTCGACGAGCGTGCGCAGCCCGGAAGCCTCGATCGCCGAGATGTGGACGAACACATCCTTGGCGCCGCCATCGGGCGTGATGAAGCCGAAGCCTTTGGTAGCGTTGAAGAATTTAACGGTGCCGGTCTGGGCCATTGGGGAAACTCCTTCACCCGTGTCAGTCTTGGTGGTTCCGCCCGCCGCCTGGCGCCGTGGGCAAGTCCCGGTGGTTGCTTCGGCAGTCATGCATTGGCGCATGGGTAAAACCCCCCGCCGAAAAACGGGGCTGTCAGAGATTCACAGTATCGGGGAAAGGTCGTCCAAAACGTTCCGCTCTCCGGGTCGCAAATGCCCGAACACAAAATTTATCGCACGGAAACGTGATGCTTGCAAGACACAGCCGCGGGCGGCCCCAACAGGCGCATCCCGACGCATCGCACCGATAGTCCCGGTTCTCTGCGCGGTCATCGGCCAGACTTCACCCAGGCATGGTCCAGCAAGCGGGGCAGGTGCTGTCTTGGCTTGCGCCGGCATACCGCCCTGGCTCGCCAGTTGCAAACAGGGGTTGCATCTGGCAGCGGAATGACGAGGATCGGCCTGACCCAGGCACCATTTGTGCGGGCAGGAGTTTCGAGGGAGGGAACATTCATGCGGTTTCTTGCGGCAATCTTTCCGCGGCAGGTTTTTTCCATCCTGTTCCTGTCGGCAATTCTCGCAGCTTGCACCGTCGTGGTGGATGATGAGGGGCCGCGCCCGCCACGGCCGGGGCCGCAATTCTGCACTAGGCAATATGACCCGGTCTGTGCCCGGCGCGGCGGCGACCGCCAGACCTTCGCCAATGCCTGCCTTGCCGAACGGGCCGGATACCGCATCATTCGCGAGGGCGAGTGCCGCGGCGGTGGTGGCGGCGGCGAGCAGACATTCTGCACCCGCGAATACCGCCCGGTCTGTGCCCGTCGCCATGGCGAACTGCGCACATTCCCCAACGAATGCGAAGCCCGCGCGGCGGACTATCGCGTCGTCGATGACGGGCCCTGCTAGCGCACCGACCTCAGCCTGGCCGGATAAGCACCATCTGGGCCCCGGCGTAGAGCTCAGCGCCGTTCCCGTTGGAGATGCGCAGGCGACGCGGATCTGCGGCATCATCAGCATGTGAAGCAGCGTTGCGGCGCGTCGGCTCAGTTGGCGGGGTTGTCGACCGGTTCGAGATTGTCTTCCGTGGTGACCCGCTCATAGGTCTCCTGATCGCTGCGGATGCGATATTGCGGCGAGCCGTCCTTGACCGGCAGCCGGCTCTTGATCTGGAACAGCTCCGCGGTCTTTTGGGCAAGGCCGGTGCGGCTCTTCATGCGGACGGTCTGGCCGACGGTGAAGATATGCGCCGGCGTGTCCGTGCGCCGCGCATTCTGCTGGAAGCGGATCATGTGACATTCTCCTGGTCGTGCCGAAGCGCTGCGTCGAGCTCGGCATGGTCAATGGCGACAAGCTGGCTGGTCGCGCTTTTCACTGTCCTTGCCGGCAGATGGATGAAAGTGGCGACGCGGCGCCAGGCAGGCCAGGACATGCCGTCGATCAGTTCTTCGTCGTGGTCGATGTCATAGTCGCCGGCCGGCTGCATGCCATCCAGCCCGCCAAGCACGAAAGGTGCCGCGAAATGCGCTATGGAATGGGTGGTGCGAGCAGACATTCTTGTGCGCCTCGAAGTTCTCGCTTGTGCCTTGAAGTTCTCGTGCCTTGAAGTTTCTTTCCGGCCTGCCCCGGAAGCGGAGCCTGCATTGCGGTACCAGGTGTCGGCGATTTGGATAAGTTTGGCGGGCCGAGAATCCCTGACACCGCGGGGCCAAGCATGACCCAAACGGTTTCATACCTCTAGTCTGAAAATACGACTTATTCAAGAAGTTTTCGGCCTCTTACCCCTACCAACGTCAAATTACTTTTCTATAGTTATCCGCAGAACGATGATACGGTCCCGGAGCACCTCGAAAATTATTTGAAGAACTTCCGAAAAAATTCCTCCGGCATTTGTATTTATCTAGTAATGGAAGGAAGAGAGTCATGAACTCCGCAAGAACACCGGATGTCCCGACAGTTGCAGTCAGTCCTGTCGCAAAGCCGATAAAGGTCTTGTCGCCGCGTCTCACGATAAGAAGCGACGAGGCGGCAAGGCGAAGGATTGCCGACACCGACGGCACGGCGCGGCGGGCGCGCCAGCTTGCCGAAAGCAACCGCCTGATTTGACGCGCAAGCCATGACGCTCAATTTTCCCAATCCCAGCCGCTCCTATGACGCGGCGGCCAAGCGCATTCGTTTCGTCGGCCATGACGGCATGCTCGAAGTCCCATTCTTTGTCGAGGTCGCGGCACTTTCGGCGGCAAACCCGGCTGCAAGCGGAGCCGAGGCCGAATTTCTCAGCGCCTTCGACGCCAAGCGTTCGTCGATCCACGAGATTGCGCGCCAAGCCTACTCGCACGGCCGCAGGAACATGTATGTGCTGACGCCGGCCGACTTCCGCTAGCTCGGTGGGTTCCGAGGTTCGCTCCCTTGCGACCGCCTCTGCTCTTGCACGCGCCGCAGCGATGGCCTAGATCGCGGCAGGCGGACAACACGGCAGGTTTCCCATCAACAGAGATCCGAGACAACCGGCAGGCGCACGTTACGGCTCAGGCGGGCAGCCACCACTGGGGCTCGACCAGTACGTGCAGCAAGCGCTGCAGTTGCACCAGGCGGGGCGCCGGCAGGAAGCCGAGGCGCTTTACCGACAGGTGCTGGCGCAAAAGGCCAACCACCCGGCTGCTGCGCATTTCCTCGGGCTTCTGCTGCACCAGACCGGGCGCAGCGCTGAGGGGCTGGCGCTGATCGAACAATCGGTGCGTCTGCAACCGAACAATCCGGATTTCCTCAACAATCTCGGCACCGTGCTGCGCGACCTCGGCCGGGTCGCGGCCGCCGCCGATCTCTTCCGCAAGGTGGTGGCGATTCGGCCGGACCAGTTGGCGGCGCGTGACAATCTCGGCTCGTCGCTGAAGCAGCTCGGCCAATTCGAAGGCGCCGAGGATATTTATCGCGGCACGATGGGCCGTAACCCGTTCCATGTCCGCGCCCGCGTCGGGCTTGCCGAAACGCTGCAGGAAGCGGGCCGGCTGGATGAGGCACTGGCTGTTTTTCGCGAGGCGCTGACGATCCGGCCGAAGGATGCCGATCTTTTGCACGGCCTGGGTGTCGGGCTGATGGAAAAGGGCAATCTCGACGAGGCTGCGGATCTTTTCAGGCAGGCGCTGGCTGTGGACCCCGGCATGGCGAGGGCCTGGCTGAT
Organism: Mesorhizobium sp. M1006; assembly: GCF_040318825.1. Lineage (NCBI taxonomy): Bacteria > Pseudomonadati > Pseudomonadota > Alphaproteobacteria > Hyphomicrobiales > Phyllobacteriaceae > Mesorhizobium > Mesorhizobium sp. M1006. The sequence continues at coordinate 138,304 of NZ_JAMYMZ010000013.1, forward strand.
GCTTACCCAGGTCAAGCGCCAAAAGGAGCGCGACGCCGAGCTTGCCCGCATGGAGGCGGAGCACGCCAAGGCGCCGCAAGGCAGCCTGGCGCGCATGCAGCTTTCCTTCGGTCTCGGCAAGGCCAATGACGACCTCAGGGAGTATGGCCGCGCCTTCGACTATTTCGCCGAAGGCAACGCGATCCGCCGCCAGGGCATCGACTACGACGCCGGCAAGACGCGCGGCGAGTTCGAGGCGATGAAGGCGGTGTTCGACAAGGCCTTTTTTGAAAGGCACAAGCCGAGCGAGATAGCCGAGGACACTCCGATCTTCGTCGTCGGCATGCCGCGTTCCGGCACCACGCTGGTCGAGCAGATCATCGCCAGCCATCCGCAGGTCTATGGCGCCGGCGAGCTCAGCATATTGAAGACGGCGGTCGGCAAGCAGTTTCCGCTCAGCATGAAGGGCGGCTTTCCCTGGGGCATCGCCGACATGCCCGACAAGGCCTATGCCGAGGCCGGCCAGGCCTATCTCGACATGCTGCACGCCCGCTATCCGGGTTCTCGACACGTCACCGACAAGATGCCCGGCAATTTCCTGTTGGTCGGTTTCATCCACATGATGCTGCCGCGGGCCAAGATCATCCATTGCGCGCGCGATGCGGCGGCGACCTGCCTGTCGATCTACAAGGTGCACTTCCGCGGCGACAGCCATCGCTACGGCTACGATCTCGACGAGCTCGCCGATTTCCACAATCTGTACACCGACATCATGGCGCACTGGCATGCCGTGCTGCCTGATGTCGTGCACGACGTTCGCTACGAGGATTTCGTCGCCGACCAAGAAGGCCAGTCGCGGGCGCTGATCGCCCATCTCGGCCTGCCGTGGGACGACGCCGTGCTGTCGTTCCACCAGACCGACCGGCCGGTGCGAACGGCGTCGGCTGCGCAAGTGCGCCAGCCGATGTATCAGGGCTCGGTCGACCTGTGGAAGCGCTATGGCGACCGGCTGAAGCCGCTGCTCAATAAACTTGATCGAGGGGCGCCTACAGCTCGATGAAGGGCTGAAAACCGCCAAAGATCATGCGCTTGCCGTCGAACGGCATGGTCTCCCAGTCCTGCTTGAGACGAGGATCGGCCATCACCTTGGCCATCACCGCGTCGCGGCTCTGGCGCGATTCGTAGACCACCCATGAGAAGATGACGACCTCGTCGTCCTTGGCCTGCACGGCGCGCGGGAACGAGGTGAGCTCGCCATAAGGGACGTCGTCGCCGACGCATTCGACGTAGGCAAGAGCACCGTGCTCCTTCCAGACGGCGCCGCCGGTTTCCGCCAGCTTCTTGTAAGCATCGAGCTTTGCTTTCGGTACGGCAAGTACGAAACCGTCGACATAGGACATCTGATTTCCTCCATGCGATCGTTTTCCTCTCCCTCTGGAGCGGGAGAGGTGATTTCAGACACAGCCTGTGTGGAATGCTAAGCTGCTTTCACCGGTGCGTTCATTGCCCATTCGACGCCGAACGGATCACGCATATTGCCCCAGCGATCACCCCAGAACATCACTTGCAACGGCACGACTTCCTCGCACCCCGCCTCGATGGCCCGCTGCCACCAGGCGTCGATATCGTCGCTGCCGAGATGGAGCTGCATGGTGTAGCCCTGCGGCTTCACAGCGGCCATTCCATGCTCGGGATAGAAGTCGGAAAGCATCAGGGTCGAACCGTTGATGTGGAGATGGATATGCATGGTACGGCCCTGTTCGTCCGGCGGATAGGCAAAGACCTGCTCGGCACCGAAGGCCTTTTGGTAAAATTCGGCGGCTTTGAAAGCGCCATCCAACTGAAGGTAGGGCGTCAATCCGCCAAGCACCTTGGCGGCGGGCTGGGTCTGCGGCTGGTCATTCATGTCATGCTCCTCTTTGCGTCTGGTTTGCCTTTGCGAACCACAGGACGAACGGAACGGCGACGATCCTACACGGCCGATGGTTTTTTGGATTCGAAATGGCGCCTGCCGCGACGGCCAACTGCCACCTTTCAACCTTCGATGCGAATCCGCGGGCTGTTTTGCGCGTCGACGACGATTTCCGGCCAGCCAATATCTTTGCGCAGCTCGATCGGCAATGAAAGGATGGCGCGTTCGCTGCGATAACGGGCGCGAGCCGCCGAGTAACGCGTCACGGCGTGACCTATGGATGACAGAATAGACATGATGCTTTCTCCTCGATTGGCGCCGGCATCACCGTGTCGGCAACCTAAGGACGTGGCATGCGATCATCATCCGACAGAGCGCCGGATTTTTTCCGCAATTTTTTAACCGCCGGCTTCGGCTACCTCCCGGAAGAAAGCTTCCGGGTCGTCGACCTCGGTCAGCCGCCGTTTCTCGATCAGCCAGAAGCGGTTGCCAACCGCGCGGATGAAGGAGCGGTCGTGCGAGGCAAGCAGGCAGCTCGCCTGATGTTCCAGCAATTCCGCTTCCAGCGCCTCCTGGCCATCAATATCGAGGTGGTTGGTCGGCTCGTCGAGCAAATAGAAGTTGGGATTGGCGAGCCTCAGCGCCAGCATCATCAGCCGCGCCTTTTGCCCACCGGACAGCACGCCGATCCTTCGCTCCTGCATGTCGATGCTGACGCCGGCCCGCGAGCAGCGAGCGGGCGCGCTGCTCGCCGACGTCGAATTTGCGCGAGAGCATCGCCAGCGGCGTGTCATCGCCGTCGATGCCGGACAGCGCCTGGTCGCTATGACCGAGCACGGTCGACGGTGTCACCTTCAGGCTTTGCGCCGCCGTTTCCGGCTCGACGATGGCGTTCCGGATCAGGCCGATCAGCCGTGATTTGCCGACGCCGTTACGGCCGAGCAGGACGATGCGGTCGCCTTGGCAGATGTGGCGCTTGCCGGTGCTGAACAGAACCGTGCCGTCAGGTGTTCCGACCACCAACTCGTCGAGCGTGATCAGCACCTTGGCATGGCTGCCGCGGTTGGCAAGCTTGATCGCGCCCGCCGACTTTTCGCGGTGTGCCGGCGCTGCCGCTTCTTCCAGGCGCTCTGCCCGCTGGTTGAGCTGCTTGGTCTTGACCGTCAAAAGGTCGCTGCCGGAATTGATGCCGATATTGTTGAGCTTGGCCGCTTGCCGGCGCAGCTGCTGCGCCACTTTCATGTCGCGCTGGAACTTGCGTTCGGTCGAGGCGTCGACCTCGTCCAGCGCAAGCCTCGCCCGCGAATAGGGCAGCGAAAACACCGGTGATTGTTCGGGACGCAGGAACAGCGTGCGGTTGGTCGTGGCATCGAGGAACGCCCTGTCATGGCTGGCGATCACCACCGGCACCTCGCGCGGCAGCGCGTTCAGCCAGGTCTCGAGCTGGCTGATCTTGCCGAGGTCGAGATGGTTGGTCGGCTCGTCGAGAAGCAGGACGTCGGGATCGGTGACCCAGACGCGGGCGATCAGCGCCAGCCTTTGCCAGCCGCCGCTCAGCGCCTGCATTGGCCGCCCGCGCATCGGTTCTGGCACGTCAAGCGAGTCAAGAACCACATCGACGCGCCATTGTTCGCTTTCGACCTGTCCGGCCGGCAAGGCATCAGCGACCACCTGCTGGAAGCTGCGCCCGGCCAGCGCTGCCGGGACGACTTGCTCGACATAGCCGACGCGCAGGCCGCGCGTACGGGTGATGTCGCCTGATGTCGGCTCCATCTCGCCGGTCAGGCACTTCAGCAAAGTGGATTTGCCGCGCCCATTGGCGGCGACGATGCCGAGCCGGTCGCCGGTGCCGATGGTGAGGTCGAGGTTGGAAAACAGCGGCGCATTCAGGGTGACGCCGAGGGATTTGAGGCTGATCAGGGCCATTTTGATTTCTCTGGTCTTGCCGGAGCCCGGCTCAATGCACTTTGACGGTGCACGTGCCAGCCATTAGGCTCGGCATTGCGCACCACGAAGGGCAGACCAAAAAATCGAAGCGGGGAAAAACCCGGACCGTCCCTGGTCAGCCCTGCAAGCTAGCTCGCAGGGCAAAGACAGGGCCGCGCTGACGGTGGTGAGAAAATAACACGCAGCCCTCCTTTCAAGACGTTCGAGTTGTAGAAACTGGCTACACCAAGGCTAGGCCCGATGGCAAGTGGATAGGCTCCCCCTTCTCCACTTGTGGGAGAAGGTGGCCGCGAAGCGGTCGGATGAGGGGTGCTCCAGCTTGGCACCGACGGCGATCCGTCCAGCACCCCTCAACCGTCTCGGCGCTGCGCGCCGATCCACCTTCTCCCCCAAGGGGAGAAGGGAAGCTCGCTAGCGTCCCGGGCGCCCCGTCTTGCCGGGGCGGCGCTTTTCACGGCGGGCGTCGGCCGGGTCTTCGTAGGAGCCGATACCACTGCGCTGGCGGACAATGGGTTTGGCGGAATCGTTGCGTTCCTTTGCGCCCCCCTCTGCCCTGCCGCGCATCTCCCCCACACGGGGGGAGATCGGCTGTGGTTTCGCTGGCACCTTTCCTTCGACCGGCTTTTCCGTCCGCCGCACGGTCATCTCGTCGAGCGAGTTCTTCTTGAATAGCGGCTTGGTCGGTTCGCCCGGGATGCCGAAGTCGGAGCCGTGCGCCTCTTCGGCCGACTGCTTCTTGAACAGCGAACGCGACACTGCGCCGGCCGGGGTCGGCATATCCGTGCCCGGCCCCATGGCGTCGAGCGAGGGCTTCGAAAACAGCGGCTTCTTCACCGGCACGGCGCCGTCGGCGCCCATCTCGTCGAGTGCCGGCTTGCGGAAGAGGTTGGGCCGGGCCGCCTCTTCGGCCGAACGTGCCTCGTCGAGCTTGCGGAAACGCTCCTGTTCCTCCGATGTACGGTGTTTGGCCACGCCCTTGTTGTGCTTGCCCTTTTCGCGGCCCGAGACCGGGCTTTCCATGTCGGCATATTTGGCCAGCGGATCGTCGGAGATGGACAGCTCCATCTCGCGCAGCCGCTTGATCTCGTCGCGGATACGGGCTGCCTTCTCGAAATCGAGATTGGCGGCGGCATCGCGCATCTGCTTGTCCAGGGCGTCGAGATGCGCTTTCAGATTGTTGCCCATCATCGCGCCGGCGCTGTCGGTGAACTGCGAGATATCGGCGCGGACATGATCTTTTTCGTAGACCGAGTCCAGGATGTCCGAAATGCGCGACTTGACCGATTCCGGGGTGATGCCGTTGGCCGCGTTCCACTCCATCTGCTTTTCGCGACGGCGGTTGGTCTCGGCCATTGCCCGCTCCATCGAGCCGGTGATCTGGTCGGCATAGAGGATGACCTTGCCGTCGACGTTTCTGGCGGCGCGGCCGATCGTCTGGATCAGCGATGTCTCGGAGCGCAGGAAACCTTCCTTGTCGGCATCGAGAATGGCGACGAAACCGCATTCGGGAATGTCGAGGCCTTCGCGCAACAGGTTGATGCCGACGAGCACGTCGAAGGCGCCGAGGCGCAGGTCGCGCAGGATCTCGATGCGCTCCAGCGTGTCGATGTCGGAGTGCATATAGCGCACGCGTATGCCTTGCTCATGCAGATATTCGGTCAAATCCTCGGCCATGCGCTTGGTCAGCACGGTCACCAGCGTGCGGTAGCCGGCCTTCGTGGTTTCGCGGATTTCGCCGACGACGTCGTCGACCTGCGTCTTGGCCGGGCGTACTTCGACCGGCGGGTCGATGAGGCCGGTCGGGCGGATGACCTGCTCGGCGAAGACGCCGCCGGACTGCTCCATCTCCCAGGCGCCGGGCGTCGCCGAAACCGCGACGGAGAGCGGGCGCATGGCGTCCCATTCCTCGAAGCGCAGCGGCCGGTTGTCCATGCAGGACGGCAGGCGGAAACCATACTCGGCCAGCGTCGCCTTGCGACGAAAGTCGCCGCGATACATGCCGCCGATCTGCGGTATGGTGACGTGACTTTCGTCGACGAAGACCAGCGCATTGTCGGGTATGTATTCGAACAAGGTTGGAGGCGGATCGCCCGGCTGGCGGCCGGTCAGATAGCGCGAATAGTTCTCGATGCCGGCGCAGGACCCGGTCGCCTCCAGCATCTCCAGGTCGAAGCGGGTGCGCTGCTCAAGCCGCTGCGCCTCAAGCAGGCGGCCAGCCTTTTCAAGCTCTTGCAGGCGATACTTCAGTTCTTCCTTGATCGACTTGATGGCTTGATTCAAGGTCGGCCGCGGCGTCACATAGTGCGAATTGGCGTAGATCTTGACGCTCTTCAGCTCGCCGGTCTTCTGGCCGGTCAGCGGATCGAACTCGGTGATCGCCTCGATCTCGTCGCCGAACAGCGAGATGCGCCAGGCGCGGTCCTCGAGGTGGGCCGGGAAGATCTCGATCGTGTCGCCGCGCACCCGGAACGAGCCGCGGACGAAGTTGATGTCCTGGCGCTTGTATTGCTGGGCGACGAGGTCGGCGAGCAACGCGCGCTGGTCGAGCCGGTCGCCGATCTGCATCTGGAAGGTCATCGCCGTATAGGTCTCGACCGAGCCGATACCGTAGATGCAGGACACCGAGGCGACGATGATGACGTCGTCGCGCTCGAGCAGTGAGCGCGTCGCCGAATGGCGCATGCGGTCGATCTGCTCGTTGATCGAGGATTCCTTCTCGATGTAGGTGTCGGTCCGGGGCACATAGGCCTCAGGCTGGTAGTAGTCGTAGTAGCTGACGAAATACTCGACGGCGTTTTCCGGGAAGAATTTCTTGAACTCGGAGTAGAGCTGCGCGGCCAACGTCTTGTTGGGCGCCAGGATCAGAGCGGGGCGCTGCGTCTCCTCGATCACCTTGGCCATGGTGAAGGTCTTGCCCGAGCCGGTGACGCCGAGCAGCACCTGGGTACGGTCGTTGCTGGTGACCCCCTCGACGAGATCCTTGATCGCCGTCGGCTGGTCGCCGGCCGGCTCGAAATCCGAGACCATCCTGATGGCGATGCCGCCTTCGGATTTCTCAGGCCGGGCAGGGCGGTGCGGCGTCCACAGCACGCCGTCCTTGTGCAGCGGATTGCCGGATTCGATCAGCGCCGACAGCGCCGCGACGGTCGCGGTGACGCCGCCCGAGGCCATGGTCTCGGCCTCTTCCAGGGAGACATCGAGGCCGGCGACGGGATTGAGACCGGCCGCGGTACGCTCCCGCGCCGAAGCCGCGCCGCCCATCGAGGTGCCGCGTGCCGTACGGCCGGGAGAAGAGGAGCGCTCCGGGATTTTCTTGGCAGACTTGGCGCCTTCCCTCCCCCTCGAGGGGAGGGTGGCGGCGGAGCCGCCGGGTGGGGTCGGTGCGGCAGTGCTCGGCGACCCTTGATGCCGAGCGCTTCCTTTGCCGACCCCCTCTGTCGCCTTCGGCGACATCTCCCCCTCGAGGGGGGAGATTTGACGCCCTTCCTTCTCGGCTTCCTGCTCGATCTGCTCGGCCCAGTCGGCAATCGAGCCGGTCAGCGGCGCGCCGGTGAATTCGGCCTGCGGCGCTTCGGCAAAGCCATGCAGCGGCTCCGAGGCATCGAGGAAATCGGTCAGCGGACTGCGCCGCTTGTGCGGCGAAGCGCGCTCGTCATTCGCCGGCGGCGGCGTTTTCTTGTCGGAGAGTCTGGCCATGGCCCCGAATATGGGAGGTATCGGCCAAAATGGAAAGAGCGGAGTGGTGAAGGGTGCCGCGCGCAATTTGGCTGCTGACAGCAGGCTGTCAGGAGCAACGTCGAAGTGCGCCGCTCAATTAAACCAAAGCGCGAACGTCAGAAACCCGGCGCCGCCGAACTGGCGCTGGATCTGGTTGAACTCCTCGCTGGTGAGAGTCTTGCCGCGCTCGAGATAGGGCGCGATGGCCGGGCCGGTGATCGACAGCACCAGGTCGAAGGTTTTTGGCTCATCAAAGAAGCGCTTCATGTTGATGCCTTTGTCGGCGATGCGGAAATGCGGCAGCAAGGTGCGGCCTTCCAGAAGATCCTCGGCCATATCAAGGGCGGCGAGCCAGGCCTGTACCTGCTGCTCACCAACTTCGAGACCGGTCAGCGGGCTGGTGCCTTTCTGCTGCGGCCCCGGCAGCCATTCGCGGTCATTGTCGGTTTCGGCGCGGATGCCTTTCCAATCCTCGCGCGACAGCCGGATCATTTCCATGAGATGGCGGCGTGCCGCTTGCCGGCGCTCAGGCTCGACCACTTGCCAGTTAATGAGATGCACCAGGGAGATAAAGTCGGCTAGTCGCCATTCGGACGTCAGGATGCCGCCATTCGTGCCACCGTCCAGCGGCACGAGCGTATCCTGCAGCGGCAGTTTTGCGCGCGGGAACAGCATGTGGAAGGAGCCGTCGAACGTGTTTCTGAAATCATGCGCCAGCCAGAAGTCGGCCTGCGCCATCAGGAACTCGGCATAGCCCTGCAGCCAATAGCCGTCGGCGCGGTCGAAGCGGAAGATGAGGGCGGGTGCGGCCGCGTCTGGCGCACCGCCGCCGCGTGACAGAGACGCCATGATCGCCGCGGCGCTTTCGTCCGGCGCGATCGTGCCGTCCTCGTTGAGGTCGATGCCGAGGCGGGTGAGGTCGATGACCATGCCGATGTCCGCGTCGGCGGGTACCGAACCCAGCGTGGCCGCGGATTTCTCCAGCCTGTCGCGGAAGGCGACGAGAATGGCGCGGAATTGTTCGTAGGTCAGCGGCTCGGGGTTGGCATTGTCCGGCACCGGCAGCCGCATCAGCGGCAGCATGAAGGATTGCGGGCTGTCGAAACCGTGGCGGTGCAGGCCGCCGGCCAGGATCTCCAGCGCGGTGAAGAATTCGCCGGCGCCGGCGGCGTAGGCGGCTGCCGGATCGCCTGGCGCGGCGGCTTCCAGAGCGGCAAGAGCGCTGTCGCGTTCGGCTACGATTTTTGCCTCGAACAGGGCCGCCGCTTCGGGAGCCGCGGCGCTGGGTGAAGCCAGCGGCAGGAGAAGAATGATGGCGCACGCCACCAGCCTGGAAAAACGCGTCATCGTGATCGCCCCTTTGTCGCTCCGCAGTGGATCATACACGCATTTGGTTCGCTGCGCCTGTGGCCTGCGGTTCACCCACAACAGTCGACGCTTCAATCAATCCGGCGGACGGTCTACACAAGGCAAACGATTGGGCGTCGCGTGTCGAACTATCCGCTTTCCTACAAACTGTCGTGGCTGCCGCGTTTTCTCCGGCCTTCGCTCAATGGCGACGCGCGCGGCTTTGCTCCGGCGGCCGCAGCCCTGCTCGAACCACTGCCGGCGCGGACGGTGCGGTTGGCTTTCGTCGGCGATATCTCGGCGGTGGCCAATCGCCGCGCGCCAGACTGCGATCCGGCGATTGCGGCACTGCTTGCCTCGGCCGATCTGGTGGTCGGCAATTGCGAAAGCCCGGTGGTGGAGCGGCCGAGCGCTGTTTGGGGCACCAGGCTCGGCACGCACCACGCGATGAGCGAGCGGTTCCTTGCCGAGGCGCTGGCCGCCGCCGGCATTTCGCGTGAAAAACTGGTGCTGTCGCTGGCCAACAACCATGTGCTCGACCAGGGTATTGCCGGCTTCGACGAGACCGTCGCCGCGCTGGAGCAATTAGGCATCCGCACGATCGGCAGTGCGGCTCCGGTCGAGCGGTTTGCGGTTGGTTCGCTGACCATAGGCCTTGCCGCCTTTACCTTGTGGCGCAATACCGACGAGGCTCAGTTGGCGGGCCGAGTCTCGATGCAAGCCGATCCGACGCAATGGCCGCACGCTGCCGCTTCGGGTGTCGACCTCCTCTGCGCGGTGCCGCATTGGGATTGGGAATTCCGGCATTTTCCACGTGCGAAGACGCGGGCAATGGCGCGACTTCTGGCCGAACATGGCGTCGGCCTGATCGCCGGGCATCATGCCCATGTCGTGCAGCCGATCGAGCGGATCGGCAAGACGCTCGTCGCCTATGGGCTCGGCGATTTCATCGGCACCGCCTTCGCGCGCCAGCCATGGCCCGGCCGCATCGGCGCCATTCTCGTCGTCGACATCAGCGACGATCCCGGCACGCGCGGGGCCATCGCCGCCTACCGGCTGCATGCCTTCATGCGGCTGCGCGCCGGCGATCACGAGCGGCTGATGCCGGTTGAAACGCTGGCGGGAAAATCCAGGCAAAGGGTTCTGGCCCGCCTCGATGCGATCTTCGGTGCCGGGCGCTGACAGCTGCGCTGACGCGGTCCACCAAACCGGCTATCATGCCCAACGCGGGCGGGCTTGTGGGGCGGGTGGGTGATGGAAACTGCGGATTTCATGCCGAGCAAAGCGGTGATCGCCGGCCTCAGGAAGGACATCGAGGCCTACGAGGCGCAAAGGGCTTCGGCCTATCGCCGGACGCGCTGGCGGGTGCCACTTTTCATCGGATCGGTGGTTGTCTTCGTGGCGCTGGTGGCCTGGCTCTTCAACGCGGTTGCCGACCCCAACGAGCAGTGGTTCTCGACCCCGCATGTGTTCCTCTATATCGGCGGGTTCCTGGCGGCGATCCTGCTCTATCTCCAGGCGATCAGGCCAGCGCGCAAATTGCAGCAGACGTTCCGCAACAGTTTGCTGCCGATCGTCTTCGGCTTCATCCAGGACGTGCGCTATCAGCATGGCGTAACGCCGAACTCCTTCGATCGGCTGCCGCGCGAGACGATTGGCGTGTTCAACCGTTCGTATTTCGAGGACGTCGTCTCCGGTCGGTATGAAGGCTTTGCGTTCGAGCTCTACGAGGTGACGCTGCTGGAGAGGAACGGCAAGACCACATCTCAGGCGTTCAAGGGCGTCATTATCGCGTTCGACACCATTGCGCCGTTCCCGGGAATCTTGGTGGCGGCGCGCCGTGCCAATATGGTGGTAGGTTTCTTCCGAGGCATGTTCGGCAGCAAGACGGAACAACTGTCATGCGGCGTACCCGAACTCGACGCCGCCTACGAGTTCCACACCGACAACATCGAAGCGGCGCGGCCGCTGGTGACCGGCCGGCTGGCGCAGGCGCTCGAATGGCTTGGCGAAACATGGCCGAAGGAACCGGCACGCGTCGCGCTCAACGGCAGCGACGGCTTTCTGCTGCTTCCGCAGACGAAGAACTTCTTCGAACTGCCGGACATCTCTGTGCCGCTCGACTATGCCAAGCATGTTGCGCCGATGATCGCCGACATGGCCACGATCCTGGCGACCGCGGCACTGGTCCGCAAGATCGGCGTGAAGGATGTAGAAGCCGGTTGAACTAGAATTCAGCCGTCAGCAATCGAAGCCATAGTTCTGGCGATAATAGTCGGCGTCTTCCTTCGACATTTTTTTGAAGAGAACGCAGACAGTGAAACTTCCCACCCGGCGGCCGTTCTTCATGTAGCCCCAGTCGGAAATATCGTCCCGGCTGAATTCGATCTCCTGGCCTGCCACGACGTTGTGCACGGTCTGCGGCTCGTTGTCCAAGGTTCCTGCAAATCCGGCCGCCGTCCGGTGGAAGGGAAAGACCCAGAAATGTTCAGTGGCGTCCCCGTCCCTGACCACGACTTTCAATTGGAAGTCGGCCGTTCCGGATGGCGGTGCGTCGGCCAATACCAGGAAGTCGTCGAGGCTGGCACGCGCCTGCTCGATAGCGGCCGCCATCTCCGGATCGTCGCCAGCTACGCTGACGACCTTGTCGTCGCCTTGACCAGGAGTCTGCGCGTCGGCTGATGCCGGAGCAAACGCAAGCAACAGGGCAAGCGCGATACGGGCTGCAAGCTTCATGATGCGACTGCTTTCGACATTTTCGCCAGACAAACCGGATCATCGTTCGCCGAACGTCTGATTGGCAACTGGTTTTTGTCTCCATCAGGCGCTATTCCTGGGGCAGTGGGGTGGGGCTATGGTCGAAGAACGCAAGGGGTTTCGCCTGTCGCGGCGGCTGCTGCTGGGTACGACCGTGGTCGGCGGCGCGATGCTCTGGGGCGGCACGACCGTGGCGCGGCTGGCGCGCGGTCCGTCGGGGCAGAAGAATTCCGGGCGCATCGCCGACATTGACGGAATCGACCTGGCGCAGAAGCCGCTGGAGGGCCCGCCAGCCTACGATCCGGCGCTGCCATGGCTGACCAAGGGCGGCAACATCAACGATGCCAGCGGCCTGTCGATGACACCGGTCTACGGCGTTATCGAAGTCAGCAAGGAAGACCACATCGCGAGCGCGCTGGCCTTTGCCCGCGCCAATGGCCTGAAGGTCTCGGTCGCGGCGGTGCGCCATTCGATGGGCGGCCACGCCTTCGACGACAACGCGCTGGTCCTCGACATGCGTAAATTCAACAAGGTCAGTATCGACCCGGCTGCAAAGACGATGACCTTGCAGCCGGGCGCGCGCTGGCACGACATCCAGAACCTTTTGCACCCGCGCTTCGCGGTGAAGGCGATGCAGTCGACCGACATCTTTTCGGTCGGCGGATCGCTGTCGGTCAACGCGCATGGCATGGACCACCAGGCCGGCTCGGTCGCCGGTTCGATCCGATCGATGCGGGTGATGCTGGCGGACGGTTCGGTGACGACCTGCTCACCGGCCGAAAATACCGAGCTGTTCCGCCACGTCGTCGGCGGCTACGGCCTGTTCGGCGTGGTGCTGGAGGCGACACTCGACATCGTCGACAACGCCGTCTACCGGACCTCGCGCGAGATCATCAAATCGGACGATTTCCCGACGTTCTTCGCCGAGGTTCTGGCGCCAAACAGGGCGATCGGTCTGTTTTATGGGCATCTGTCGACTGCGCCGGGCAATTTCCTCGAGGATATGATCGTCTACCGCTATGATAAGGTCGCCGACCAGCCGCCGGCCGACCAGCCGGCAATCGGTGAACCGGGTTCGGTCGGGCTCAAGCGGGTGATCATTAACCTGGCGAAATGGGGCAGCCTGTTCCAGGAGCTGAAATGGTTCACCGAAAAGACGCTGGAGCCGCAATTCGAGAGCTGCACGGTGGCGCGGACGACGGCAATGGGCGAGGGCGAGGCCTGCCTCGTCACGCGCAACAATCCGATGCACGATTCAGTGCCCTATCTGTTCAACGATCTGCTCGATGAGACCGACATCCTGCACGAGTATTTCATCCCGCGGGCGGCCTATAACCCGTTCATCGCGGAAGCGCGCGAGATCCTGCGCAACCAGACCCTGCCGGTGCTCAACGCGTCGGTACGCATCGTCCACAAGGAGGATGTGGCGCTGAATTATGCGCCGGAGCCGGCCTATTCGCTGGTGCTCTACATCAATCAGCCGACAGACACCGACGGTAATGCCAGGATGCGGACGCTGACAAGGGCGCTGATCGACGTGACGATCAAGCATGGCGGGCGTTTTTTCCTGCCCTACCAGCTCCACTACACAGGCAAGGAACTGCTTGCCTCCTATCCGGAACTGCCGTCCTTCCTGGCGAAGAAGCTGCAATACGATCCGGGCGAGCTGTTTTCGTCGATTTTTTATCGCGCCGTCAAGGCACTGATCGGCACGGCCTGAAGCGGCGGCTACAGACCGTCAGGCAGCTTCGCCGCCAGCCAGTTCGCCGAACGCCTGGCGATGCCGATCGTTGCCGATGCGGCGCGGCCGAGATCGGTCTTGACCACGGCGTAGCCGGCCTTCGTGCGGTAGAGCACGGCGCGGCCGCCATCGACCGCCGCTTCATAGGCGACCGGCCGGACGGCTTCCGTTTCCGTCGCCGTGGCCTGCGTTCCGACCGCAGCACTGGGCCGATGGCTCAGTTCCGGTGGCAGCGGGTCTGTCGCGGCCGTACTGCCCGTCGTCAATTCAGGCTCGGAAGCGGTCGCAGCGAGCTGCGATGACGAAGACGAGTTCTGTATCCGGCAGATGCCGGAGACCAGCGGATAGTCGAAATTGCGCTCGTGCAGCATCTGGCTTTTCATCGCCGCTTCGCATTCGGCGATGGTCGACCATTTGGCGGGCGTCTCGCCGATATATTCGCAAAGCCTGGCGTCGCAATCGCAGCCGACGATGGTCATGGCGACAAGGGCGGTCTTGATCACGGTCGTGTCCCTCCGAGTTGCCTGGCACATGTGCGCAAGACAACGTGTCTACGGCATCATCAATCGTTGCGGAACAAGGCGGGATTTGGCCGCGATTGTGGAATGAGCGTGACGGAGCATCACGCAACGTCCTGCCGAGGCCGACTGTGACCGAAAGGCCTCAGTAATCGTAGACATGCTCGAGCCTGGCGCCCGCCGTCATCAGCGCCGGCAGCACGATGTGCAGCTTGCGCACGGCGACGGTCAGGCCGGTGCGGCGCGTCGAAGGTTGCGCCGGAAGCGGGTAGCTGAACAAGGTGCGTGCACCTTCGGGAACATTGATCTCGTCATTGGAAAGCATGGTGACCATGATCTCGTCATTGCCGCCGATCTCGACGAAGGAGACGCCCTTGCCGATCAGGCGCGGGATCATGTCGGTGAACACCTGATAGCGTCTGGTGACGAAGATCGCGCCGTCGGCGCCGAGATCGCGCTCCAGCAAGGTGTCGGGTTCGTTGCGCGTCACCTCGCCGACCGGACCCTTGGCCCAGACATGAATATCGAGCAAGGCGGGATCGGTGGTGGCGGCGAGCGCCGACTTGATCAGATCGGCATAGCCCTGCTTGATCGTGTCGGCGAGGCCGAAAGCGAGCTTGCGTTCGCTGGTGCGGACGGCGCTGTCGTCCGCTGCCGGCTGGACGGCAAACAGGCCGGCACGCTTTTCGGCATAGGGAAACTGGTACCACGGCACCTGGTCGAGAAAACCGGCATAATCGGCCGCCACCTTGGCCTGGTAGATGTCGACGGCGGTGCGCTTGCCGGCTATCGCTTCGGTGACGCGGCCGATCGTATTTTCATAGGCCCACTGGATGGCGTGCTCGATCGTGTGGCTGGTGCCGATGACCACCAGCATCTGGTGGTTGTCGAGGTTGAACTTGTAGGTGGAGCTGGCGCGGATGACCATCGCATAGTCCTGCCAGAAGCGGCCGATATAGGAGAGATAGGGAAAACCGCTCGGCTGCTTCTTGTCGACGAAGCCGGCATATTCGCGGGCGGCGTAGACGATGGCCCATTCCGGATAGGTAAGAAAGGTCGATTCCTCCGGCCGCTGGTAGCCGGGGATCTCGGCACGGATCTTGTCGGCCAGCGCCTTTGGCGGGGCACCCTCGGCGACGCCCGGCAATGGCGTTGTGTCCAGCGACGGCGTCGTGAGAAAGCCGTAGGCAAGCCCGGCGATCGGGATCAACACGACAATGACGACGAGCCAGAGGATCGCCTTGATGATGCGCTTCAGCCAGCGGAACAGGAACATGGCCGGTCAGGCCGTGGCGAAATGGTCGTACACACGTTTCGACAGCCAGAACCCGACGTAGACGGCGAAGCCGCCGATGAAGATGTGCGGCAGGTTGGCGAAGAAGCGGGCCGGGAATTCGATATCGTTCAGGGAGCGGAAGCCGTTGATGAAGATGCCGCCATCGAGGCAGCCGGAACCGGTGACCAGGCCGAGCACGCCGTCGAACAGATAGACCGAGCCGAACAGCTTGAAATAGAACACCGCCTGGCGGTGCGAGATGAAGGCGGCGGCCAGCGCCCAGACGCCGGAGAAGGCGTGCAGCAAATCGTCGTACCATTGCAGCGAGAACAGGCCGAACAGATTGCCGCCGGCGTCGTTGAAAGCCGGCACATAGCCGATGGCAACAACGCCGAAGAACAGGAAAGCATAGGCAACAGCAAGCTTCTGGATGAGCATCATGAAATGTCCCCCTGCCGTCAGCCCCTTTAAACGGCCCCCGACGACAAATGGATAGTAGCTGATTTTGGCGCAGCGTGAAGCGTCGCCGGCAAAATCGTCAGGCGGGGCCACAAAGACAGTCGGCGCCGGGATTTCTCCCAGCGCCTCCCTGTCAGATCAGGACACGGTCGCGGCAGCAACTCCCGAAAGATGTCGCGCCATGCCGGCCTTGATTTTGACGGTCCTGCCAGTCGCCGCCCGAAGGCAGCGTCCGTTCCGGACCACGCCGGTCTCCACTCTTGCGAGCTTTGCCCAGCGCGCCATCGAAGGTTTTTGCCGTCCTTCATGGCAGCATCGGTCCGCCGTCGGCGTTCGCACGCTTTCCGCGGCCCCGTAGGTCTCGGCGTCCATCCCTCCAACAAGCAAGCCTGTTCTCGTTCAGGGCCGTACGGGCCTCAGGAAATCCGCCGTTCCGCTTTGCCTTTCGGCGTGGCGATCGGTAGCCGCCTGAGATGGGTTTTAACGTACGTCGGATAAGCGTTTGGCGAAACTGCCGCGAGCCTGTGGATAGCGGGATTATCGGGGACTGACCCTGCCAAAATAGCGACTTTCCGATCTCTGCCGCCGCCGGTCGGGATTTGCCGCCTCGATGCCGAAGCCGCATTGTCGGGTAATCGACCCTTGCCCCGCGGCCCGGCGCGGGCTTCAATGCCGGCAAATGATTGGAAGGCGTGTTCGATGGCCTTGGGGAGGCAGGCTTGAAGGTCGCGGTGGTTCTCAATCCGATCGCCGGCGGCGGCAGGCTCAAGCGGCATTGGCCCGAGGTTGCGGCTTCGCTGAAAAGACATTTCGGCGATTTCGAGCTGCGTGAAACGCAGGCCGAGGGCGATGCCGAACGGCTGGCGCTCGACCTTGCCGCCATCGGCTTCGAGCTGGTGATCGCGGCGGGCGGCGACGGCACCGCCAGCGAGGTCGCCGACGGGCTGCTGAAGGCTTTCCGGGAAAGCGGCCGGACGGCCGAACTCGGGCTGCTGCCGTGCGGCACCGGCATCGACTTCGCCCGCGGGCTCGGCCTGTCGAACAATGTCGATCTGACGCTGAAGCGGATTGCCGAGGCCAAGCCGCGCAAGGTCGATGCCGGCTGCATCAGCTATGTCGACGACCATGGCGCGCTGGCCAGCCGCCATTTCATCAACATCGCCAGTCTCGGGCTTTCCGGCGCCACCGACCGTGCCGTCAATGCCGACAAGCGCAAGGGCAAGGTTTCGGCCAAGGCGCTGTTCTACTGGCGCACGGTCTGGGAATTCCTCCGCTACCGCTTCCAGGAGGTGGCGATCACCATTGACGACGGTGCCCCGGTCGAGGCGCGCATGGCATTGGTGGCGGTGGCCAACGGCAAATTCTTCGGCGGCGGCATGATGATCGCGCCCGACGCCGAGCTTAACGACGGCGAGTTCGACATCGTCATCCTGCGCGCCGCCGGCAAGCTGAAGCTGATCTGGGACATCCGCCTGCTCTATGGCGGGCGGCACCGCAACCATCCGGCGATCACCATTTTGCGCGGCAAGAAAGTGGTTGTCGAGCCGCTCGGCGATGTGCAAAAGAACGCCGCGCTGATCGACATAGACGGCGAATCGCCGGGTCGCATACCGGCGACCTTCGAAATCCTGCCCGGCGCATTGACGCTGAGATATTGAATCAAGGCGTTGAGGGATTGATTCAAGTTCTTTCGGCGGTGATTCCAGCCCTACGTCCAACACGTTGAAATCGCGTGACATTGTCGCCCGCTCGACAGATCACGGCATCAGCGGCGTCTGCATCATCTGCAAATGCAGGTCCTTGCCGGTCCAGGGATGCGCCTCGCAGACGGCTTCGTCGAGCTCGACGCCGAGGCCCGGCTCCTTCGACGGGATGACGTTGCCGTCCTGCCATTCGATTTTCTTCTTCAGCAGCTTTTCGTGGAAGCCGTTCCACTGCTTCAGCGATTCCAGAATGAGGAAGTTGGGCAGCGTTACCGCGAGCTGGATGTTGGCGGCGCCGACGATCGGCCCGCAATAGCAGTGCGGCGCGACCTGGATGTGGTAGGCTTCGGCCATGGCGGCGATCTTTTTGGTTTCGAGAATGCCGCCGGAGCGGCCAAGGTCGGGCTGAAGAATGGTCGCCGCACGGTTCTCGATGACGCGGGCGAACTCAAATTTGGTTGTTAGCCGCTCGCCGGTGGCAATCGGGATCGGGGTCGCGCGGGCGACCTGCGCCATCACCTCGGGCATGTCGGGCGGCACCGGCTCCTCGAACCACAGCGGATCATAGGGCTCGATGGCGCGGGCGAGGCGCAGCGCGCCCGATGCGGTGAACTGGCCGTGCGTACCGAACAGGATGTCGGCTCTTGTGCCGACCGCCTCGCGGATCGCCTTGACCATGCGGGCGGAGAGGTCGATGTCGACGAGGCGCGGCTGGTGGCCGTCGAAGGCGGTGTAGGGGCCGGCTGGGTCAAGCTTGACCGCATTGAAACCCTGCTCGACATATTCGAGCGCGCAGGCGGCGGCCAGATCGGGGTCGTTGTAGACGTTCTTGCCGCGGGCGTCCTCCGAATGGACGCTGCCGCTGTGCGGGTAGAGGTAGGTATAGGAACGCAGCGTTTCGTGCACCTGGCCGCCAAGCAGCTTGTAGACCGGCTTGCCGGCCTCCTTGCCGATAATGTCCCAGCAGGCGATTTCGAGCGCCGAGAAACAGCCCATGCCCGACACGTCGGGGCGCTGGGTGAAGCCGGATGAATAGGCGCGGCGGAAGAAGTTTTCGACGTCGTGCGGATCGCGGCCGACGAGATAGCGCTCTGCCATGTCCTCGACCATTTTTGCGGTGACATGTGCCGAGAAGGTGGCGTTGTAGGCCTCCCCATAGCCGACGACGCCGCCATCGGTGGTGAGCTTGACGAAGATGAAATACTTGCCGCCGATGCCGGGCGGCGGATTGCCGACCACCCAGGTCTTGACGTCGGTGATTTTCATTTTTGATCCTCCAGAACCAGTTCGGCGCCCTTCCATCCGGTCATGATCGCGGCGGCGTTGGTGTTGCCGGTTATGTTGTCCGGAAAGATCGAGGCGTCGATGACGCGCAACGCCTGGATGCAGTGTACCTTGAGGCGCGGATCGACGACGGCGCGCGCCGGGTCCGGCCCCATGCGGCAGGTCGAGACCGGGTGATAGACGGTGCCCGAGCGCTTCCTGAAATCCTGAATGAGATCCGCGTCGGAGGTGATCGAGGGACCGGGCAAAACCTCTTCCTCTATGATCTCCGCCATCGCTGGCATCGAGGCGATCTTCCGGACGAATTTTACCGCCGCCAGCATTTCAGCGACGTCCGCCTCGGTCGAAAAGGCATTGGCGACGATTTTGGGATAATCGCGCGGATTGGCGGAACGGATCATGATTTCGCCGCGGCTCGACGGACGGCAATTGGACAGTCCGATGGAAAAGCCCGGCCATGGATCGGGCGTCAGGATCGGGCGTTCGCCGCTCTTCGGAACGACGGTCGAAAACGCCTGGAAATAGAGCTGCATGTTGGGCCGTGCCGTGGCCGGATCGGTGCGAAAGAAGCCGCCGGCATTGTTCATCGACAGCGACAGCGGGCCTGAGCGCAAAAACACGTATTGCATGCCGACCAGCAGCTTGCCCCACCACGGGCGCAGGATCTGGTTGAGCGTCGGCAGACTGCCCTTGAACGTGTAGTTGATGCCGACATGGTCCTGCAGGTTTGCCCCGACATTCTCGTTGGCGTGAACGACGGGAATGCCGAGCGCGCCAAGAAGCGCCGACGGGCCGACACCGGAGAGCTGGAGAAGTTGGGGCGAATTGACCGAGCCGCCCGACAGGATGACCTCGCGGCCGGCACGGGCGGTTTTCGTCGCGCCATTCTGGAGATATTCGATGCCGACGGCGCGTTTGCCCTCGAACAGGATCTTTGTCGCCAGCGCGTTGATCTCGACGCGGACATTTTTGCGCTTCATCGCCGGGCGCAGGAAGGCGCGCGCCGCCGACATGCGGCGGCCGTTCCTGGTGGTGATCTGGTAGACGCCGACGCCTTCCTGCGAGGCGCCGTTGAAATCCGGGTTGAGCGGCAGGCCGGCCTGGTTGGCGGCGGCGAGATAGCGCTTGGTGAGCGGATGGACGGAGGTCGAGCAGTCGGTGACATGCAGCGGCCCGCCGACGCCGCGCCATTGGTCGGCGCCGGCCTGATTATCCTCCAGCGCCTTGAAGGCGGGCAGCAGGTCATCGAAGCCCCAGCCGGGATTGCCGGCCGCTGCCCAAGCGTCGAAATCCTCACGCGCGCCCCTGATCCAGACCATGGCGTTGATCGAACTCGAGCCGCCGAGCAGCTTGCCGCGCGGCCAGTGGTCGGCATTGCCGGCCAGGCCGGGATCCGGCTCGGCCTTGTAGTTCCAGTTGACCGCCGGGTCGAAGAAGGTCTTGCCGTAGCCGAGCGGCATCTGCACGTAGAAGCGACGGTCGCTGCCGCCGGCCTCGAGCACCAGCACCGAGAAGCGGCCGGAAGCCGACAGTCTTTCGGCCAGGACCGAGCCGGCCGAACCGGAGCCGACGATGATGAAATCATAGGTCTGCATGGTGGATACGGCTGGCTCCGGAATTCGGCTCTAACCTAGGCTTGGGCGCGACGCAGCGTCGCCGGGTCTTCCGGCATCCGTTGTGAAAAAAGCGACCGGGGATATTCAGTCTGAATGTCAACCTGTCGCCTGCTGCCCGAGTTCAGTCGCGTTCGCGCCCATCCGGGTCGAACAGGGCCGCCGCCTCATTGGCTTCTTCCAGCAGGAAGGTGAACACGCTTGAGTAGGACTTGGTCGAACCGGACAGAGGATCATCACTCTCCCAGCGAAAGATCCCCCCGTCCGGATTCATGCCAATTAAATCGTCATTGTCCCCTAGCGCACCAATAAAGAGAACATCGTCTGGTGCATTGCCTGGTCGTCTCTTTATATTTGGTTCCAGTATGGAGAAGGGTTGTTGACCCGCCTCCACTAAATTTGTGCGTGACCAGCTACGTCGCAGCCCATAGACGCTTATATAATTCGCAAACAGACCTATCCCGTTGTGGAGCAT
Source organism: Mesorhizobium sp. M1006 (assembly GCF_040318825.1). NCBI lineage: Bacteria > Pseudomonadati > Pseudomonadota > Alphaproteobacteria > Hyphomicrobiales > Phyllobacteriaceae > Mesorhizobium > Mesorhizobium sp. M1006. The sequence goes on from NZ_JAMYMZ010000013.1 coordinate 159,032, forward strand.
GAGAAAGCAACGGAAATTATCTGGGAGTCGACGCGAAATTTCAGACTCCATCTGCCCAATTCCGATGGCGCCAAGTGGTGCGTACAGCTGATGCAAATACGCTTGAGGCGCTCGATGCGGGGTATGGCCAATCCACTCGGTTCCATCCGGATAGGTCTTGTATCCGAGGCGTTTCCATTTATCGACCAAGGTTCGGAGCTCTCGGTAGGCACGAGCGTCTTCTTCGCTTGACCATTCTTCCTGCGAACGCATTGTCCCTAATAGCTCCATTTACCCACTTTTGACGGGTTCTAGGGTCTACCTTGTCAACCTGATCTATCACATCGAAAACAACGGGCGAACATCACAGAGTTGGTAATCACGCCCGACGGTGACATTCGCGCCTACAACCTAAGGTCGCCAGCCAGTTCGTTCGGCCGGAGACGTGAGACTTGCCAAGCTGCGATCCGCTGCGGAAGTCTAGTCTTGCTGTTGCAATGTCGGTGAGCCTCGCTACGGCTTTGATTAATCTGTTTGCGTTCAGTAATGTTCGCCGGTGACAGCGAAGCGGGCGCAATAGCGGCTGGATGGCAACTTTCCACCGATAGTGTTGAAGAAGTCGGCGATGAAGCCGTGGATCCACTCGCACCGAAGCGTCTTGATTAAGGTCGACGCGACCTCCTCG
>NZ_JAMYMZ010000014.1:0-151668 GCF_040318825.1 Mesorhizobium sp. M1006
CTGACGCCTTGCTCGGCCATGGTCACCCCAAACAGCCGGTCCATGCGCGCCATGGTGATCGGGTTGTGTGTGATGATGACGAAGCGCGTTTCGGTGGTTGCGGCCATTTCGTCCATCAGATTGCAGAAACGCTCGACATTGTGGTCATCGAGCGGCGCGTCGACTTCGTCGAGCACGCAGATCGGCGCCGGGTTGGTCAGGAACACGGCGAAGATCAGCGACATCGCCGTCAACGCCTGCTCGCCGCCGGACAGCAGCGTCATCGTCTGCGGCTTCTTGCCGGGCGGACGCGCCAGGATCTCGAGCCCCGCTTCGAGCGGATCGTCGGACTCGATCAGTTGCAGCTCGGCGGTGCCGCCGCCGAACAGATGCGAAAACAGCCGTTGAAAATGGCCGTTGACCACCTCGAAGGCGGCGAGCAGCCGCTCGCGGCCTTCGCGGTTCAGGCTATGAATCGCCTGCCGCAGCTTGCGGATCGCCTCGATGATGTCGTCGCGCTCGGAGACGATGGTCTCCAGCCGGTCCGACAGTTCCTTCTGCTCCTCCTCGGCGCGCAGATTGACGGCACCGAGCCGTTCGCGTTCGACCTTCAGCCGGTCGAGCTGACGCTCGATCTCGGCCATTTCGGGCATCGGGCTGTCGGGTTCGAGGCCGGTGTGGCGGATCACCAGATGCGGCGGCGTGTTCAGCGTTTCCTGGATGCGCGCCTCGACTTCCAGCCGACGCTCGTCGGCGGCGGTCAGCCGCTCTTCGGCGCGAACGCGGGATTCGCGCGCCTCGGCCAGCGACTGGATGGCAGCAGTCGCAGCCTTGTCCAGCTCGGACTGGCGGTTCTCCGCTTCCTGCAAGCGGTCGCCCGCCGCCTTGCGCAGGCTTTCGGCCTCGGCGAGTTGCGACAGCAGGGCGCGCCGCTTGGCGTCGATCTCGTCGGGGGCGTCGGCCAGTTGCTCGCGCTCGGCCTCGGCCTCCGCCTTGCGTTCGCCGAGCGCCGCGATCTGTGTCGAGGCGTTTTCGGCTCGCTCCACCCAGTTGCACCGTTCCGCGCCGATGGCATCGAGCCGACGCGCACGTGCCTCGGCTTCCCGCCTCAGGCCCTCGTGAACGGCACGCGCATCGGCAAGGGCGGCGCGGTCGCGGGCGACGTTGGCCGCCGACTGCTCGAGCTGCAATTGCAGATCGCCGAGATCGGGCGCGTCCTGCAGCAGCATTTCCGCCTCGACGAATGCCGCCGCCGTTTCCTCATGGCTGTCGACAATGCGTGCGCGCGCCTCGTCAAGTGCTGCACGCCGGCTCGACAGCTCGCCGCCGGCTCTTTCGGCCTCGGCCAGCGTATTGCGGGCAGCATCGAGCCCGTGCTGGGCATCGCGTCCGGCCTGTCGGGCGTTGCGTTCGGCCTCGCTCGCCTGGGCACGCGCCTGTTCGGCCCGGGCAAGGGCTTGTTCAGCTTCGCGCAGGGCGCGCGTGGCATGGACTACTTCGGCATCGAGCTCGGCCAGCCGGTTTTTCTGCGCCAGCCGCTGCGCGGCGGCGGTCGGGGCATCGGCGCTGGCGGTGAAGCCGTCCCAACGCCAGAGCGCGCCTTCGCGGCTGACCAGCCGTTGACCGGGAGCAAGCAACGTCTGCAGCCGTCTTCCGTCGGCGGCTTCGACAATGCCGATCTGGGCCAGCCTGCGGGCCAGCTGTGCCGGCGCACGCACAACGCTGGCGAGGCTCCTTATGCCTTCGGGCAATGCGGCGTCGGCAGGCTGGATTTCGCTCTGGCCCCAATGCACCGGCGCACTGCGGTCGAGCGGCACGTCGAGATCTTCGCCAAGCGCGGCACCCAGCGCCGTCTCGTAGCCACGCTCGACGCTGATCTGCTCCAGCACCGAGGGAAATAGATCGCCGCTGGCGGCGTTGAGGATCTTGGCCAGCGTGCGGGCCTCGGTTTCGATCCGCGCCAGCTCGGCCTTTGTGTCCTGAACCGGTGGGCGGGCAGCACTTTCGTCTGCACGCGCCTCGGCGACCGCCTGTTCGGCGGCAATGGCGGCTGCCTCGGCCTTTTCGAGCAGCGCCAGCGCCTGATCGACCAGTAGCCGCTTCTCGGCGGGATCGGGCAGGCCGGCGACCCTGGAGACGATCTCCGACAGTTCGCGGTCGACATCGGCAAGCTGGCGGGCAAAGCGGTCGCGGCGCTCAGCGGTGTCGCGCAGCGTCCGTTCGATCTGGTTGCGCGAGGCGGCAGCCTCCGCCCGTTCGGCGGTCAGCGCGGCGAGCCTGACCTCGCTCGAGGCAAGCGTCGATGCCGCCTGCTCGAAAGCCGCGCGGGTGCTGGCCTCGCGCTCGGCGGCGCCGGCGTTTTCGGCATTGAGCGCGGCTTCTTCGGCGGCGAGGCGTTCGAGGATATCCGCATTATCGCGGACCATGCGCTCCTCACGGGCAAGGTCGCCATCGAGCTGTTGCAGTCGGCGGTCGAGCTCTGCCTGGCGGGCGCGGATGCGGCCCGCCTCTTCCTCGATCTGCGCCTTGGCGATCGACAGACGCTGGAAGGCGGCGGCGGCAGCGGCTTCCGCATCGCGCAAGTCCGGCAGCCGGTGGGCGTTGATACCTTGTTCCCTGGCGGCAGCCATCTGGGCGGCGGCACGGTCGCCGACCAGCGCGGTGGCAATCGCCAGCGCCGAACGCGCTTCCCCTTCCTGCGTCTTGGCCAGCGTCCAGCGCAGATGCAGCAGCGTCGCTTCGGCCTTGCGGATGTCGGCCGACAGGTTCTTGAAGCGCGAGGCCTGGCGGGCCTGGCGTTTCAGGCTTTCAATCTGGCTTTCCAGCTCGCCGACGACGTCGTCCAGCCTTTCGAGGTTCTGTTCCGCCGCCTTCAGCCGCAGCTCGGCTTCGTGGCGGCGCGTATGCAGGCCGGAAATTCCGGCCGCCTCTTCCAGCAGCGCGCGGCGCGCCTGCGGCTTTGCCTGGATCAGCTCGCCTATGCGGCCTTGGCCGACCATCGAGGGCGAGCGGGCGCCGGTCGACTGGTCGGCGAACAGCAGCTGAACGTCCTTGGCGCGAGCCTCCTTGCCGTTGATGCGGTAGAGCGAGCCGGCCTCGCGCTCGATGCGGCGCGAGACCTGCAACTCATCGGCGTCGTTGAAGGCGGACGGCGCGGTGCGGTCGCTATTGTCGAGGAACAGCGTGACTTCGGCGGTGTTGCGGGCCGGACGCGTTCCCGAGCCGGAAAAGATGACGTCGTCCATGCCGGACGCACGCATGTTCTTGTAGGAGCTTTCGCCCATAACCCAGCGCAGCGCCTCGACCAGGTTCGACTTGCCGCAGCCGTTCGGCCCGACTATGCCGGTCAGGCCGCGTTCGATGACGAACTCGCCGGGTTCGACGAAGGATTTGAAGCCGAGCAGGCGAAGGCGCGAGAACTTCATTCGCGCCGGCCCATAGCCAAGTTTCGCAACGCTGTTCCGCGGTTTTGCAAGGAGACCCCGCGGCAAGACAAAGAAGTGCGCACGCCGAAGCGACGCCGCTTCGGCGCTGCCGAAACGTCAGAGCAGAGGGTCGATGATGGCCGACATTTCCGCAATCGACATCGCCCCTTTGTAGGTCTTTCCGTTGATGAAAAAGGTCGGTGTGGAATCGACCTTGAATTCGTCGGCGCCGCGCTTCTGGACGGATCTCACATCGTCCAGAAGTTTCTGGTCCGTCAAGCAGGCCTCGAAGGACTCCTGTGTAAAACCGGCAAGCTTGGCGATTTGCAGCAGTGCGTCCTTGGTATTGTTCACACCAACCCAGTTCGCCTGCTGCCTGAACAGCACGTCGACCATCGGGAAATAGTTGTCCTTGGAGCAGCGCGCCAGCATGAAACCGGCCTCGGCGCTGGGATCGAACGGAAACTCGCGCAGTATGTAACGGGCCTTGCCGGTGTCGATATATTTCGTCTTCAGCTCCGGAAAAGTGGTCTCGGCGAAATGCGCGCAATGCGGGCAGGTCATCGATGCATATTCGACTATGGTGACCTTTGCATCGTCCTTGCCGAGTTGCATGTCGGGCAATGCGCCGGGCTTCAGCAGTGCCGCCATATCGACCGTGCCCTGAGCCTCCGGCGCCGCCGCGGCGGCCGGAGCGGCCGGCTTCGCAGGTTCCGGAGCCGCAGGCTTCACATCCTGCGCCTCGGCTTTCTCGCCCGAGTCGCTGCAGGCGGCAAGCAGCGCCACCGCTGGTATTGCGGCCAGCGAAGTCAAAAGGTTTCTGCGGGACAAGGAACGGATCATACGAATCACCTGGCAATAGTTGGATTTTGCAATGCAAAGTCTACAAAAAGCGAGAGTTGGCGCGAATTAAGGCATTACCGCCCCTATTCCAATCGCCAAATCCGGGCATACCATCACGATAGCGCGAGATCACGGTTTCTTTTGACCGAGAATGGTGGCGCCAAGCCGCTCTAGCGAGGCGCGCAGCCCGCCGTCCTCGATCAAACCAACGGTGCCCGACAGCTTCGCTTTCTCGGCCGCAGTCAATGGCCGCAAACTGGGTTTCGGCTTGTCCTTGCCCGCCATTACCGGCTTCTGCACGATCCTGATCCGACCGATCGCATTGAAACCGAGGAAGGCGTTGACCCGGTTGATGATCTGGCCGGTCTCGTGCTGCAGATGCAGCGCCGCCACACCCTCGCAGGCAATCACCAGCACCGCCGGTTCGAAAGGATCGTCCTCATGTATGCGGCGCGGCCACTGGATCTTTTCCGGGCGCGAGCGGCCGGCAAGCCGCGGCCCGGCAATTTCTTCCCATGACTGGACCAGTCCGATCGACATACCGGCCCGTTTGCGCAGCACTGGGTCGAGGATCTCGGTTGCGAGATCGCTCACCGGAACGGGATTGCCGAAGGGCCTTTTCCCTGCCATGTGCGTTCTCCAGCTTCAGCACCAGTGGATTAGGGCCGACCCTCGATCAATGGCACTGCACGACCAGACCCGCAAGGCCGTATCCGGAGACAATGTCGAGATCGCCTCCCGGCTGCTTGCCTGGTACGACACGCATCACCGCGACTTGCCCTGGCGCGTTTCGCCGCGCGCGCTGGCGGGCGGAGCGCGGCCCGATCCCTATCTGGTCTGGCTTTCCGAGGTGATGCTGCAGCAAACCACGGTCGAGGCGGTAAAATCCTATTTTCGGGCGTTCGCAGAGAAATGGCCAACGGTCCAGGCGCTGGCGGCGGCACCGACCGAAGACGTCATGAAGGCCTGGGCCGGGCTCGGCTATTATTCCCGCGCTCGTAACCTCAAAGCCTGTGCCGATCTCGTCGCGCGGCAAGGCGGCCGCTTTCCTGACAGCGAGTCCGGCTTGAAGGAACTGCCCGGCATCGGCGCCTATACGGCGGCGGCGATCGCAGCGATCGCCTTCGACCGACCAGCCGCGGTCGTCGACGGCAATGTCGAACGGGTCGTCTCACGGCTGTTTTCGATCGCCACGCCGCTGGGCGAAGCCAAGGGCGAGATACGCGGCCAGGTCGAACGCATGGTTCCCCCGACAAGGCCCGGCGACTTCGCGCAGGCGATGATGGACCTGGGCGCGACGATCTGCACGCCGCGCCGGCCCCGCTGCATTCTGTGCCCTGTTCGGGTGGACTGCAGCGCCACGATTTCGGGCGACCCCGAACGCTTTCCGGTCCGCCTGCCCAAGGCCGAAAGACCCTTACGCCGCGGTGCCGCCTTCGTTGCCGTCAGGTGCGACGGCGCCATCCTTCTGCGCAAGCGCGCGGACAAAGGCCTGCTCGGCGGCATGACTGAGGTGCCGACGACCGGCTGGACGGCGCGCATAGACGGCGCTACCACGGAAGCGGCGGCCCCGCTCCCCGGCAACTGGCAGCAGGCCGGACGCATCGGCCATATCTTTACCCATTTTGCGCTTGAACTCGACGTGTTCAAGGCGGAGACCGACGTTGCCGCCCCGGTCGGGCATTTCTGGTCGCTGGCCCATGAAATTTCCGGGGAAGCGCTGCCGAGCGTCATGAAAAAGGTAATCGAAGCGGCGATACCGGGCGCGACGAAAAAGCAGCGGCCGCGTTGAAAGAGAGAAGAATGACTGAAATCCGCCACATCGTTTTCGACATCGGCAAAGTGCTGATCCACTATGATCCGGACCTGCCCTTCAGTCGCTTGATCCCCGATCCCGACGAACGGAAATGGTTCTTCGACAATGTCTGCACGCATGATTGGAACATCGAGCAGGATCGCGGCCGCAGTTGGGAAGAGGCCGAAGCGCTGGCGATCGCGCAATATCCCGAGCACGCCGAAAATATCCGCAATTTCCGCCGGCACTGGCACGAGATGGTGCCTCACGCCTATGAGGACAGCGTCGCCATCATGATCGGCCTGATCGACAGCGGCCATGACGTGACGATGCTCACCAATTTCGCTGCAGATACGCTCGCCGAGGCCCGCGAGCGCTTCGATTTCCTCAATCGGCCGCGCGGCGTCACCGTTTCCGGCGACATCCGCCAGATCAAGCCGGATCGCGCCATCTATGACCACCACGTCGCCGCGTTCAGCCTCGAGCCGTCAGCGACGCTGTTCATCGACGACAGCCAGAAGAACGTCGACGGCGCCAAGGCGGCGGGCTGGCAGTCGGTGCTGTTCACCGATGCAAAGACGCTCAGGGCGGACCTTGAGAGTCTTGGGATCAAAGTGTGATTTGAATCGGTTCCAGGAGTTGGTTGAGCCTTCGCATTAACCGATCTGCCGCAACTCGGAAGCCGTCAGGCGCCCGCCCGCTCCATGCCTAGCCGAGCAATGCGGCGAAGCTCGTCGATCGGGGTCAGGCCGCCGCTGCGCTCATAATGCCAGAAGGTCCATCCGTTGCAGGCGTCCAGCCCCTGGACCTCGGCGCCGATCTTGTGGATCGACCCGGCACTGTCGCCGATGGCCAGCGTGCCGTCGGCGCGCACTTTTGCCGCCCAGCGCTTCTTGGCGTCGTAGAGCGTGGCGCCTGGCGCCACCAGGCCATTGTCGAGAAGGGTGACGAAGGCGACGCGCGGCTCGGCGCGCTTGCCGGTCAGTACCGTCAAATTGGCGCCTTCCAGCGGCCGGACCGCATCGATACGTTCCATGGCGGCATCGATATAGGTTTGTTCGCGCTCGATGCCGACGAAGTGGCGGCCAAGCCGCTTGGCCACAGCCCCGGTGGTGCCTGAACCGAAGAACGGGTCGAGCACGATGTCGCCCGGCCTGGTCGATGCCGTCATGACGCGGGCAAGCAACGCTTCCGGCTTCTGCGTCGGATGCAATTTGTCACCATTGTCGTTCTTCAGGCGCTCGCCGCCGGTGCAGATCGGAAACAGCCAGTCCGAGCGCATCTGGACGTCGTCGTTCGACGCCTTCAGCGCCTCGTAGTTGAATGTGTAACCCTTGCCCTTCTGGTCGCGCGATGCCCAGATCATCGTCTCATGCGCGTTCTGGAAACGGCGGCCACGGAAATTCGGCATTGGATTGGTCTTGCGCCAGACGACGTCGTTGAGGATCCAGAAGCCCAGGTCCTGCATCTTGGCGCCGACCCTGAAAATATTGTGGTAGGAGCCGATAACCCAGATCGTGCCGTTGGGCTTCAACACACGGCGCGCCGCCAGCAGCCAGGCGCGGGTGAAGGCGTCGTAGGCCTCAAAACTGTCGAACTGGTCCCAATGGTCGTCGACGGCATCGACCTTGGATTGATCGGGCCGGTGCAGATCGCCATCGAGCTGCAAATTATAGGGCGGATCGGCGAAGATCACGTCGATCGACTTTTCCGGCAGCCGTTCGAGCGCGGCGACGCAGTCGCCCTTCAGGATCGTATCCAGCCACTCGGATTGCTGGGGAACATCGGAAAGCTCGTCGAGAAGACGCACGGCAGACATTGTGACACCCAAGGCACGCGTTACTGTTTACTGTCCGTTATGGTTACCGATCAGCGTAAATATTCAGTGAAGCAGCCCGCCGAATTTGCGAAGCCCGGCCTGTTGGTGTATGCCGCGCCGCCTGAGCCGTTTGGACCAAAAAGCCCTCGGCATTCCCTTCATCCCGCTTTCCGGATCACCATGCCCCAGCCAGACCTTGTCATCTTCGATTGCGACGGCGTGCTCGTCGATTCCGAAATCATCGCCGCGCGGATCGATGCCGAGCTGTTGACCTCGGCCGGCTACGAGATATCGGCCGAGGAGATTTCCGAGGTCTATGCCGGGTTGACTTTCAAGGACATCATGATGCGGGTCGAGGAAAAGTCCCGGATCCCGTTCCAGGCCTCGCTGATCGACAAGGAGGAACAGCTGGTCGATCGTAGGCTGCGCAGCGACGTGCGTGCCATCGACGGGGCGCACGAGGCTGTCGCCGCGGTAGCAGTGCCGCGCTGCGTCTGTTCGAATTCGCGCTCGGAGCGGATCGAATTCATGCTGGAGAAGGTGCAGCTTTTGCCGTTCTTTGCCGGCCGTATCTTTTCCTCGCTGGAAACCCCGACCGGGAAATCCAAGCCGGCGCCGGACGTGTTTCGGTTCGCCGCGGAAAAGCTCAAGGCCGATCCTGCGAACACCTTTGTCATCGAGGATTCGGTGCATGGCGTCACCGGCGCCAAGACGGCGGGAATGCGCGTCATCGGCTTCACCGGCGCGGCGCACAGCTATCCCGGCCACGCCGATGCGCTGACCGAGGCCGGCGCGGAAACGGTCATCCGCCGCTGGGCGGAGCTGAAAAGCGTGATCGCCGCGCTGTCGGAATGGTCGGCGGACGCCTGAGAGGCCGCCTCCAACCGCCGTGGCACGAATGCAGCGGCTTAGTTGGTCGCGGCGGCTTTCTTCTTCCTCGGCTTGTCTGTCGCTACTTTCGAAGCGCCCTCGTCATACCCGGCATATGCCTGGTAGTCCTTCGCCGTCGGCTCCGGAACGACGACGTTGGAATCGGTGAAGACGAACTGCGTGGCACTCGAAGGATCGGTAACCTGGACCTGATAGGAGTGAAGCTGCGAATAGAGAACTTCGGTGCCGTGCATCACCGCGATGCGGATCGGCATGGTGATGGTCCCGGGGGTGAACATCGGGCCAGGCACGACCTTGCCGGCGACGGCTATCTTCATCGACAAGGAGCCGTTGGCGCGGCTGCAGTCGCGGGTCACATCGGTGATCGAAGCCTGATAGATGATCTTGGCGGAATCGTCCGGCTGATCGACGCCTGCCGCGTCCACTGCCGGCTGGGCGGCTTCCTCGGCGGCAACATCGGGTTTTTTCTTCGGCTTCGGACCGCTCTTGGCGTAGGTATTGAAGAAGGCGGTGCCGTCACGCAACGTCACTTTCGGGCAATAGGCCTGCAACTGGCTGGAAAGCACCTTTGGATCGGGTGGCGGTGGCGGCGTCGCATCCTTTTTGCCGAAGCCGAGAATTCCATTGTCGCTCGATTGGCAACCTGCGGCGGCAAGCATAAAGCCGGTGAGCGCCACACCCGCGACAAAACGACCGTTGAATGAATGAAACGCCATGAACTGCACTTCCCTCTCGCAAAGCCGGTGACGTATATCAACCGCGCGGCAAAAATGCGACTGATCCAGCGCAGAAATCCACCACCTCGCGGCGGGCGAAGATTCCCGGCAGCAATGGAAACGTGACGATGCAATATGTGAGTACCCGCGGGGAAGCGCCCGCGCTTGGATTTTCCGACGCGGTGCTGGCCGGACTGGCGCGCGACGGCGGGCTCTACCTGCCGAGCGCCTGGCCGCATTTTTCCGCAGCCGAGATCCGCGCCATGCGCGGCCTTGCCTATCCCGATCTTGCCATCCGCGTGCTGTCGCCGTTCCTCGGCGGCGAGATCGCGGCGCCGGTGTTCGAACGGCTGGTGCGCGAAGCCTATGCAACCTTCCGCCATGAGGCCGTCTGCCCGCTGGTGCAGACCGGGCCGAACAGCTTCGTGCTCGAGCTCTTCCACGGCCCGACGCTCGCTTTCAAGGACGTGGCGATGCAGCTTCTTGCACGGCTGATGGACCATGTGCTGGCCGAGCGTGACCAGCGCGCCACCATTGTCGGCGCCACCTCCGGCGACACCGGAGGGGCCGCCATCGATGCCTTTGCCGGGCGCAACCGCACCGACATCTTCGTGCTTTTCCCGCACGGCCGCGTCTCGCCGGTACAGCAGCGGCAGATGACGACCTCGACCGCCGCAAACGTCCATGCGTTGGCGATCGAAGGCAATTTCGACGACTGCCAGAGCCTGGTAAAGGACATGTTCAACGACCACGGTTTTCGTGACCGGGTATCGCTGTCCGGCGTCAACTCGATCAACTGGGCCCGCATCATGGCCCAGATCGTCTATTATTTCTCCTCCGCGCTGTCGCTCGGCGCGCCCGACAGGCCGGTTTCCTTCACCGTGCCGACCGGCAATTTCGGCGACATCTTCGCCGGCTATGCCGCCAAGAAGATGGGGCTGCCGATCGAACGGCTGATCATCGCCACCAACGACAACGATATTCTGGCGCGCACGCTGGCAACCGGCGAATACCGCATGAAGGGGGTCTTTTCGACCACGTCCCCCTCGATGGACATCCAGGTGTCTTCGAACTTCGAACGCTTGCTGTTCGAAGCGTCCGGCCGCGATGCCTCGGCCGTGCGGCGCTACATGAACGGGCTCAAGCAGTCCGGCGCCTTCACCATCGAGGCCGGCGAAATCGCCAAGATCCGGTCCGAATTCGACGCCGGCCGCGCCACCATGGACGAGGTCGCCGCCACCATCCGCACCACACTTGCGGCGAGCGGCTATCTGCTCGACCCGCATACCGCCGCGGCCGTGCATGTGGCCGCCGGCAAGGCTGCGGGTGAGGTGCCGATGGTGGTGCTGGGCACTGCGCACCCGGCAAAGTTTCCCGCCGCCGTCGAAGCCGCCAGCGGCGTGTCGCCTGCCCTGCCTGCATGGCTAGGCGGGTTGATGAGTGCCGAGGAAAAATACACGGTACTTCCATCCGACCTGAAAATGGTGGAAGATTATGTCGGCCGCCACACGCGGGCGGCGCGTTAGGGAGTAATTGCCATATGGGTGTTGAGGTAAGCCGTCTGTCGAACGGCCTGACAGTCGCCACCGAAACCCTTCCAAGCCTCGAATCTGTTGCCCTTGGCGCCTGGGTCAAGTCGGGCGCACGCAACGAGCGTGACGAAGAGCACGGAATGGCGCACTTGCTCGAGCACATGGCTTTCAAGGGCACCAGTCGGCGAAGCGCCTTCGAGATCGCCTCGGAGATCGAGGACGTCGGCGGCGAGATCAATGCCGCCACCAGCGTCGAGACGACCTCCTATTATGCAAGGGTTCTGAGCGACGACGTGCCGCTGGCCGTCGATATCCTTTCCGACATCCTGCAGGAATCCGAATTCGATCCGCAGGAGTTGGAACGAGAGCAGCATGTGATTCTGCAGGAGATCGGCGCCGCGCACGATACGCCCGACGACGTCGTTTTCGATCACTTTACCGAGACCGCCTTCCGCCACCAGACTATCGGCCGCTCGATTCTTGGCACGCCGGAAACCGTCAAATCCTTCACTTCGAAGCAGCTGCACGACTTCATCGAACGACAGTACGGCGCCGAGAACATGGTGATGGTGGCGGCCGGCGATATCAAGCACGACGATTTCGTGCGGGAGGTCGAAAAGCGTCTCGGCAGCTTCCGCGGCAAGGCCGACGGCACCATCCCGCAATATGCGCAGTATGTCGGCGGCGATTTTCGCGAGGACCGCGACCTGATGGACGCGCAGATCGTGCTGGGTTTCGAGGGCCGCGCCTATCACGTCCGCGATTTCTACGCCTCCCAGGTCCTGTCGATGATCCTGGGCGGCGGCATGTCGTCGCGGCTTTTCCAGGAAATCCGCGAGAAACGCGGCCTGTGCTATTCGGTCTACGCCTTCCATTGGGGTTTTTCCGACACGGGCGTCTTCGGGGTCCATGCGGCGACCGGACAAAGCGATATTGCCGAGCTGGTGCCTGTGATCATCGACGAGCTGCAAAAGGCCGGTGAAAACATCCTGCAGGAGGAGCTCGACCGGGCGCGTGCGCAGTACCGCGCCGGGCTGATCATGTCGGCCGAGAGCCCGGCCAGCCGCGCCTCGCAGATCGCCAGGCAGTTGCTTCTGTTCGGCAGGCCGATAGCCAAGGAAGAGTTGATGGAGCGGCTGTCGGCGCTGACGGTCGAGCGGCTGACGGACCTGTCGTCGCGGCTTTTTTCGACCAAGCCGACGCTTACAGCCGTCGGGCCGGTGGGTACGCTCGCGCCCTATGAGGCGATCCTCGATTCGCTTTCGGGCACGCAGACCACTGCCCGCAAGCTCGCCGTCTAAGCCTACTCGAGCGTCGTGTTCGCGCTCCCTTTCTTTCGCCGCGACCTGCCGGCACTGAAGGGCGAGCTTGTCACGCTGCGCGTACCGCTGACCAACGACTATCGCGAGTGGTCGGTGCTGCGCAGTGAAAGCCGCGCCTTCCTTGAGCCGTGGGAGCCGCGATGGACCCCTGACGAACTCGACCGCACGGCGTGGCGGCATCGTATCGGGCGCTACCGCGAGGACTACGCGCAGGGGACGGCGATCGCCTTCTTCATCTTCGAGAAAAGCAGCGGCAAGCTGGCCGGCGGTATCACCCTCGGCAATATCCGCCACGGGGTCGCCCAAAGCGGCCATATCGGCTACTGGATCGGCGAGCGCTTCAGCGGACGCGGCCTGATGACCGATGCCGTAAGAGTGGTGACGCGTTTCGCCTTCGAAACGCTGCGATTGCACCGGATCGAAGCTGCCTGTATTCCCGACAACGCCCGGTCGATCCGCGTGCTTGAAAAAGCCGGATTCCGGCGCGAAGGACTGCTACGATCCTATCTCAGGATCAACGGCATCTGGCAGGACCATTACCTATACGCCCGAATCGCGGACGATCCGCCGGGCGTTGGAACAAAGGGCTGATTTTGACGAATTTTCTGCGCAAGGGGTCGCTGCTTGCCTTTATGCTGGCGGCAATCGTCACGCTCTGCGCGGCGTCCTCGGCCTTTGCCGTAGAACCGATCAAGATCGCCCGCGACGACGTTGCGCTCGATCTTTCGGGGGCCGTCTTGATCTACCGGAACCAGGGCGAGAATTTTCAGGTGTCGACCGCGCCAGGCCCGGACGGCATCGTGCGGCGCATCGAGGTCGAGGCAAATGATGCGCGCTCGAGCGGTGACTGGGCGGTGTTCGCGCTGGCCAATACCACCGACCAGCAGCTCGACAGGCTGATTGTCGCACCGCATTTCCGGCTGGTGAATTCCGGCCTGTTCTGGCCGGATCTCGGCTCGACCCGTATCGCCGCGATCACGCCCAGCGAAGGCTTTGCGCTCGACCGCCAGACCAGCCCCGACGCCGACGTGTTCCGGGTGACGTTGAACCCCGGAACGGTGATTACCTTCATCGCCGAGCTCGCCTCGCCCAAGCTGCCGCAGGTCTATCTGTGGGACCCTGAATCCTACAAGGACTCGGTCAATTCCTACACGCTGTTTCGTGGCATCGTCATCGGCATTGCCGGCCTGCTGGCGCTGTTCCTGACCATTCTTTTCGTCGTCAAGGGGACCTCGATGTTCCCGGCAACGGCGGCCCTAGCCTGGGCGGTGCTTGCCTATATCTGCGTCGATTTCGGCTTTCTCAACAAGATCATAGAGATCTCACCCGGCAATGAGCAGATGTGGCGCGCCGGAACGGAGGTGGCGCTCGCGGCGACCTTCGTGGTGTTCCTGTTTGCCTATCTCAACCTCAACCGGTGGCACGGCCATTTCAGCTACGGCGCGCTGGTCTGGATTCTCGGGCTGGTGCTGATCGCCGGTGTCGCCATCATCGATCCGGCGGTCGCCGCCGGCATTGCCAGGCTGTCCTTCGCCGCCACCGCGCTGACCGGGCTCGGCCTGATCATCTTCCTCGGTATCCGCGGTTACGACCGCGCCATCATGCTGGTGCCCAGTTGGGTGATGGTTCTGCTGTGGCTATGCGGATCGTGGATGGCAATCACCGGCATGCTGGACAACGATATCGCCCAGCCGGCGCTGGGCGGCGGGCTGATCCTCATCATCCTGCTGATCGGCTTCACGGTGATGCAGCACGCTTTTGCCGGCGGCGCCCTGCATCAGGGCCTGTTCTCCGATCTCGAGCGGCAGGCGCTGGCGGTTGCCGGATCGGGCGATACCGTGTGGGACTGGGACGTGCTGCGCGACCGCGTCGTCACTCGTCCCGACGTCAGCAGTCAGCTCGGCCTTGCCCCCAACAGTCTCGGCGGGCCCGCCCGCAACTGGCTGCCGGTGCTGCATGCCGACGACCGCGACACGTTTCGCACGACACTCGACGTGGTGCTCGAGCACCGGCGCGGCCGGGTGTCGCAAAACTTCCGCCTGCGCGGCGCCGACGGGCACTATCACTGGTTTTCGCTGCGCGCCCGGCCGGTGATCGGCTCGGACGGCGAGGTCATCCGCTGCGTCGGCACCATGGTCGACGTGACGGAGCAGAAGAAGTCCGAGGAACGGCTGCTGCATGACGCCGTGCACGACAATCTGACCGGCCTGCCCAACCGCGAGTTGTTCATGAACCGGCTGGAGGCGATCATTTCGATCGCCCGCACCGAAGAGAAGGTGCGCCCGACCGTCTTCGTCATCGACATAGACCGCTTCAAGCAGGTCAATGACGGGCTCGGCATCTCGGCCGGCGATACCATCCTTTTGACTATCGCGCGGCGGCTGCACCGACTGCTCAAGCCGAAGGATTCGCTGTCGCGCTTTGCCGGCGACCAGTTCGCGCTGATGCTTTTGTCGGAGCAGGATCCGGCCCGCATCGCGGCCATTGCCGATGCCATCAAGCACGCCATCAACAACCCGATCACCTTCGCCAAGCGCGAGATCGTGCTGACGGCCTCGATCGGGCTGATCACCTGGACCGCCACGCAGACCTCGGCCGAGGACATGGTCAAGGATGCCGAGCTTGCCATGCATCAGGCCAAGCGCTTCGGCGGCGACCGGATCGAGCCGTTCCGTCCCGCCTTCCGCACCGTCGGCACCGACCGGCTGCAGTTCGAGTCCGATCTGCGCCGCGCCATCGAACGACGCGAATTCACGCTTGCCTACCAGCCGATCGTGCGGCTGGAGGACGGCAGCGTCGCAGGCTTCGAAGCGCTGCTGCGCTGGGACCATCCGCGTCGCGGCATGATCCCGCCGGCTGATTTCATTCCGGTCGCCGAAAACTGCGGCCTGATCGTGCAGCTTGGGCTGTTCGCCATGCAACAGGCTGCCGAAGACCTGGCGGGATGGCAAAAGCAGATCGGCGATGCGCCGCTGTCGGTCTCGGTCAATCTGTCCAGCCGTCAGCTCATCCGCCGCGACCTGGTCAGCGACGTCCGCTCGGTGATCGCGCGAGCCAACCTGAAACCGCGCTGCTTCCGGCTCGAACTCACCGAATCGCTGGTGATGGACAATCCCGAGCAGACCGCCCATGTGCTGACCAAGCTGAAGCAGCTTGGCATCGGCCTGTCGCTGGATGATTTCGGCACCGGCTATTCATCGCTGGCCTATCTGACGCGCTTTCCATTCGACACCATCAAGATCGACAAGAGCTTCGTCGACGACGCGACGCCGAAACGTGCGGTGCTGCTCAAATCCATGGTCAATATGGCGCATGAACTCGGCCTGTCGGTTGTCGCCGAAGGCATTTCGGACGAGAGCGATGCGCTGGAGTTGCGGCAGATGGGCTGCGAGTACGTGCAGAGCTTCATGTTCGGCGCGCCGATGCCGGGCGACCAGGTGCTGAAGACGCTGAAGGAACAGTATCCGTTGACCCAAGCGTGACAAGTTTCAGGACGTAATGAGGTTCAGGCGTGACCGGCAGCCAGGCTGAGATGCGCGAGATCAATGCCGATCGAGGCGAGGATCCGGTCATATTTGCGATCGATGTCGGCGTCGAACAGAAGCTCGGCGCTTGCCGGGCAAGTCAGCCAGCCATTCTCGACGATCTCGTTTTCAAGCTGGCCCGCACCCCAGCCGGCATAGCCAAGCGCCATCAGAGCCCGCCGGGGTCCGCGGCCGGAGGAGATGGCGCGCAATATGTCGACGGTCGCGGTCAGACAGACATCGTCGGACACGGCGAGCGAGGATTCCACCCGGTAGTCGCCCGAATGCAGAACGAAGCCGCGGCTACGATCCACCGGTCCGCCATTGCGCACGACGAAGTCGCGCGCCGGTGGCGGCAGGCGAATTGCCTCCAGCTCGTTCATGATGCCGAGTTGCACGAGCAGGTCCGGAAACAGCATCTGCTGCGTCTGGTTGATGATCAGCCCCATCGCGCCTTCGTCGCTGTGCGCGCAAATGTAGATGACAGAGCGCGTGAAGCGGTCATCCTTCATGCCGGGCATGGCAATCAGGAACTGATCGTCGAGAAAGCCGGGTCCTGCGGCCGTCCTTTTATGGCGCAACAAATCCATGGCCACAGCGTAACGCGTTTCCGGGGCGTCGAAAAGATGGGCGGCGCCCGATTTGATCAGGCTCGTAAATCGAAGGTCACGCAAATATGATGCCGGCGGCGTCATGAAATCATTGTGCGGCCATCAACAGACGATCAAATCATTGCCATGCAAAGCTTGAAAATCCTGCTGCTTGGCGTAGCCATTGGATCGGCGACCGGCCTCCCCGCCTCAGCCTCCTCATCGGCCTGGTACAACAGCGAAGGCGGCAGGGTGCGGCTGGTGACGAGCGGCAAGGCCGATGAGGCCGGGCGTCTCCAGGGCGTCCTCGACATTGCGCTGAAGCCCGGCTGGAAGACCTATTGGCGCGATCCGGGCGATGCGGGCGTGCCGCCACAGATCGACGTCTCGGCCAGCACCAACATTGCCGACGCGACGCTTTCGTTTCCGCCGCCGCAGCGCCACGACGACGGCTACGGCAAATGGGCCGGCTACGACCACCCCGTTTCGTTGCCGGTGACGTTCACGCTTGCCGCGCCCGGCCAGCCGGCCGTCATCGATGCGGACATTTTCCTCGGCATCTGCGAAACCATCTGCATCCCGGTGCAGACAAGGCTGACCGTCGATCCCGGCGCCGATCCGGACAACGCCGGGGACGCGGCACTGGTCAAGGCAGGCCTTGCCACCCTGCCTGCCACGGCAACGCCCGATTTCGGCATAAACGTACTGCCGGGCGACCACGAAACGCTGATTGTCGAAGCGAGCTTTCCGGGCAGCCCCGAGGGCGCCGACTTCTTCGTTGCCGGCGAACGCGACTACATGTTCGGTGCCCCGGCACGCAGCGAAAAGGATGGCAAGCTGATCTTTACTGTGCCGATCCTCGACAGGCCGTCGACAACGCCAACCGATGGCGGCCTGCACTACACACTGACAAGTGCCGCAGGCGCGGTCGAAGGCCTGTTGCCATTCCCGTGATGCCAACGTCTGGACGGTTGCCGGGCGCGCCTTAATTCGCTATCGCAAGGACACTCCCTTCCATTTCCAAGCGAGGACCATCATGACGATCTCCGTTGGCGACAAACTGCCCGATGCGACCTTCAAGACAATGACCGCCGACGGTGCAAAGCCGATAACGACGGGCGAGATATTCTCAGGAAAGAAGGTCGTGCTGTTTGGCGTTCCAGGCGCCTTCACGCCGACCTGCAGCAACAATCATCTGCCCGGCTACCTGGACAATTACGACGCCATCCTGGCGCGCGGCGTCGACACTATCGCCGTTGTCTCGGTCAACGATGTTCACGTTATGGGGGCCTGGGCCCGCTTCAGCGGCGGTGAAGGCAAAATCCTTTATCTTGCCGATGGCAATGGCGATTTCGCCAAATCCGTCGGCCTCGACGCCGACCTCTCCAGCGGCGGCATGGGGCTACGCTCGAAGCGTTTTTCGATGATCGTCGATGACGGCAAGGTCACCGCACTCAATGTCGAGACAAAGCCCGGCGTCGACGAATCCGGTGCGGCTCACATTCTCGGACAGCTTTCCGTCCTGGCGACAGCCTAGGCCAGGCACGGCAAAGGGCGCCTTCGAGCGCTCAACGTCCAAAGGACGCTGACTTTGCATCGGCGCATGATCCTTCCGAAAGCCGACCCGGTTTTTCGGGACCATGCGTCGGCCCTTCGGGACTGCTTGCTTCTGGGGACCTCGATTATGTCTGACATCGTCTGGCGCAGCGTCGCGATCGGCATCGGCGCAACCGCGCTTATGGATGTCTGGGCGATTTTCCTGAACAAGGCGTTTGCTCAGCCGCGGCCGAACTGGGGGCTGGTCGGCCGCTGGGTCTGGCATCTCAGGGAAGGCAAGGTCTTCCATGACGACATTGGCGAGGCCTCGCCCTACCCGCATGAATCAGTACTTGGCTGGGCCTTTCATTATGCTGTCGGCATCGTCTACGGCGTCATACTGGTCGTGCTGGCCGGAACGGCCTGGCTCACCGCGCCGACCTTCCTGCCGGCTTTTATGCTCGGCATCGTCACCGTCGGCGCCGGGTGGTTTCTGCTGGCGCCCGGCCTGGGCGCCGGCTGGGCCGCTTCGAAGCGGCCCAATCCGATGCAGGTCCGCGCCCTCAATCTTGTGTCGCATACGGTGTTTGCCATCGGACTGTTCGGCACCGCCCTTCTGATCCGCTGACACGCCAGTTCAACCGGATCAATAACTCTGGGTCGAGCGCCGAACCTTCTTGGCCGCCGATTGCCTGGACTGGGTGCCTTCCTCCGGCGGCACGGACGCGAGCACGGGTTTCGCCGACTTCGTCTTGAATGGCGCCATGCCGAGCCGCGCCAATTCGTCGGCGCGCTCGTTCTCGGGATGGCCGGCATGGCCCTTGACCCAATGCCAGGTGACCTGGTGGCGGTTGCGCGCAGCGTCGAGCTGCTGCCACAGCTCGGCATTCTTCACCGGCTGCCTGGCGGCGGTCTTCCAGCCGTTGCGCTTCCAGCCGTCGATCCAGCCGAAAATACCGTCCTTGACGTAGTTGCTGTCGGTATAAAGATCGACGACGCAAGGCTCCTTGAGCGCATTGAGCGCCGAGATGGCCGCCAACAACTCCATGCGGTTGTTGGTGGTCAGAGCCTCGCCACCATGGAGCTCCTTGATTGCGCCGTTGAAGCGCAGGATTGCGCCCCAGCCGCCAGGCCCGGGATTGCCCGAACAGGCACCATCGGTGAAGATTTCAACGCGCTTGGTCATGTCAGTCCATATTCGGAAGGAGAGTTGATCGCCCGGTGGAAGCGCATCCGGCGGATATACTCGGTCGGGTCGCGTTTCATCACCAGGCCGCCGTCCGGGACCGTCAGCCAGTCGTAGAGCCGGGTCAGCATGAAGCGCAGCGCCGAACCGCGCGCCAGCATCGGCAGCGCAGCTTTCTCGTCACTGCTCAACGGCCGCACGCTTTGGTAGCCGGCAAGCAGCGCCGTGCCCTTGGTCAGATTGAAGGAAAAATCCTTCTCGAAGCACCAGGCGTTCAGGCACGTGGCAACGTCATAGGCATAGAAGTCGTTGCAGGCGAAATAGAAGTCGATCAGCCCGGACAGTTTCTCGCCGAGGAAAAACACATTGTCCGGGAAAAGATCAGCATGGATGATGCCTTGCGGCAGACCGTTCGGCCAGTTCCGCTCGAAATCGGCGAAATCGGCATCGACCTCGGCCGCCAGTCCCGGCTCGACCTCGTCGGCGCGGGCGCGGGCGGCATTCCACAGCTTGCGCCAGCCATCGATGGCAAGGGCGTTGGGGCGGGTCATCGGAAAATCCGCGCCGGCGAGATGCAGTGCCGCCAGCGCCTTGCCGACCTCGCCGCAATGTGCAGCCGTCGGCCCCCGCAGCGACAGGCCTTCGAGAAAGGTGATGATCACCGCCGGCCGGCCGGCAAGTGTTCCGATCACACCGCCATCATGTGCGGTGACCGGGAGCGGGCACGAAATGCCCTTTCTGGCGAGGTGGGCCATGAGGCCGAGAAAGAACGGCAGGTCAGCCTTGTCGACGCGCTTCTCGTAAAGCGTCAGGATGTAGGAGCCGCTGCTGGTGTGCAGCAGAAAATTCGAGTTTTCGGTGCCTTCGGCGATGCCCTTGTAGGACAAGAGGTCGCCGACCGGATAGTTCCTGAGGAATGCGCCGAGCTCGCCCTCGTTGACGTCGGTGTAAACCGCCATCGTTGCTACGCGGCCCCGTTGACGAAGGCCATGTCGGCAGCCGTCAGTTCGACATCGCGCAACACCCGCATCACCGGAAAGTCCTCCGTCTCCGTCGCCGTCACGGCCAGCTCGATGGTCACGTCGAAGCGCTGCCTGAACGCATCGACGATCTCGTCGACGATGATCTCCGGCGCCGAGGCGCCCGCCGACAGGCCGAGCGTCGAAATGCCGGCAATCTCATTCCACGGAATTTCGGAGGCGCGCTGCACGAGAAGCGACATCGAGGCGCCGGCGCGCTCGGCCACTTCGACCAGGCGCCGCGAGTTGGACGAGTTAGGTGCGCCGACAACCAGGAAGAGATCGGCGCCGGCCGCTGTTTCCTTGACCGCTTCCTGGCGATTGGTGGTGGCATAACAGATCGATTCCGCCGCCGGCGCGTGCAGCTCGGGAAAACGCTGCTGCAGGGCGCGGATGATACCGGCGGTATCCTCGACCGACAGCGTCGTCTGGGTGACGAAGCCGAGCGCTTGTGGGTCTGCGGGCACGAAGCTTGCGGCGTCGGCCTCGGTCTCGATCAGAGTTACCGCGCCGTCCGGCAACTGGCCCATTGTGCCGATCACCTCCGGATGCCCGGCATGGCCGATCAAGAGCACGTGGCGGCCAAGCCGCTGATGGCGCATCGCCTGCTTGTGGACTTTCGAGACCAGCGGGCAAGTCGCGTCGAGATAGAACAGGTTGCGGGACTGGGCGTCGGCCGGCACAGATTTCGGCACGCCATGCGCCGAAAAGACGACCGGGCTCTGGCGATGCTCGGGCGGGATCTCGGAGAGCTCCTCGATGAACACCGCGCCGAGGCTTTGCAGCCCTTCGACGACGTAGCGGTTGTGCACGATCTCGTGGCGGACATAGACCGGCGCGCCGTATTTCTTCAGCGCCAGCACGACGATCTGGATGGCACGGTCAACGCCCGCACAGAAACCGCGGGGCTGGCAGAGCCGGATGGTCAGCGGCGGCTTTGTGTGAAGCATGATTGCATCTTACGCTGATTGTAGGCCGGTTGATCGGACTATAACTTCTGAGCTCAAGGCGCGAAATGAGGTGCGCGGCCCTGCCCTGTCAAGGGTAATGGCGGCGATCATTGGTCTTTCGCCGGGCGGCGGAGCCAGGAGATCAGGACGCCGGCAAGGGCGGCGGCAAGGCCGTACCAGGTTATCGCATATTGCAGATGGCTGTTCGGCAGGTCGATGACGGTGACACCGCCAACCGGCAGCCCGCCGGGGTTGGGCGTGGCGTTCGCATCGATGAAGATCGGCACCAGCGCCGCACCTGTCGGCAGGCCGGCGCTCGAGGCCATCGCGTCACGATCTTTCCAGTAGAAGATATTCTTCTGCGGATCATTGTCGGGAAGCATCATCGAGGGCTTGGCCGGCAGCGGGTTACGGGCGAGCCCCGTCACCGTCACTTTGCCCGTTACCTGTTCCTGCGGCCGCTTGGCTGGATCCTTGAAATCGTAAGGCACGAAGCCGCGGTTGATCAGCACGAAACGGCCATCGTCGAGCTGTAGCGGCGTGAAGACGTCGAAACCGGACTGGCCTTCCCAGGTGGCGAGGAAATGCCGCTCGTCTTGATGCAGGAAAGTGCCGGTCACTATCACCGGCGTGTAGTCCACGTCGCCGGCGGCAGCAAACCGCTTTTCGACCTCGGCCAATGGTACAGGCGCCGAATGCGTACGCTGGTCGATCGTCTGGAGAAGGCCCTCTTTCCAGTGCAGGCGCTGAACCTGCCAGGTGCCGAGCGCCAGCAGGATCAAAAACACGACGATACCCAGGCCGAGCGCCAATGCGCGCTTGGGCCGCGACCGGCCGGCCACCGAACCTGATGCCTCGCTCATTCGCCGCGGTCCAGCCGGCCCTCGGCCGCCTTGTTGCGGTATTGCAGCGTCAGCAGCACGCCCTTGATCAGCCGGAGCGCCGCCAGGCAAAGCACCAGCGTCAGCGGAATCCACAGCAGCAGATGCAGCCAAAGCGGTGGATTGAGCGTCACCTCCATCCACAACGCCAGGCCGACGACGATGAAGCCGATGATCAGGATAACGAACACCGCCGGCCCGTCACCAGCATCGGCGAAAGAATAATCGAGGCCGCAATTGGTGCAGCGATTGCCGACCGTGAGGAACCCGGAGAACAGCTTGCCCTCGCCACAGCGGGGGCAGCGGCCATGCAAGCCGGCCGAGATCGGATCGATTGGTGGCCAGATCGCCTTGTCGTCGCTCATGGGATCATCCTAGGAGCATTTGCCGCAAAAGATAAGGCGGCCACGTCGCCGCAGCCGCCTTGTCGATTTCCTCAGTTCGATCTCAGTGCGGTTCGATCATCGCGCCGTTCGATGCCCAGACGTAGATCGAGGCAAACAGGAACAGCCACACCACGTCCACGAAGTGCCAGTACCAGGCGGCGGCCTCGAAGCCGAAATGCTGCTTGGGCGTGAAGTCGCCCTTTATGGCGCGGATCAGGCAGACCAACAGGAAGATCGTGCCGATGATGACGTGGAAACCATGGAAGCCGGTCGCCATGAAGAAGGTGGCGCCGTAGATCGAATCCCTGAAGCCGAACGGCGCGTGCATGTACTCGTAGGCCTGCACCATGGTGAACAGCATGCCGAGGCCGACGGTCAGCACCAACCCATTGATCAGGCCCTTGCGGTCGCCGTGGATGAGCGAGTGGTGCGCCCAGGTCACCGTGGTACCCGACAGAAGCAGGATGACGGTGTTGTAGAGCGGCAGATGGAAGGGGTCGAGAACTTCGAGGCCCTTGGGCGGCCAGACGCCGCCGGTGAAGGCGGTACGGGCGTATTGATGGACCTCGCCCGGAAACAGGCTGGCGTCGAAGAAGGCCCAGAACCAGGCGACGAAGAACATCACCTCGGAGGCGATGAACATGATCATGCCGTAGCGCAGATGCAGCGACACGACACGGGTGTGGTGTCCCTCATGCGCCTCCTTGATCGTATCCGACCACCAGGCGAACATCGTGTAGATGACGATCAGCAGGCCGATGAAGAACAGCCATGGATTGGCGACATTGAAACCGAAGATCGGGAAATCGCCGCCCTTGAGGTATTGCATGTAACAGACGCCGCCGAACGCGGTCACCAGCGCCCCGACGGAGCCCAGGAAAGGCCACGGGCTCGGGTCGACAAGGTGGTAGTCATGTTGTGGTTTTGCGTGTGCGTCTGCCATATCAACCCCCGAGGCTTGCTTCGGTATCTGAAATCTTGTTGCGGTGGCCGTCGGCCGGCACCGATGATGCGACCGGCTTGGTCTTGTCGACCGGGAACATCGTGTAGGACAGGGTAATCGTCGTCAGATCCTTCAATTCCGGCGCGTTGACGATGTCGGGATCGACATAGAAGACGACCGGCATGTCCAGTGTCTCGCCCGGCTTCAGCGTCGTGTCGGTGAAGCAGAAACACTCGACCTTGTTGAAGTAAGGTCCGGCCAGTTCCGGCTGCACGTTGAAGGTGGCGCGTCCAGTGATGGGACGGCTGAATTTGTTGGTCGCGCTGAAATGCGCCTCGGCGGTTTCGCCGATCTTGATGGTGATCGAGCGAGCGACCGGCTGGAATTGCCAGGGAACGCCGGCGGTGTTGGCGTCGAAGCGGATGGTGATGTCGCGATCGAGCACCCGATCGGCATATTGCTGGGTCGCCCGTTTGACGGTGCCGCCGTAGCCTGTCGCCTGGCAGAACATCGCGTAGAGCGGCACCGCGGCGTAGGCCATGCCGATCATGCCGCCGAAGAACGCGATGCAGACGCCGGCGACGACGCGGTTCGTATTCTTCTTCTTAGGATCGGTGACTGTTTGCCTGGTCATGTTAAGCTCACATCGAGCCGGGGAAACTGTGACCAAATTTCACGATGGTCGCGACGTAGAATATGACGACCAGCGCCGCCAGCGCGAAACCGATTGCGGCCGAGCGATTGCGGCGGGCCTTCTGCTGACGTTCGGTCAACGTGACCAGTTCAAGCTTCTTTTCGGCCATGCTCATGCTCCACCAATGGTCAGCGCGCGCGCGACGACACAATCGCCAAGGTAGGCGGCGAAGATGGCGAAGAGATAGAGCAGCGAATAGCCGAACAAGGCCTTGGCCGGCTTCATCGCCCGGTCGTCATCGGCCATTTGCAGCACCTTCCACGCATACCAGACGAAGCCGGCGCCGAGCAGCAATGCAACGACGCCATAGACCGGCGTGGTGAACCCGAGAACCCAGGGCAGCACGCCAACCGGCGCGAGGACCAGCGCATAGGCAAAGATCTGGCGTCTGGTCGAGGCCTGACCGGCGACATTCGGCATCATCGGAATGCCTGCCTTGGCGTAGTCCTCCGACTTGAACAGCGCGAGCGCCCAGAAATGTGGCGGCGTCCACAGGAAGATGACCAGGAACAGCACCAAGCTTTCGAGGCTGACCGATCCGGTTACCGCCGCCCAGCCTATGACCGGCGGAATGGCACCGGCAGCCCCGCCGATGACGATGTTCTGCGGCGTCCAGCGCTTCAGCCACATCGTATAGATGACGGCATAGAAAAAGATGGTGAAGGCCAGAAGCGATGCTGCCAACCAGTTGACCAGCACGCCGAGCGTCATCACCGACAGAACCGACAGCACCAGCCCGAAACTCAATGCCTCGCCTGGCCGGATACGGCCGGCCGGCACGGGACGGCCGGCGGTGCGCGTCATCACCGCATCGATGTCTGCGTCATACCACATGTTGAGCGCACCGGAGGCGCCGGCGCCGATGGCAATAGCCAGGATCGCGATCACCGCCAGCAGCGGATTGATGGTCACCGGAGCGGCGACCATGCCGACAAACGCAGTGAACACCACCAGCGACATGACGCGCGGCTTCAGCAGGGCGAAGAAATCGCCCGCCGTCGCTTCCGACATGCGGAAGCCCGGCTCGTCAATCAGTCTGTCTTCGGCAAGGGCCATGCGTACTTAAAGTCCATCATTCCGTTGGCCAAAACCGCCGGTCGGCCGGCGGCTCCGTATTAAAGGAGGCAACCGCCTACTTGATCTTCGGCAACTGTTCCCACTGGTGGAACGGCGGCGGCGAAGGCAGTTGCCATTCCAGCGTGGTCGCACCCTCGCCCCAAGGATTGGCGCCGGCGACCCGCTTCTTCTGGAACGCCTCGAAGACGCCGAACAGGAAGATGACGACGCCGATAGCCGAGATGTACGAGCCGTAGGACGACACCATGTTCCAGCCGGCGAAGGCATCCGGATAGTCGATATAGCGACGCGGCATACCGGAAAGGCCGAGGAAGTGCTGCGGGAAAAAGACTAGGTTGACGCCGACAAAAGTGACCCAGAAGTGGGTGTTCGCGATCACCGGCGAATACATGTAGCCGGTCATTTTCGGGAACCAGTAGTACCAGCCGGCGAAGATCGCGAAGACCGCGCCCAGCGACAGCACGTAATGGAAGTGCGCGACCACGAAATAGGTATCGTGCAGCGGGCGGTCGAGGCCGGCATTGGCCAACTGCACACCGGTGACGCCGCCAACAGTGAACAGGAAGATGAAGCCGATCGCCCACAGCATCGGGGTCTTGAGCGAAATCGACCCGCCCCACATAGTGGCGATCCACGAGAAGATCTTCACACCCGTCGGCACCGCGATGACCATGGTGGCGAAGACGAAATAGCGCTGGGTATCGAGCGACAGGCCCGTCGTGTACATGTGGTGGGCCCAGACGATGAAGCCCACCGCACCGATGGCAACCATCGCATAGGCCATGCCGAGATAGCCAAACACCGGTTTCCTCGAAAAGGTCGAGATGATATGGCTGATGATACCGAAACCCGGCAGGATCAGAATGTAGACCTCCGGATGGCCAAAGAACCAGAACAGGTGCTGGAACAGGATCGGATCGCCGCCGCCGTCCGGGGCGAAGAAGGTGGTGCCGAAATTGCGGTCGGTCAAAAGCATGGTGATGCCGCCGGCCAGCACCGGCAACGACAGAAGCAGCAGGAAGGCGGTAATCAGCACAGACCAGGCGAAAAGCGGCATCTTGTGCATGGTCATGCCGGGCGCGCGCATGTTGAAGATGGTGGTGATGAAGTTGATGGCGCCAAGAATCGAGGAGGCGCCGGCGATGTGGATTGACAGGATCGCCAGGTCCATGGCCGGTCCGGGCTGGCCCGATGTCGACAATGGCGGATAAAGCGTCCAGCCGCCGCCGACGCCGTAGGCGCCGGGCGCACTCGGGACGAAGGCCGAGAAAATCAGCAGGATGAAAGCCGGCGGCAGCAGCCAGAACGAGACGTTGTTCATGCGCGGGAAGGCCATATCCGGCGCGCCGATCATGATCGGCACCATCCAGTTGGCAAAGCCGCCGATCAGCGCCGGCATCACCATGAAGAAGATCATGATCAGCGCATGCGCGGTGGTGAAAGCATTGTACATGCTCTTGCCCCCGTCGATGGCGGCGTCGCCATTCATGCCGTAGACCATCTGCGCCAGGCCAGTGAATATCTGGATGCCCGGCTCCTGCAATTCCATGCGCATGACGACCGACAAGGCGCCACCGATGCAGCCCGCCATGATCGCGAAGATCAGATAAAGCGTACCGATGTCCTTGTGGTTGGTCGAATACACCCACCGGACCCAGCCATGATACGGCTTGTGGTCGTGGTCGTCGTGAGCTGCAGCGTGCGCCATGGTCGGCTCCGTTCCCTGAATCTTTTCTGGTCGCGGCATCAATTGCCGGCGGCCGCTACCTTGTTCGTGCCATCGACCTCGGCCATCAGCGCCTTGTTGGCGCCGGGAAGGTCGGTTTTGGCTGCCGCCAGCCAGGTCTTGTATTGTGCATCGGAGACGACGCGAATGGCGATCGGCATGAAGGCGTGGTCCTTGCCGCAGAGTTCCGAGCACTGGCCGTAATAGAGGCCTTCCTTGTCCGCCTTGAACCAGACCTCGTTGATGCGGCCCGGCACCGCATCGGTCTTGATGCCGAAGGACGGCATGGCAAAGGCGTGAATGACGTCGGTCGCCGTCACCAGCACGCGGGTCATGGTGCTGACCGGCACCACCATCTCATTGTCGACGGCGAGCAGGCGCGGATACGCGGCGCGATCTTCCTTGCCGGCAGCAGCCCTGTCGGCATCCTGAAGGATCGCGGAATTAAAGGAAAGCGTGTTGTCGACCTGGTATTCGTAGTCCCAGTTCCACTGATTGCCGGTCGCCTTGACGGTCAGCTTGGCTTCTTCCGGCGGCGTGTATTGCGCGGTCAGCAGTTGGAACGAGGGAATGGCGAGACAGAGCAGGATGACGACGGGACCGACAGTCCAGATGACCTCGATCAGCGTGTTGTGGCTGGTGCGCGACGGCGTCGGGTTGACGCTCGCCCGGAACCGCAAAATGCAGTAGGCAATCAGGAAAAGCACCAAGGCGGTGATCACAATGATGAACGCGAACGAGTAGTTCCCGAACCACTCGATCTGCCGCATAATGTCGGTCGCCGGAGGCTGAAAACTGGTTTCCCAAGGTTGGGGCTGGGCTGCATGAGCGGATGCAGCGGCAAACAACGTGGCGGCGGCACTAGCTACGATTTTGGCGGTTGCCAGGAATTTTCTCATCGCCCTCGTCATCTCCCAGTTCCTCGCGATCGGACCGCAAGAATGTCGAACAATGGCCGGGACGGGAATCCCGGACAATTCAAGGCTGGTTCAAACCATACTCTATTTGCCTCCGCAAGAAAGGAGCGCCGGAACCCGTGCGGCATTTTTGCGCGCAAGCGCGGCGCTGGCTTCGTGCGGTGACGGCTCGCCGCGAATCACCAGAGCGGCATCCGGGTAGAATGAGCCGCGCGGCGTGCGGAGCCGTCGCAATTAGGGCGAAATTGGCACTGAAAAGCGCATTGTCGCCTGTGTCGGGGCAGATCGCCGGGGTCTCGTCCTTTACTTGGGTTTAGTGCGGCTTAAAGTGCCGTGATTCGCAATGGAGCCGTCATGAACCCTTGGCTTTCGAGAACCTTGGCGAAGGTCATCTTTGTTGCCGCCGCAATAGCCTTGTCCGGCGCCGGCCTGGCCAATGCCGCGCAGCCAAGCGGCACGGTGAAGTCAACGCATGGGGCGTGGTCGATCATCTGCGATACGCCCGCCGGTGCTACATCCGAACAATGCGTGATGATGCAGAACGTCGTCGCCGAGGACCGTCCGGAAATGGGTCTTTCCGTCGTCGTGCTGCGCACAGCCGACAACAAGGCCGAAATCCTGCGTGTGCTGGCGCCGCTCGGCGTGCTGTTGCCGAACGGCCTCGGCCTCAATGTCGACGGCAAGGATATCGGCCGCGCCTATTTCGTGCGCTGTTTCCAGGACGGCTGCTATGCCGAGGTCATCCTGGAAAAGCCGCTGCTCGACACGCTGAAGACCGGTACGTCCGCCACCTTCATCGTCTTCCAGACGCCGGAAGAGGGCATCGGCATTCCCGTCGACCTCAAGGGTTTCGCCGACGGCTTCGCCGCCCTGCCTTGAGCCTGGGTCTTGTAGCACGATCCAGTGATGTTGACCGGCCGAGGTCACGGCAAATCTCATTTCAGATTGTCTGTGCGGGCCTTCGCGCCTACATCGTGGGAAACAATCCTCCTGCGAATGGACCTGCCATGAACAGCCTGATCGGCCAATTTGACATTTCCGACGATCGCATCAAGCAAATCGTTGCCGAGACTATTAACGGCGCCGACGACGGCGAACTGTTTCTCGAATATAGCGAAAGCGAATCGCTGATGTTCGACAATGGCAAGCTGAAGACCGCGAATTTCAACACCGACCAGGGTTTCGGCCTGCGCGCCGTCGCCGGCGAAGCCAGCGGCTACGCCCATTCCAGCGATCTCTCCGAAGCCTCGCTGCTGCGCGCCGCCGATGCCGTTTCGACGGTGAAGAGCGGCTATTCCGGCACGCTTGCCGCAGCGCCTGCCCGCACCAACCGCCACCTCTACGGCGACGGAAACCCTATCCCCTCGCCTTCCTTCGAGGCCAAGGCCAAGCTGCTTCAGGAAATCGATGCATGGCTGCGGGCCGAGGATCCGCGCGTCAGGCAGGTGACGGCGTCGCTCGCCGCCTCCTGGCAGCATGTCGAGATCATGCGCGCCGACGGCCAGATGGTGCGCGACATCCGTCCGCTGGTCAGGATCAACGTGTCGGTGGTGGTCGGCGACGGCGACCGCCAGGAGAGCGGCTCCTACGGCATGGGAGGCCGCAAGGATTTTGGTGAATTCCTGATCGAGGACAGCTGGCGGCACGCGGCCAAGGAGGCATTGCGGCAAGCGCTGGTCAATCTCGAAGCGGTTCCAGCACCTGCCGGCACTTTCGACATCGTGCTGTCGAGCGGCTGGCCGGGCGTCATGTTGCACGAGGCCGTCGGCCACGGGCTGGAAGGCGATTTCAACCGCAAGAAGACGTCGGCCTTTGCCGGCCTGCTTGGCCAGCAGGTGGCAGCGAAAGGCGTCACCGTCGTTGATGACGGCACCCTGCCCGAGCGGCGTGGCTCGCTTACCGTCGACGATGAGGGCACGCCATCGGCCCATAACGTGCTGATCGACGATGGCAAGCTGGTCGGCTACATGCAGGACCGCCAGAACGCCCGGCTGATGGGCATGAAAGCCACCGGCAACGGGCGACGCCAAGGTTACGCGCACGAGCCTATGCCGCGCATGACCAACACCTACATGACAGCGGGCGACATGGAGCCGGACGAGATCATCGCCTCGGTCAAGAACGGCATCTATGCCGTGTCGTTCGGTGGCGGCCAGGTTGACATCACTTCGGGCAAGTTCGTGTTCGGCTGCACCGAAGCCTACATGATCGAGAACGGCAAGGTGACGCAACCGATCAAGGGCGCCATGCTGATCGGCAACGGGCCGGATGCCATGCATCGTGTGGCGATGATCGGCAACGACATGAAGCTCGACACCGGCATCGGCATGTGTGGCAAGGCCGGACAGGGCGTGCCGGTCGGCGTCGGCCAGCCGCATCTCAGGATGAACCAGATGACAGTCGGCGGCACCAGGGTTTGATGGAGTTGACGCCGAATTATCGCCGCTCCGGAACAACCAATCCCCGCCGCCCACTGCCTTGTCATCGCTTTAAGTAGGAGTAGCTTGCGCCTTGAATTTGCGGAGAGCTTCGACTATCTTACATTCGTCTTACACCTAAGGACGTGCGCAGATGGCTGCCGCAAAGAAGCTCGTAACTACGGTCTCGACCAAGGGACAGGTCATCCTGCCCAGCGCGATCCGGAAACGGAGGGAATGGCATGCCGGCACACGCCTTCTGGTCGAGGATACCCCGGAGGGCGTGCTACTGAAGCCTGCGCCAGTCTTCGCCGAGACACGGCCAGAGGACGTGTTTGGATCGCTGCGCTATAGTGGCAGGCCGAAGACGTTGGAGGAAATGGACGCGGGCGTGCTCGCCGAAGCGCGGCGGCGCCATGCTCGCAATTGATACCAACCTGATCGTCCGCTACCTGACGGGCGATCACCCGTCGCAGTCTTCCCGCGCCCGGGCGCTGATCGATAGCCAGCCGGTCTTTGTCGCCGTCACGGTGATGCTGGAAGTCGAATGGGTGTTGCGCAGCGCCTACGGTTTTGCGCCGCTTGAAATCGCCCGTACGCTACGGGTGTTTAGCGGGCTTCCCACGGTAGAGGTGGAAGACGGGGCGGTCGTGTCGTCCGCGCTCGACCTCTCGGTACAGGGGTTGGATTTCGCTGATGCGCTGCATCTGGGCAAGTCCGCTCACTGCGCTGGCTTCGCGACTTTTGACCGCAAGTTCGTCAGGGCCGCGAAGGCGGCCGGATACGAACGCGTGCAAGAAGCATAGCAGCTCACAGCGGCCCAGCGCGGCACAAAAGCGCGCCACAGGGTCAGCCTGGTTTCAGGCATAGATGCCGGAGCGGACTGCCTCCAGATAGGCAAGCACCATGTCCGTCTTGCCTTCGCGAACCAGATCGTAGGCGGTCTTTCCGGCCCAACCGGGGATCGGCTGATGCTTGAACCAGATCGCCGCACGATGTTCATCACCGGCCATCTCGCCGGCCATCGCCAGGATACGGACGATGGGACTCAATGCGGCGTCGACCTTGCGCGCACCGGACTCGGCGGCAAGCGTGTTGCGCGCGAGACCGGTCAGCCCCGCCAGTTCTGTCGTATTGACCCCTAGCAGTTCAGCGACCCGCCTTGGCGAGAGAAACGGCGCCCGCTCCTCGCCGAAGCACGATGGCGAAATTTCGAAGGCTGCGGTGCTCGTGGCAATTCCCTAGCACGGTCTGAACGACGTGCGCTAAAAATGTGCTTTTTTGGTGCGCGTTTCAGGCCCTGGCTGCTAGCGTCTTCGTCTCGGCTTCTCCAACAGCGCCACGGCCTCGACATGCGGCGACCACAGGAACTGGTCGATCGGCGTCACGCTCTTCAGGGTATAGCCGCCGTCCATGAGGATGCGTAGGTCCCGCGCCAGCGTTACCGGATTGCAAGACACCGCAGCGACGAGCGGCACGTAGGAGCGCGCGATCTGCTTCGACTGGTCCTCGGCGCCGGCGCGAGGCGGGTCGAAGACAACGCCGTCAAAGGCATTCAACTCCTTGAATGTGAGCGGCCTCCGGAACAGGTCGCGACGTTCGCCGGTCACCCGCTTCAGGCCGCTGGCGAAACGGAATGCCCGGTCGAGCGCCGCGAGTGCTGCCGCATCGCCTTCCACCGCATGAACCTCCGATCTTGCGGCCAGGCGCAGCGCGAAGCTGCCGCAGCCGGCGAACAGATCGGCGACCTTTTTGGCGCGCGCGAAATGCTGGCCGACAATGTTGGCCATCGCCTGTTCGGCAGCCTCGGTCGCCTGCAGGAAAGCGCCCGGAGGCACTGCGACGGCGACGCCACCAAACAGGACGACCGGTTTGTTTGGTTCGATAATGATCTCGCCGTCGACCGACAGCCTGGCCAGCCCCTCGGCGATGACGAAGTTGGAAGCGACGCGGCGCTGGTTCTCGCCGAGCTTGCCGGAATCGTGAACCGCGACATCGAGGCCGGAACCGGTCACCGTCACCGCCATGTGGAACGATTTGGTCGTGGTGCAGATCAGTCCGGCAAGCATCCTCAAACGGTCGAGCGCAGCGACGATCTGCGGCGCCGAGATCGGGCATTCCTCGATCGAGATGATCTCGGATGACAGCGCGCGAACGAAGCCGAACTGCATTCCCGCCTCGCTCCGCCGGGCGGTGAAGACGACGCGGCGGCGCGTGTGCGGCGCGCACGGCACCAGCGCCCCGACATCGCAAGCGATGCCCTTGCTCTTCAGCGCATGCACGACCTTTTCGCGCTTCCACCGGTGATAGGCTTCAGTCTCGAGATGCTGGACGGCGCAGCCGCCGCATGCGCCGAAATGCCGGCACGGCGGATCGACCCGCAACGGCGAAGCCTCAACGACCGACATCAAGGTGGCGCGATCTTTCTCCCGCGCGGCGGTGACGACCTCTCCCGGCAGCGCGAACGGAATGAAAATCTCGCCGGTTTCCGTCTCGGCGATGCCGTCGCCCTGCGAGCCCAACCTTGCGATCGTGAAACGGGTGCTCATCGCTTCTGGGTCTCGACGTCCTTGATGCCGCCGAGCAGGAACTCGCGGTTGCCGTCGCCGCCCTCTATCGGTGACAGATGAAGCCCCAGCGAGCGCCAGCCGGGAATGGCATCGAGCCAGTCCTGCATCAGGCCGGCAATGCGCGCCGCATCATAGGGGTCCTTAAGCAGGCCGCCCTTGCCGATCGCCTCGCGGCCGGCCTCGAATTGCGGCTTGACCAGAAACACAGCTTTTGCGCCATTCCTGGCCAAGGCAAGCGCCGGCGGCAGCGCCAGTTTCAGCGATATGAAGCTGACATCCGAGACGATGAAATCCGGCACACGGCCGCCGAGATCGGCGGCCGATAGTTGGCGCGCATTCAGGCCTTCAATTACCGTCACGCGCGGATCGCCGGCAATGTCGGAGTGCATCTGGCCGTGCCCGACATCGATCGCGGTGACATGCGCCGCGCCGCGTTCGAGCAGCACCTGCGTAAAGCCCCCGGTCGAGGCGCCGACATCGAGCGCTTCGCTGCCGGTGGGGTCGAGGGCGAAATGCTCGAGACCAGCCTTCAGCTTCAGTGCGGCGCGCGACACGTAACCCTGCGCCGGATCGTCAACGACAATGTTGCACTCAGGCAGAACGGCCTGGCCCGGCTTGAGGGCGACGATGCCATCGACCGTCACGGTGCCGCGCTCGACCGCGTCGCGGGCACGCGAGCGGCTGGCAAACAGACCGCGCTGGACGAGCAATTCGTCGAGCCGCTGGCGTATGCTGGCTGGCGGAAGGGAAGTCATCGGCCTTCATGGCGAATGCCAACGATGATGGCAAGGATATTGGCGATGAGACAATGCATAGTTGGCAACGGGTGAACGCATCAAGCCACTCCGCTGTTTGTCGAACCTCGCACGAGATCCGACGCAATGCTAAGAAAGAGATGCCGTTTAGCCGTCGAAACGTGGAGGAGGAAACATGCTGACGGGAACCTGCCACTGCGGCGCAGCCCACTGGACCCTGGAGGGCGATCCCGGTTCGATCACTGCCTGCAATTGCACACTTTGCCGTCGCTACGGCACGCTCTGGGCTTATGACCATGTCGACGAACGCATCCGCCTTGCCGGGCCCGTAAGCGCCTATCGGCGCGTCGGAAAGGCTCATCCTTCGCTTGAGATTCTCTTCTGCCCAACCTGCGCTTGCGTCCTGGCCTGGCGCGGTTTGCATCCCGATGCGGCTGGGCGCTACCGCATCGCCGTCAATGTGAGGCTTGCGCCGCCCGAGGCCGTCGCCGATCTCCCGATCGACCATTTCGATGGTCTCGATGCATTCGAGGATTTGCCGAGAGATGGTCGCTGTGTGCGGGATATGTGGTTCTAGTTTCTAGAGTCTCTTCGGGATCATGCTTTAGAATATGGTCCGCGAAACCCGCCGTTCGACGGCCGGCGTCAGACCGTCGCTGCTGTCGCCGAACACCTGCGGGCGCGGCCGGTCAACGGAAATTGACGCCTTCGGTGAGGTATCTGGCATGACGACAAATTGCGGCGCCTGCTTGTTGTAGGAAAAGCCGCCACGGATCTCGCCGATCTTGCCGGCGACGATGCCCATCACCGCCTCTTCGAGTTTGCGGTCGTAGCGCGTTTCGGCCCCGGCCGACGCGGCGAAGATGGCCGCAAGCGCGATGCCGCCCAAAAGCGATCTCATTGGTCTTCTTTCCCCTGCCTGGTTGCCTTCTAGCAGGGCAGCGTTGAAGAACGGCCAAAGGACACGGTAAGCAAATCGCCAAACGGCAGCGTAAACAGCAGGTTACGACTGTTCGCCGGCAATTTGATTCAGGCAGTTGAGATATTGATTCAGGCTAGCATCTTGCAGCCAAGTTGAATCGCTTCGGCGTCGCCGGAAATGCGTCTAAAAACTAGGCGCGCTGGGCCTGCGCGGTATGCCCCAGCGCCACGAACACGGTGCGCACGATGCCGGCGCTGTCCAGCCCGGCATCGGCATACATCTTTTCCGGCTTGGCATGGTCGACAAATGTGTCGGGCAGCACCAGCGGGCGCACCTTCAAGCCGCTCTCCAGCAGCCCTTCATGGGCCAGGAACTGCAGCACATGGCTGGCGAAGCCGCCGACCGCGCCCTCTTCCACCGTCACCAGCACCTCGTGTGAACGGGCCAGCCGCCGGATCAGGTCCTCGTCGAGCGGCTTGGCAAAACGGGCATCGGCGACCGTGGTCGAAAGCCCGGCCGCGCCAAGCTCCTCGGCCGCGGCCAGGCAATCCTGCAGCCTGGTGCCGAAGGAAAGCAGCGCAACCTTGGTGCCCTCCCTGACGATCCGGCCCTTGCCGATCTCCAATACCGAGCCGCGTTGCGGCATCTCGACACCAACGCCGTTGCCGCGCGGGTAGCGGAAGGCGATCGGGCCGTCATCGTAGCTTGCAGCGGTGCGTACCATATGGCGCAGCTCGGCCTCATCGGCCGCGGCCATGACGACGAAACCGGGCAGCGTCGCCAGGAAGGTCGTGTCGAAGGCGCCGCAATGGGTGGCACCATCGGCGCCGACGAAGCCGGCGCGATCGATCGGAAAGCGCACCGGCAATTTCTGGATCGCCACGTCGTGGACGACCTGGTCGTAGGCGCGCTGCAGAAAGGTCGAGTAGATCGCCGCGAAAGGCTTGAAGCCTTCCGTGGCAAGACCGGCGGCGAAGGTCACCGCATGTTGCTCGGCGATGCCGACATCGAAGGTCCTCGCCGGAAACGCTTCGCCGAACAGGTCAAGCCCGGTGCCGTTCGGCATGGCGGCGGTGATGGCGACGATGCGGTCGTCCTCTCGGGCCTCCTGGATCAGGCTTTCGGCAAACACCTTGGTGTAGCTCGGCGCATTGGCGGGCGCCTTGGTCTGGGCGCCGGTGATGACGTCGAATTTGTTGACGCCATGATATTTGTCGGCCGCTGCCTCGGCCGGGGCGTAGCCCTTGCCTTTCTGGGTCACGACGTGGATCAGCACCGGGCCGTCGGCATTGTCGCGGACGTTCTTCAGCACCGGGATCAGGTGCTCGAGGTTGTGACCGTCGATCGGGCCGATGTGGTAGAACCCCATTTCCTCGAACAACGTGCCGCCGGTGACGTAACCGCGCGCATGCTCGACCGCTCGCTTGATGGCGCGATCGGCGCGCTCGCCGAGATACGACGTCAGCTTCTTGCCGAAATCGCGCAAGCCCAGATAGGTCTTGCCCGACGCCAGACGGGCCAGATAGGCGCTCATTGCGCCGGTCGGCGGAGCGATCGACATATCGTTGTCGTTCAAGATGACGATCAGCCGGGCATCGAGTGCGCCGGCATTGTTCATCGCCTCATAGGCCATGCCGGCCGACATGGCGCCGTCGCCGATGACGGCAATGACATTGTTGCGGCCATCGGACAGATCGCGCGCCATCGCCATGCCGAGGCCGGCTGAAATCGAGGTCGAGGAGTGGGCTGCGCCGAACGGATCGTATTCGCTCTCGACGCGACGGGTGAAGCCGGACAGGCCGCCCTCCTGGCGCAGCGTGCGGATGCGGTCGCGGCGGCCGGTCAGGATCTTGTGCGGATAGGCCTGGTGGCCGACGTCCCAGATCAGCCGGTCGTCCGGCGTGTTGAAGACGTAGTGCAGCGCGACGGTCAACTCGACCACGCCAAGGCCGGCGCCGAGATGGCCGCCGGTGTGGGAAACGACGTCGATCAGTTCGGCGCGAAGCTCTGACGCAAGCTGCGGCAGGTCGCCTTCGGCAAGCGTGCGCAAATCGGCTGGGACGCGGACCTTGTCGAGAAGCGGCGTATCGGGCTTTGCGTTCACTGTTTGCGAGCCTGGTCAGATTTTCTGTTCATCGTGAAATATGCCGCTGGCCGGCGAATGTAAATGTGGCGGTAACGCGCATCAGCTTTCGGGCAGCGGGATGAACTCTTGCTCGTCTCCAGGAACGATATCGAAGCGGCCTGTCTTCCATTCTTCTTTCGCCTGCTCGATGCGTTCCTTTGAGGACGATACGAAATTCCACCAGATATAGCGTTTCGAACCGAGCGAGGCGCCGCCAAACAGCATGAAATGGGCGCCGCGTTCCGATGAGACAACGATTTCGTCGCCGGGCCGGAAGACCAGCAGCCGCTCGGCCGGAAAGCGGTCACCGGATATCGAAACCTCGCCTTCCAGCGTATAGATGGCGCGCTCCTCGGCATCGGCCGGGATTTTCACGCTGGCACCCGGCGCCAGCCTGAGATCGGCATAAAGCGTGTCCGAAGCGGTGGCGACCGGGGAGCGCAGTCCGGAAAACGCACCGATGATCACACGGCCGCTGACCCCCTCGGCCTCGACTTCGGGCAGGCGCAGGGCTGCGGTGTTCTCGAAGACCGGCGCGACCTCCTCCTTGCCGTCCGGCAGCGCCAGCCATGTCTGCAGGCCGGAAACCGACATCGGCGCGCCGCGCAGTTCTTCCGGCGTGCGCTCCGAATGGACGATGCCACGGCCGGCGGTCATCAAATTCACGTCCCCGGGCTGGATTACCATCTCGGTGCCGAGCGAATCGCGGTGCCTGATCTTGCCGTCGAACAGGTAAGTCACCGTAGACAGGCCGATATGTGGGTGCGGACGCACGTCGAGCGCCTGGCCCGCTCGCAGAACGGCTGGACCCATGCGGTCGAAGAAGATGAAGGGTCCGACCAGCCGGCGCCTGGCCGTCGGCAAGGCGCGGCGAACCTGAAATCCGCCAATATCCTTGGCATTCGGAATGACCATCAGCTCGATCTGATCGCTGGCGAAGGCATCGCCCATCTGCGGATCGTTTCCGGGAAAGAAGCTCACGCGGTCCCCTCAGGCGAAGCGAAGTGCGGATTTGGCCTTCGCCTTGGCCGCCACCTCTTCGCGATTGCGCGGATGCTGCGTCGTCTCGAGGCTGTCGAGCAATTCGCGCGCCGAGGCGGCAATGGCCTCGACGGCATGGTCGAACGCATGCTGGTTCTGTTTCGACGGCCGCGTCGTTCCGCTCAGCTTGCGGACAAACTGAAGTGCGGCATCGCGGACCTCGTCATTGGTTGCCGGCGGATCGAAATTGAACAGGGTCTTGATGTTTCTGCACATCCTTCGCAATCTCCTCTCGTCCTGGAGCCGTTTCAAACGGGATGAGTTTTACCCTCAATCGTGATGATGTCCAAAGCCGGTAAGCAAAATTGTCGTTCGACGCCGCGCCTCAATCCGCGTCCAACGGCTCTGTCCCCACCGGCTTGCCGTCACGCGACAGCCTGATTTTCTCGACCTTGTCCTCGGCCGCCTTCAGCAGCCGGTCGCAATGCGCCTTCAGCGCCTCGCCGCGCTCGTAGATGCGGATCGACTGGTCGAGCGGAACGTCGCCGCGCTCCAGATCGTCGACGATCCTCTCCAGCGCCTCGAGCGCCTGCTCGAAGCTCATCGCCTTGACGTCCTCGTTGGTCTCACCAGCCATCATCTATCCCTTCATCAGCCGCCCAACATGGGCGGCGACTGAAAATGCCAATCCCTGCAGATCGTAGCCGCCCTCGAGCACGCTGACGAGCCGGTTGCGGCTATGGCGCCCGGCTCGTTCGAGCAACTGGCCGGTCGCCCAGTCGAAATCATCCTCAGTCAGGTTGATCTCGGCCAGCGGATCGCGGTGGTGGGCATCGAAACCGGCGGAGATGATGATGAGATCGGGCGCAAAATTGTCGAGCGCCGGCAGGATGCGTGACAGAAAGGCGTCGCGAAAACTATCGCTGCCGCTCTGCGGCGCCAGCGGCGCGTTGACGATGTTGCCGGCGCCGGTTTCGCTCACAGCCCCGGTTCCCGGGTAAAGCGGCATCTGGTGTGTCGAGCAATAGAGCACCGATGGATCGTCCCAGAAAATGTCCTGCGTGCCGTTGCCGTGATGTACATCCCAGTCGACGACGGCGACACGGTCGGCGCCATGGTTCTTCTGCGCGTAGCGTGCCGCGATCGCGGCGGTGTTGAACAGGCAAAAACCCATGGAGGTGGTCTTTTCGGCATGATGGCCGGGCGGCCGTGCGGCGACGAAGACGTTTTCGGCACGGCCGGTGAAGACGTCGTCGACCGCGGCGTTGGCTGCGCCGATCGCGGTCACGGCCGCCTGCCAGCTCTTCGGGCTGGCGGTGGTGTCGGCATCGATACGGGCGATGCCGGTGTCCGGTATCGCTGCACGGACCCGTTTGACGAATTCGGGCGGATGTGCGTAGAGGATGGTTGCCTCGTTGCCTTCCGGCGCCTGGACGCGATCGAGCGCCGCGAACGCCTCGTCGTCAAGCACACGCTCTATGGCGCGCAAACGGTCCGGCCGCTCCGGATGACCGGGCGGTGTTATGTGCTCGAGGAAAATCGGGTGGGTATAAAGTCGCGTGACCATGCCCCGATATAGGCGCGCCTCGCCGCTTTGGCCATGTTTTCGCGCGCTGGTGAGGCGATGTTCAACAGGGTTTAGGCAACCGGCGTCGGCTGAGCCCACCGCGAGCCGCCTGGGATCGGCGAAAAGAATGACCTCAGGCCGGTGATCGGTCAATCTGGGGCTGCTTCGCTGACGATCGATCAGGCTTAGGCAGCTTGCCGGTGCGATTGAGCAGCCCTTCCAGAAGAACCTTGAACGCCTTCACTGCCTTCTTCGACGTCGCTTCGGGATCGTTCGAATTTGCGATCCACTGCGCCCCATGCAACGAAGCGCCGCTGACCAGCCTTGCCGCGGCTTCGGGATCGACGGCGAGAATTGTCCCCTCGTCGCTCAGTCTTTGCAGGCTCTCCGTCATCGAGCGGATGCATGTGCTCTGGCTTGGCCATTGCGATGGATCGCCGAGCACCGCCGGCCCGTCACGAAGCACGATACGCTGGATCTCCGGCTCCAGCGCCATCTCGATATAGGCGGTGCATTCGTCGACAAAGCCCTGCCAGAGATTGCCCGGCTTGGCCGAAACGACCTTCAGCCGGGCTGCCATTTCGGCGTCGATCTCGGCGATAACCGCCTGGAGTAGGCCCTTCTTGTCGCCGAAGTGATGATAGAGCGCACCGCGCGTCAGCCCGGCCGATGCCGTGAAGTCATCCATCGAGGCTTCGGCATAGCCGAGCGTGCCGAAGGCCTGGCGCGCCGCTCCGATCAGCTTGGCGCGGGTTTCGGCAATCATCTCCTTGCGTGGTCTATGCATGCTCTGGCCCTATTACCATACGTCTCGTATGCCAATTGACATACGCCGCGTATGATCTATTTAAACTCATACGCTACGTATGTAATCGCCGAACCGGCCGTTGTCGAGGAGCCAGACCATGCAAAATCCCTATTCCCAGATCTTTCGCGCGTCGGGCGCCAAGGGCTTTGCCGCCGCCGGCTTCGTTGCCCGGCTGCCGATGGCCATGGCTCCGATCGG
Organism: Mesorhizobium sp. M1006; assembly: GCF_040318825.1. NCBI lineage: Bacteria > Pseudomonadati > Pseudomonadota > Alphaproteobacteria > Hyphomicrobiales > Phyllobacteriaceae > Mesorhizobium > Mesorhizobium sp. M1006. The sequence goes on from NZ_JAMYMZ010000014.1 coordinate 40,095, forward strand.
GATCGTCGCGATGCTGTCGCAGACCGATGGCGAATACTGGCTGGCCGGTGCCGTCTCCGCGACATATGCGCTGGCCAACGCTTTTGTCGCCCCGCAGGTATCGCGACTGGTGGACCGCCTCGGCCAGACGCGGATTGTGGTGCCGACCACCATGATTTCCACGCTCGCTTTTGCGATCCTGATTGCAGCGGCCAATCAGCATTGGCCGATATGGACGCTATTCGTCTCGGCGCTGCTCGCCGCCATCATGCCCAGCATACCGGCAATGGTGCGCGCACGCTGGACCGAGATTTTTCGCAACCGCCCCGAGTTGAACACGGCGTTCGCCTTCGAGTCGGCGGCGGACGAACTGGTGTACATCGCCGGCGCATCGCTGTCGGTAGGGCTGAGCGTCGCGCTTTTCCCGGAAGCGGGAGTGCTCGCGAGCACATTGTTCCTCGCCTTCGGTTCGACGGCCTTCATCCTGCAGCGTTCGACCGAACCGCGAGCCCGACCGGTGGAACACGGTTCGGGCGGCTCGGCAATCCGGCTGCGGCCGGTCCAGATCATCACCTTGGCCCTGATCTTCATCGGCGCGACCTTCGCCACCACGGAGGTGAGCACCGTGGCGATCACGAAGGAGCTTGCCCAGCCGGGCGCCGCCAGCTTCGTCATCGGCGTCTACGCGCTCGGATCGTTCGTCGTCGGCATCATCATCGGCGCCCTGAACCTGAAAGTGCCGCTGCAGATTCAGCTTGCCATCGCAATCGCCATCATTGCGCTTACCTCGCTGCCGCTGCTCGTCGCCGACACCGTGCCGCTGCTGGCACTGGCCGTCTTCGTCAGCGGCGTGGCAATCTCGCCGACCTTCATCACGGCATTTGGCCTGATCGAACGGCGCGTGCCCGAGGCGGTGCTGACCGAGGGCGTGACCTGGGTGATGACCGGCATCGGCATCGGCATGGCGCTCGGCTCGTTCGCCGCCGGCTGGGTAGTGGACGCTTTCGGCGCGCAGAACGGGTTCTGGGTATCGGTGGCATCGGGCACAATCGCGCTGGTCATCGTGCTCGCCGGCCAGCGCAGCCTTGCCGCGCCGAACTGCGACATGCCTGCATGCGACGCAGCCGCGGTCGCTGCGGAATAGTTTCCGGTGCGTTCGGCCCGAGCCGGGGCCGGACGCATACCAGCACCGTGAGAATGGCCTAAAGAATCTCGGTCTTGGCGATGTGGATGCCAAAACCTTCGAGGCCGACATAATGGCGCTCGCGCGAGGCGATCAGATTGATCGAGGAAATGCCGAGATCCTTGAGGATTTGCGCGCCGAGGCCGATCTCGCGCCATTCGTTTTCGCGGCGACGAGCCTCTTCATGGTCCTCGCGGTCGCCGGCAGCCGGCCGCTTGCGCTCCTGATGGGCGACGCCGACCGAGCCTTCGCGCAGATAGACGATGACGCCGCGTTGGCGCTCGCCCATTGCCTTCATGATGGCGTCCAGCCTGTGGCTGGTGCCGAAGACGTCGCTGACCACGTCCTCGGAATGAAGGCGCACCGGCACCTCGACGCCGTCGCGGATATCGCCGAAGACGACCGCCACGTGATGCATGGAGTCCCAGGGCAGCGTGTAGGTGAAGACCTGCGCCTTGCCGCCCGGCGTCTCGATGTCGGAACAGGCGACGCGCTCGACCAGCGTTTCCTTGCGTTGCCGGTAGCCGATAAGGTCGGCAACCGAGATCTGCTTCAACCCGTGCTTTTCGGCGAAGGCCTGCACCTGCGGGCCACGCATAACGGTGCCGTCATCATTGACCAGCTCGGAAATGACGCCGACCGGCGGCAGGCCGGCGAGCTTGCAGAGGTCGACAGCGGCTTCGGTATGGCCCGAACGCATCAGCACGCCGCCTTCGCGCGCGATCAGCGGAAAGATGTGGCCGGGGCGCACGAAATCGGACGCGCCGACATTGCCGTTGGCGAGATTGCGCACCGTCAGCGTCCGGTCGTCCGCCGAAATGCCGGTCGTGGTGCCGTGCTTGAAGTCGACGCTGACGGTAAAGGCGGTGGTGTGGGCGGAATCATTGTCAGCCACCATCGGCGACAGGTTGAGCCGCTTTGCTTCCTCGCGCGGCATCGGCGTGCAGACGATGCCCGACGTGTTGCGGACGATGAACGCCATCTTTTCCGGCGTGCAATGGACGGCGGCGACGATCAGGTCACCCTCGTTCTCGCGGCCGTCATCGTCCATAACGACGACGATCTCGCCGCGCTCGAAGGCGCGCAGGGCTTCGACGATTTTCTTCTGGTCGTAAGGCATGGGTGCTCGCTTCGCTCGCGGGAACAGGGGAGTAAGGGAGTAGGGCAGTACGGGAGTAGGGAAAAGGAAAAAATGCTGTCGTGGGAGCTGCGTAACCTACTCCCCTACTCCCCTACTCCCCTACTCCCCTACTCCCCTACTCCCTTCCCGTTTGTCCCCGATGACGCAGATAATGATCGGCAATGGCGCAGGCAACCATCGCCTCGCCGATCGGTACGGCGCGGATGCCGACGCATGGATCGTGCCGGCCCTTGGTCATGATCTCGACGTCGTTACCGTCCTTGTCGATCGACTTTCGCGGCGTCAGGATCGACGAGGTCGGCTTGACGGCGAAACGCGCGACGATCGCCTGGCCGGTCGAGATGCCGCCGAGGATGCCGCCGGCATTGTTGGACAGGAAGACCGGCTTGCCGTCATTGCCCATGCGCATCTCATCGGCATTCTCCTCGCCGGTGATGCGGGCGGCCTCGAAACCGTTGCCGATCTCGACGCCCTTGACGGCGTTGATCGACATCAGGCCGGCGGCGATGTCCTGGTCGAGCTTGGCATAGATCGGCGCGCCAAGCCCCGCCGGAACGCCGTCGGCGACGATCTCGATGACCGCACCGACCGAGGAGCCCGCCTTGCGGATGCCGTCCAGATATTTCGTGAAGACGGCGACGGACGCCGGATCAGGCGTGAAGAACGGGTTTTCGGCGTCGCCGACGAAATTCCAGTTCCAATTGGCGCGATCGATCGATTTATCGCCCATCGACACCAGCGCGCCGCGCACCACCATGCCGGGCACGACCTTGCGGGCAAGCGCCCCGGCCGCCACCCGCGCCGCCGTCTCACGCGCCGAGGAGCGACCGCCGCCGCGGTAATCGCGCAGGCCGTATTTGACCTCGTAAGTGTAATCGGCATGGCCCGGCCGGAACTGGCGGGCGATGTCGCCATAGTCCTTGGAGCGCTGGTCGACGTTCTCGATCAGCATCGACACCGGCGTGCCGGTGGTGACCATCGTCTCACCGTCCTCATCGAGGATGAAGCCGGACAGGACCTTGACCTCGTCAGGTTCGCGACGCTGCGTTACAAAACGTGACTGGCCGGGGCGGCGCTTGTCGAGTTCGGCCTGGATCTCGTCGCGAGTGAAGCGGATGCCTGGCGGACAGCCGTCGACGACGCAGCCCAGCGCCGGCCCATGGCTTTCGCCCCAGGTGGTGACGCGGAAAAGATGGCCGAACGTGTTGTGCGACATGGAACCAGCCCTGCCGGCGTCGGAGCCGGCCTAGCGCATGACCCCGAAAATCGGAGCGATTTTCGGAAAGGATCATGCACAAAATCAAAAGTGCTACAGCGTCCCCTTGCGCGTCCAGGAGGACGCGCGGCGCTGTCGCCTGCCTTCTATTGGCGTTTTCCACAGTGGTCAAACTGTGATCCCGCGGATTTAGTTTTGACACATTCGATTGGTTTCTGCTCAGTTCCGTTCCGTTGGACGGAGCCGCTGTACCGGCAATGATTAAAGAGGACGATGATGCGTATCCTGATTGGCGCTGTTGCCGCCACGCTGTTGATTTCCACCGCCGCCTTCGCCGGCCAGACCGAGGGCCTGATCAAGAAGGTCGACAAGGATGCGCTGACGCTGACGCTGGACGACGGCAAGTCCTACAAGCTGAACGCCGAAACCGACCTCGATGCGCTGAAGCCAGGCATGGACATCGTCCTCGCCTACGACGTGACGAATGGCGAGAACGTCGTCACCGACATGGAACTGCCGGACACCGGATCGACCGAGTAGGACGCGTCGATATTCAGCTGATGCCGGCCCGACCTGATCTCAACATACGCTAGGTCATCGGTCTCAGAGCCACTCCAGGCGCCGGCCGTCCAGTCTGAGCACGCGATCCTGCGGCACTTCCATGCTGACCGCATCTTGTTCGGACATCCCCAGTACCAAGCGGAACATTACGCGCATGATGCCACCATGGGTCACGCAGACCGTCTGGCGATCGAGCGCGTCGAACCACGGCTTCACCCGTTCGAGCAGCATCGGGTAGCTTTCGGCGCCCTCGCCGGGCGGCTGGAAATTCCATTTATCGAGGCGGCGGCGCCTGGTCGAACCGGGATTGTTCGCCTCGAGTTCGGCAAAGGTGAAACCCTGCCAGTCGCCAAAGCTCAATTCCACGAGCAGCGGCTCGGTACGATAGGCGTACGGATCGAGCTTCATCGCCGCGCGCAGGCGCTCCATCGTCTCGCGCGTGCGCCGCATCGGGCTGGCGACAAAATCGAAATCTTCGGGCTTGTCGATGAGTTCGGCCAGCCTGCGCCCGTTGCGGCTAGCCTGCTCGCGGCCGAGCTCGTTGAGGTCGGTATCGGCCTGCCCCTGCAGCCGGGCCTCGGCGTTCCACGCCGTCTGGCCGTGGCGCACGATATAGACGAGCGGGTACATCAGGTCTTCCGGAAGAGGTCAGGCGGTGGCGTCAGTCCTTGACCGTCGAAATATCCGGCGCGTCGACCGCCTTCATGCCGACGACATGATAGCCGGAATCGACATGATGGATCTCGCCGGTGACGCCGCGCGAAAGGTCGGACAGGAAATAGACGCCGGAATCGCCGACCTCCTCCTGCGTGACCGTCTGCTTCAACGGCGAATTGTATTCGTTCCATTTCAGGATATAGCGGAAATCGCCGATGCCGGATGCGGCAAGCGTCTTGATTGGGCCGGCGGAGATCGCGTTGACACGGATCTTCTTGGCGCCGAGGTCGACGGCCAGATAGCGCACGCTGGCTTCGAGTGCCGCCTTGGCGACACCCATGACGTTATAGTGCGGCATCACCTTTTCCGCACCGTAATAGGTCAGCGTGAGCAGCGAGCCGCCGTCGGTCATCAGCGCCTCGGCACGTTTGGCGATGGTGGTGAAGGAATAGACCGAAATATCCATGGTGCGCAGGAAATTGTCGCGCGTCGTCTCGACATAGCGGCCGGTCAGTTCGTCCTTGTCGGAAAAGGCGATGGCGTGGACGAGGAAATCGAGCTTGCCACCCCAGTGCTTGCTGACATTTTCGAACACCGCATCGAGGCTGGCCGGGTCGGTCACGTCGCAATGGCCGGCGACATGCGCGCCCAGTTCCGCCGCGAGCGGCTCGACGCGTTTCTTGAACGCCTCGCCCTGATAGGTCAGCGCGATCTCGGCGCCATGGTCGACACAGGCCTTGGCGATGCCGTAAGCGATCGAGCGATTGTTGGCGATGCCAAGGATAAGGCCGCGCTTGCCGGCCATAAGGCCCCGTCCACCCGCCATGTCAGCGCTCTCCGAAAGGTTCTCTGCTTTGTGGAGTGCCTATCGCACAGCCACAGTGCCCCTTCAAGCGTTCAAAGCGGACAGTTCGGGGGACAAAAGCGTTTGCTCAACAGCGCCGCGCGTCCTTTGGACGTGCAAAGGACGCTGTAGCGCTTTGACCTTGCAGTCATGGGCCGGTGGGAAAATCCGACACCTAGTGTCCGTGTGGCACGGCGGAAGAGGACCCTTTGGCGGAAGTTCGTTGGCCCGTGGCCGAAGCACGCTCATGACCCCAAGCCGACAATGGGACCGCTTACATCGAACGACCGCTTGATGTCGCTACCGAGTCCTTCCGTCACAGCAGAAATCCCGTCTCGAATCCTTTGCCACGTGTAGGTTTGACCTCACGGAAGCCGAGAATTACAGATAGACTTATATTAGCAGATGCTATATTAGGGTGCGGGGACGCGAGGGGCCGCTAGTGTACTCGGATTGCCGTCCTTTCCTTAGATTGATTGGGCCATTCGCGATTGAGAGCGCGGATGGCGCGGACGTCACGCCGCATGGCAGACGGTCTAAAGCGCTCTTGGCCATGCTCGCCCTGGCACCCAACGGTACGCGGAGCCGAAAATGGCTGCAAAGCAAGCTCTGGAGCACTCGCGGCGAGGAGCAGGGTGCAGCGAGCTTGCGGCAGGAGCTGTCCGAGGTTCGGAAGTCGCTCCGCCGCGCCGGCATTGATCTAATCTCGACCGATCGTGATGTGGTTCGACTCGACGTCGCTTCGATCGGCATCGATTTGAACGATCCACCCGAAGGCTCTGCCACGCGTGATCTGCTTGAGGGCCTCGATATTCGCGATCCAGAGTTCGAGGATTGGCTTCGTGAGCAAAGAAGCCAATGGCCCCGGCCTCGCACAGTGCCAGCAAACGTCTTTCCTGTTGCCGCGGCAGATCAGTTGTCCGGACAGCGAAGCGCCTCACTTCTGAATTCGTCGCGGCTATGCTTGGGCCTGGTTCGCGATGCCAGGTGGACGGAGGGCTCCGCTAACAGGGCCGTCAGCGACCTTGTCCTGGATCTGGTGGTTCGATCGATCCTGAATTTCGAAGTGGTCGACGTCGTGGATTTTCAAGCGCAGGGACCGCTGACCCAAGCGCCTGACACTGCGCTACCAGACTGGCTGTTGCAAACCAGGGCAACGGTGGTGGGCGACAGAGTGGGCCTGACATTTGCATTAATTGCGCCCGGTGACAGCCGGCTCTTGTGGTCGCATACGGATTTTCTCGAGCCGGCCGACCTGACTGGCCCGGCGAGCCTGAAGCTGATGTCGTTGGTCAATCAGATCGTGTTTTCGATCCTCGAATTCGTTCTCGATCCTAAGTCCATCCGCGACGAGCCCCGACACCGGGCGTCTCGGCTTGCATTGACAGCGCTGCGACAGGTATTCCGCATGCGCGATACGGACCTGGATTCGGCGGAGCGCATGCTCGCCGAAGCATATGAGCTCGACCCGCGTAGCACGTATCTGGCGTGGCAGCTGTTTGTGTTTGTCACCCGCTTTGGCGAGAGACGGGTCGGCCGCTCGGGCACCTTTCACGATCAGGTTCGGGAATGCGCCAGTCGCGCCGTCGAAGTGGCCCCCTTCAATCCTATCACCCTGGCGTTGGCCGCTCATGCCCATTCGTTCGTCTTTCGTGAATACGCACAGGCACTGGAACTCGCCGATCGAGCGATAGCCGCTAACCCGCTACAAGCCATTTGCTGGGACATGCGTGCCTTGACGCTCGGCTATCTCGGCGAAGTGAAGCGTGGCTATGAGGATGCGATGCGCGCACGTGCACTGGGCGGGCCTCCCCTGTATCGTTACTGCATCGATACCACGTGCTGCATCTTGGCAACTCTGAACGGGCGCTTCGAGGAGGGGATACGTCACGGCGAGCGTGTCCTTGCGCAGCAACCCACATACCTACCCGCTTTGAGATACTCGGCTGCCTGCCACGGGCATTTGGGGCATACTGTGGAGGCAGTTCGAACTATCGAACGCTTGCGCGCCTGGGAGCCGGATTTCTCGCTCGAGCTGCTTTCGGAGGAGAATTATCCAATTGCAGGCGTACTCGGAGTTTCGGTTATCAAGAGCGGGTTGTCGCGGATAACGCTGCCAAGGTACGCACCCTAGCGCTGCGCACCGCAGGCGTTACGTCGAGGCTCCGACCACCAGTTGGCGCGGATCAAATTTAGAAGCTTTAGTTGAGGGGTGGACATGATGTCGACAATTGATCTCAATAACAAGTTGTTTAGCGCCCGATTCTTAGTAAGTGGATCGGCCATAAGGCAATATCCGCTGATATTGGGTGACGCAAGTCCTGAAAAATCTCTTGAGGAATACATCAAAAATAGAGGCGGCGAAAAACTGCATCCTTTCGCGTCTATGATGACCAAGAGCAGCGTTCTGTCGATTCAAGAAGAGCAGATCGTGATAACGATTTCTGATGACCCTGTGGAGGGTGCCATGCGCCTTTCGCCAGCCTTCCTGGCGGGGCCGAGCGCAGGTCGAGGTCGAGGCAGGGGCAGAGGGCGCGGACGAGGACGGGGACGCGGCAGGGGGCAAACGGCTTTCGAAACTGGCGAGGAGGCTTTGCCGGCGTGGCACGACAAGCGTGCCTTGCACAGGATCGGACTAAGCGTCGCCAACAAATATCTCGGTGCGATCTGGGAGGACATTCTTATCGATCCCCCGCCCGGACCTTCAGAGAGCCTCAGGGAGACAGAAGCGCTTATCGATCTGCAGAAGAGGAGGGAAGGTGACCCGCTGCGGCGCGAGGAGATCGTCCGCCAAGCATCGTTCGGGATTTTGGACTACACGGCACCGCTCGGAATAGACACTCTCGCGGGCTTCGAGGGGACATGCGCATTGATCGTTGCGATCCTCGAACTCACGGAGGAGATCGGGCTCAACTACAAAGATCGATTCAATCGGCCACGGCCCAACATCATTGAGCCGAGGCTGCGGCCGGCGCTTCCGGTTCCTTCGCACGCTTCCTACCCGTCCAACCATTCATTTCAGTCATTTGCAGTGGCGAACGTTCTGCAACGGATGCTGCCCGAGCACGCCGGCGTAACCGCGGTTTATGAGCGCGCCCGCCGGGTGGCCGAGAACAGGGAATGGGCCGGGCTGCACTACGCCAGCGACACCGATGCCGGCGAGGAACTGGCTGCGCGCATTTCTCCGTACTTGGTGGACGCGATGGATGAAACGATCAGACGCGCCCAGAGCGAATGGTAGGTGGGTGCCATGATGGACGACATCAAGAAGGGCGAAGGCCATCTTTGTTATGACTGGTATCACTACCTGTGGCACCTGATCGCAATCGGCGCCTTACGCGATCGTCCGCGCATCCCTGAAGCGCGGTTGCCGCACGAGGCCGCATACCTGCTGGAGGCCGACGCCTGGGATTTGTTGGGTACTGACAAGCCCGGTTACGGCGAGGTCATTGCCCAGATCGATACGGGAGTGAACTCAAGCCATCCCAATCTCGAGCCTCGTATCCTTTCTGCGGTCAGCTTCGCCGCTCACCCTTTCGGGTTGAGTTACGTCACACCCAAGCAGCAACCGCTCGTCTTGCGGGGGCCGGAAAAAAAGCAGAGCAAGAGCTTTGTGGGCGACGATACCTGGGCGTGGGCGGCAAGCCTGATCAAATCGAGGAACAATGCGCAGGAAGTCGAGGTTCAGAAATCGCTGCTTCGAGCACTGAAAGATGGGCGCGGCGTAATTCAGGAGACTGCTGAGACCTCGCGTATGCGCTACTCAGCGCACGGGACCGCCTGCGCCGGGCTGATGGTCGGCGCCCCTGCGGCCCCGCCCACGCAGTTGAGGCAATTTAGCAACGGTGAAGGCGCAATACCTTATTGGGGGGTCGCCCCAGGCGCTGAACTCCTGCCGATCGAGATTTCAGCACGGCCCGACGCAGCGCAGCTCATTCTGGCGTTCCTCTATGCCCGCGACCAGAAGGTTTCAGTCATACACTTTCCCCGGGAAGTACCCGATCCATGGCGAGCGCACCGTTCCTATCCTGGATATGGCGACAGCAGATATACTTCGGTCGAACAGGCAAAGCCAATTTGGGATTATTTCGAGACGCTTTTCGAGGCGATCAGCGAGGAAATCCCCATCATCTGCGCAGCCGGCAACGATGGCTACGACCATCTGATTTACCCGGCGAGCAAGGCCGGCGAAAGCAATGGCGTGGTTGCGGTGGCGGCCGCCACTTATCTGGCGAGACGTTCGGCATATTCCAACTACAGCGGCGATCCGACCGACAATTCCGTCACCATTTCCGCGCCGTCCGACGACCAGGAGGTGTGTACACGCTGCCAAATACGACTGGACCGTGAGTCGCTGCGTTCACGTGACCACAATTTCGAGATCTACGAGAAGCTCCCCCAGGTTGAATACGCGCCGCAGGGCGTGCTCACCACGGACATCCCGGGCCACCACGGCTATTCCGGCGGACAGCTGGAAGGAATCCAGCCACCGGGCGTCGAAAGCAGAGACCGCGCCGGGCTCTACACAGTATTTGGCGGAACATCTGCAGCCTCGGCCATCGTCGCGGGAGCAGCCGCTTTGTTGCAGTCGAAACATCGCTCCACCGGTAGGCCGCTCAACGGCATAGAGGTTAAGGCGAAGATGACCCAGTCAGGCGCAAAGGAGGTTTCATGGCCTTGGCTTAAAAAAGCTGACGTTCCGATTCTACCGGACAGCCCTAATTGCGAGAGAAGGGTGCCTTCGTTCGATCAGCAGTTTGGAGCGGGGCTGCTTGACCTCCGGAAGTTGCTGAGCTGAGGGTCCCGCCGAATTTTGACTAAAAGGTCGGCTGCAAGCCGCCAAAGCCGGGCCCGAATGGATTTCTGACGTAATTCTGACGTGCCCGCCACGGCGGGCTTACGATCCGCCTACGCCGTCCAGTCATATTCGAGCGACATTTGAAACCGCTCGGGGGCCGGACTCCAATGCATCCGATCACTGCCTATACGAATCCACAGACTGACCGCGTGCTCCCGTCATTCGGCATGGGTGAAACGAAATTCCAGCGCGCCATCGCCACGATCATGTTTACCGACGTGGAGGACTCGACCGGCTTGGCGAGCGCACTTGGCCTGATCGAAACCACGCGGTTCATGATCGAGCACTTCACGTTGACCCGCCAGGTCGTGGTGGCCAATGGGGGGATCGTTCAAAACTTTACAGGCGACGGCGTGCTAGCTCTCTGGCTGGGGAGCGAAATGACGCCCAGCGAAACGGCGCTAAAGGCGCTGGCCGCCGTCGCGGAACTGGTACCGGAAATCTCGCTCGGCAACGCTTGGAAGCGTTCAATGGGCTCCCTGTCGCGCCGCATCAGGATCGGCTTACACTCCGGCGAGGTGATGTTCGTCAACGATCGCCAGCGGGATTTCTCTTTTCTGGTCGGCTCGGAGGTAAATTTCGCCCGCCACGTCGAGCAGGCTGGCAAGAGGGAGAATGGCGCAGGCGTCGATGCGCTGGTGATGGTCAGCGGTGCGACCCTCCACCTTGCTGGCCTGGCGACTGCATCGATCGACCCCTACAAGCTTGTGCGGCTAACCCCCGCCGAACTGGCTCATCGCCAGTCGGTCGACTGGCCTCGACCGTGTTCGCGAAGCGGAACTATGGCGCGTGCAAATGTCGGCCTTTGAGGCGTTAGCTGACGTTGAACCTACTTCGGCCAAATGGCGGCTCCTGGCGCTGGTTGCTCGTTTCCTGTCAATAACCGACGCGGCATGAAACCACTCACGCCCGCTTACGACGTCAAGCGCCAGCCTTTTCGACCGTCAGCCCTTTCGCCTGCGCATCAGTGCCTCGAGCTCGGCGTCGCCGCCCTCCGGCAGCATCAGCCGCACGTGTGCGTAGAGATCGCCGTGACCGCCGGCCTTTTCCGGCAGGCCCCTGCCCTTCAGCCGCAGAACCTTGTCCGAGCTCGACCAAGGGGGAACGTTGACCGCAATCCTGCCGGTCGGGGTTTCGACCGCCACCTTGGCGCCATGCACCGCATCGGCCAGTTCCACCGGCAGGTCGACATGCAGGTCGCGGCCTTCGACGCGGTAGCGCGGGTGCCGGCGGAAACGGATCTTGACCAGCGCATCGCCCGGCTGCCCCGGTCCTTGCTCACCCTGGCCTTTCAACCGGATGGTCTGGCCGTCCTCGACATAGGCCGGCAACTTGACCGCCATCTTGCGGCCGTCGGGGAACATCGCCGTCACTTTCTCGGCGGTTGCGGCCTCCTCGATGGTGACGTCCAGCGTCACGTTGAGGTCGGCTGCAGTCGGCATCCGCCGGCCGGCGCCCATGCCGGCACCGCGCTGCTGGCTGAAAGCATCGCCGAAGATCTGGCTAAAGATGTCGCTGTTGCCGTCGAACGGGTCACCACCGGGACGGCCCGTGCGGAATTCGAAATGCGCGCCGCCCGGCCCTTGCTGCCGGCGGAAACCGGCGAAAGGATCGGCGCCGCCGGCCGCACTCTCGAAACCCTGAAACCGCGGTTTGCCTTCGGCGTCGATCTCACCGCGATCGAAAGCCGCCCGGTTCTTCTCGTCGCCGACGATCTCGTAAGCCTGATTGGCGGCGGCAAAACGCTCCTTTGCCTTGGGATCCGGATTCTGGTCCGGATGATACTTCTTGGCGAGCTTCCGGTACGCCGATTTTATGTCCTTGGCCGATGCGTTCTTGGCAACGCCCAGCACCTCATAGGGGTCGCGCATGCTTACTGCCCTGGAGAAGGAGTGGTTCCATGATCGCCTCCTATATGCGCTTGCATAGGAAGAAATTCCAGTGGCTTACCGCTATATAGCCGGCGGAAAATCAGAGCGCCTTGAAGTCCTGCATTCGCCAGGCGCTGCCGCCGGCCAGGCATACTTCGCCTTTGAACAGCGCGACGCCGTCGAAGCTCTCGCGCGACGCGGTGAAGCGACGGCATGTCTCACCGTTAGCCCTGAATTCTGCGAGCTCGGTGATGGAGCCGCGCGAGCCGGTGTCGGCATTCGCCCAGGGAACGGCCTGCCCAGCCAGTTGCTCGACGTCGGCGGAGGACACGGCGTTGCGGATCGTGGCCTGATCGGAGGCGCGGTCCTGATCGAGCGGCGTGACTGAGGCCGGCGTGCTCGAGGTCAGCACCGAGCGGTCGACCTCCGCCTGCTCCAGGCTGAAGCCGCCGCCACCACAGGCGGCAAGCGGCAGGACGATTATCACGATCATGGCTTTGGCGCTGGCCGAAGCGATAACGCTCCATTGCCCACTGTCAAAAGCTTGCGCGATACGCGACAATCGGCAATCTCCCCAGCCGGCGACAAATTTGGGAAAAACTATGAGCGAAACCGGGTTAACAAGCGGTGACTTTACCGAGGCGGCGGAGCCGTTCCGGCTCTTTGCGGCGTGGCTCGACGACGCGACGAAGAGCGAGATCAACGACCCCAACAGCGTGGCGCTGGCGACCGTTGATGCCGAAGGCATGCCGAATGTGCGTATGGTGCTGCTTAAGGGGTTCGACGAGGGCGGCTTTGTCTTCTACACGAACTTCGAGAGCGCCAAGGGCCGTGAGATCCTTGGCAGCATGAAAGCGGCAATGTGCTTCCACTGGAAATCGCTGCGCCGCCAGGTGCGAGCGCGCGGCCCGGTGGAGATCGTCACCGACGCCGAAGCCGACGCCTATTACGCGACGCGTCCGCGCGGCAGCCGCATCGGCGCCTGGGCATCCAAACAGTCGCGGCCGCTGGAGAGCCGCTTCGCGCTGGAAAAGGCGGTCGCCGAATACACGGCGCGCCATGCGATCGGCGACATCCCGCGGCCAAAACACTGGTCAGGCTTCCGCATCGTGCCGCAGACCATCGAGTTCTGGCACGACCGTCCGTTCCGGCTGCACGACCGTGTCGTGTTTTCGCGCAACGCCGAGGGCGGTTGGGACAAAATGAGGCTGTATCCGTAGGGCACGACGGTGGAGCGCCGCTGCCCATTTTTTCAGCCCTTCTTCCTGGTCATGAAGGCGGCCAAGGCCGGGCCGCTTCTGGCGGATTTCCAATTCCCACGATCACGATCTCGTGTGCGTGAAACGTTCCAGCTTGCCGGAACGAACCAGGAAAGGGCTCAACGCGCCGCTGGCGCAAATTCAGGAGGAAACAATGCATTCACTCAGGTTGGTCACGATAGCCGGTCTTGCCTGCCTTTTCGCTTCGCAAGCCTTTGCGGAGGACGCGATGGGGACAATGACGGTGATGAAGGGTGGGGAGGTCATGGCGATCATGCCCGATGGGCATATGGGCACCATGATGCCCGACGCGAAGATGAGCGCCGAAATGATGAAAATGGCGAAACCGATCAAGCATTGCATGATGTTGATGACCGACGCCAAAGGCAAGACGTTCATGATCGACACGTCTTCGGCAAAGGCCCAGGCCGAATGTAAAAAAATGGCGATGTGACAAAGAGATCATGGCAAGAAAACCCGCCGGTTTCTGCCGGCGGGTCCACGATGCGAGACAAGGCCAGAAGGTCTAGGCCTTCTTCCTGGTCATGAAGGCCGTCAAGGCTGCGCGGGCCTCGTCGGATTTGAGCCGCTCGCGGAAATGCTGGCTTTCCTGGCCGATGCGTTCGACAAGGGCGTCGCGCGAGCCGCGCATCAGGTCGCGCGCGATCTTCAGCGCTTGCGGCGGTTTGGCAGCGATCTGGCCCGCCGCCGCCAATACCGATGCTTCGAGTTCCCTCTCCTCGACCACCTCGTAGATCAGCCCGGCGGCCTTCGCGCGCTCGGCCGAAAAGCCCTCGCCGAGGCCAAGCAGCGCGAAGGCGCCTTGGCGGCCGAGGATCTGCGGCGCGAGCAGGCTCGAACCGGCCTCCGGCACAAGGCCGAGATCGACGAAGGGCGTCCGGAATAGTGTGCGCGGCGTGGCGAAGGTCAGGTCGCAATGCAGGTTGAGCGTGGTGCCGATACCGACAGCAATGCCGTCGACACCGGAAACCATCGGCTTTTCCACCTTGGCCAGCGCCATCAGGAAATCCCAGACCTCGGTACCGCCTTCACCGCCCGAGGCGACAATCATGAAATCGGCAAGGTCGTTGCCGGACGAGAAGGCACCGGGCACGCCGAGAAAGACATGGACGCGGATCGCCGGATCGGCGTCGCCCCCGGCAAGGGCCGCCGACATCGTCGCGTACATGGCGCGGGTCAGGGCGTTCTTCTTGTCCGGACGGTTGATGCGGATGATCTGGATGGCGCCCTGGCGTTCGACGAGGATGTGGTCTGTCACGGATTGGTCCTTTGTGAATTTCGGGCCTTTGTGAATTTCGGCGCGTGCGAACCTCAGGCTGAAATCAGCGCCTTGCCGGCAACGGCAAGGCTGTCGGCGCCGCCGACGACGCGCTCTTTGAGCGCGGCCACTTCGCCAAGCAGGTTCTCGGCGAAGAACCGGCAAAGCGCGATGCGGTTTTGGTCGGCAAGCGCGCCGCGCGCCAGATAGGCCCCGCCTGCGGCAAGCGAGATCAGCCTGAGATAGGGTGTGGCGCCGGCCAGCGCCTCGTCCGATCGGCCTTCGGCTTGCAGGTCTTGCAGGAAACGGGTTGCCTGGGAGAGCTCGTCGAGCGCCTGGTCGAGGCGATCGGCGGTGCGGCCGAAGCCTTCAAGGTTCGACGCTCGCACCGCATCGGCAACGGCCTTGAGTTCAGCGATGTAGCCATGCACATGCCGGCCGCCGCCGAGCGGCAGCTTGCGTGTCACCAGATCGATCGCCTGGATGCCATTGGTGCCTTCGTAAATGGGCGCGATGCGCGCGTCGCGATAAAGTGCTGCGGCCCCTGTCTCCTCGATGAACCCCATGCCGCCATGCACCTGCAGCCCAAGCGAGGCGACCTCGACGCTGACGTCGGTCGAAAAGGCCTTGGCCAGCGGCGTCAACAGATTGGCGCGCTCCTGCCAGTGCTTTGCATCTTCGCTCTGCGACGCAAGATCGATGGCGTGGGCGCAGGAATAGCAGATGGCACGGGCAATCTGGGTCAGCGCCTTCATGGTCAGAAGACTGCGCTGGATGTCGGGGTGATGCACGATCGGCGCCATGCCGGCACCGCGATAGCTCGCCGCCTTGCCTTGCCGGCGACCGTTTGCATAGGCGAGCGCCTTCTGCGTCGCCGCCTCGGCGACTGCGACGCCCTGAATGCCGACGGCAAGGCGCGCATTGTTCATCATGGTGAACATGCAGGCGAGGCCCTTGTTCTCCCCGCCGACCAGCCAGCCGATCGCGCCGGGCGCGGTGCCTTCGAAGCCATCGCCATAAATCATCGTGCAGGTCGGCGAAGCGTGGATGCCCAGTTTGTGCTCCAGCCCGGAGCAGAAGACGTCGTTGCGTGCGCCCAGCGCGCCATCGTCTCCGACCAGGAATTTCGGCACCAGGAACAACGACAGGCCGCGCGTGCCGGCCGGCGCGTCCGGCAGCCGCGCCAGCACCATATGGATGATGTTGTCGGTGAAATCGTGCTCGCCATAGGTGATGAATATCTTTTGCCCGAAGATGCGGTAGGTGCCGTCGCCGGCCGGTTCGGCGCGGGTTCGCAAGGCATTCAGGTCCGAGCCTGCCTGCGGCTCGGTCAGGTTCATGGTGCCCATCCATTCGCCGGAGACCAGCTTTTCCAGATATTTGGCCTTGAGTGCCTGCGAGCCATGCTTGTCGAGTGCTTCGACCGCGCCCATGGTCAGCGTCGGGGCGATGCCGAACGCCATCGAGGCGGAGTTCCACATTTCGAGCGCGGCGACGCCGAGCATGGCCGGCAGCGCCTGGCCGCCATACGCTTCAGGCGCGGACAGCGCATTCCAGCCGCCGCCGATCCAGCGGCGATAAAGTTCCTTCCAGCCGGGCGGGGTGGTGACGGCAGCGCCGTCGAGCACCGCGCCTTGCTGGTCGCCGATCTTGTAGAGCGGCGCCACCTCCTCACTGGCGAAGCGGCCGGCCTCGGCCAGAATGGCGTCGACGAGGTCCTCGCCGAGTTCGCCAAAGATGCCGGCATCGAGCGCCGGCTTCAAGCCGGCGACATGCTTCAGGGTGAAGGCGATCTCCTCGACCGGTGCCCGATACATGGCGCTCGCTCCTCCTCTGTCCGGCTCTCCTCAGTCCGGCAGGTCAACTCAAGATCCGTGCCGACGCTCCCCGTCCACCTTCGTTTTACGTAAACGTCAAACTTTGTCACGCGGATTTTGCAGTTGCTGGCTCGTCTGCAAAAATATTTAGAGCCGGACGACGCACTTGATTTGTACGGCTATTTCCCGTACAAGGCAGCATCAGGGGTGACGATAATGCCAAACCAACAGACCCGCACCGCCCGTCTCGAAGCCCGTATTTCGCCGGATATGCTGGACGTTGTGAAACGTGCCGCCGAAATCCAGGGCCGCAGCGTCAGCGACTTCGTGGTCGCCGCCGCTCAAGAGGCGGCGCAGCGTACTATCGAGAACACCACCATCATGCGTATCTCCATCGAAGATCAGCGCGCCATGATGGAGGCGATTCTCAATCCGCCCGAGCCTAATGAGGCACTGCGCAAAGCTGCCGACGCCCACAAACGGCTGGTCGTCGAAACCCGGTGACTTTCGCCGTCATTATCGAACCGCTCGGCGGATCGCAGGATCGCAAGGCGTTCAGCTGCGGGGTACCGGCGCTCGACCGCTACATTCGGGAGCAAGCCAGCCAGGATGTCAAACGCCGAGTCGGCAATTGCTTCGTTGCCGTGGATCGCGATGGCGGCGCGATCGCCGGATATTACACTTTGGCGGCGTCGAGCATACCAATCGCGTCCTTGCCTGACGAACAGACAAAACATCTGCCACGCTACCCGGTTCTGCCCGCGATATTGGTCGGCAGGCTGGCCGTCGATGCCCGATACCAGCGGCGGCGGGTCGGGTCGGCGCTGATCGTGGATGCGCTACGACGTAGCGTTAGCGCTGCCCCAGCAGCCTTCGCGTTGATTGTCGATGCCAAGGATGACCAGGCGGTCGCGTATTATCGCAGGCATGGCTTCACCTCGTTTCAGAGCCGCCCGCTATCACTGTTCCTGCCCATAGCAACAGCGTTGAAGCTATTTGGCTGACAATCGCAACCATCGCTTTGCTCTTGAGGAGTACCAAGGATCGCTTCGCCAGCGCTCCAACTCGCCCACTCGGCACCCGAAGCATTTCCTTAACCATGGCGGTTCAGGATTTGGCTTTGGCCAGCAAGGATCTGCTGTTTGAAAACGCCGGCGCGCCCCCTTGTCCGCTCAGCGCTTCTCCTTGTCGCGGCCGCGATGACCCTGGCGCTGACGCCGGCAAAGGCCTCGGATTTCTCCGAACCTTGGAAGGATGCCGACCGGGCGCTGGTCGTCGACGCCTACGAATACAATTCCATCGACTGGACCCGGCTAGCCGCCGACAAGCGTCTTGTCGGCTTCATCAACAAGGCATCCGACGGAATGCCGCCACCCTATTTCTGTTTCGGCGACGAGACCGAGGTGCGGCTGTGCAAGACGCTTTGGAAGCGCCATGCGATGGCACAGGAACTGTTCCAGACGCGCAAGGTTGTGGCCAAGGCGCTTGGCTTGAAATGGGGCGCCTATCACCTCGCCCGCCCCGGCAACCCGGTCGGACAGGCCAATAATTTCATCGAGTTCGCCGAACCCGGACCGGATGACCTGCTTGCCCTCGACATCGAGGACGATGACCCCACCCAATGGATGTCGCTCGAGGATGCCGAGGAATTCGTGCGCCATGTGCATCGGCGGGTTGGCCGCTTTCCAGTGCTCTACACCAACGGCACGACAGCCAGGCATATCGCCGACAACAAGTATAAATACCCGCTCCTGTCCCGGCTGCCGCTGTGGTATGCGCGCTACAAGCCAGACATCGGCGTGCATTTTCCGATGGGCAACTGGCAGGGTTATGCGCTCTGGCAGTTTTCGGCGCGAGCAAACTGCGGCCGGTTCCGCTGCCCTTACAGGGTCGCGGGCACACCCAACGATATAGACGTCAGCGTCGCGCCGATGAACGCCACGGAATTGCGCGCGCAGTGGCCGTTCGGCGGCCTGATCGACGTGCAGCCGGATTATCTCACCTCGATACCGGTGCCGCTCTCACGCGAGGCGGGGCTCGCCGGCGGCACCATCACTTACGCCAGCGTGACGCCAGCAAGCTTCGAGGAGATGGTCGCGGTATTCAGGGCGCGCCTGGCCAGGTTCAGCAGCGGCTTTCAAATGCCTGCGGCGAAAGCGGTGCCGGGCCTTCTGCGCGGGATTGCCGAATATGTCGCCTGGACGCGAAACGAAAAGCGTGCGGCATCGGTGCCAGGATTTGTCTCCACCGCCGATGCGGTCAGCAGCGTCTCGACCGAATTCGACCACGGCTTGCGCTGAGGCCGAAGGCAGCCCGAAGCATCAGTTCGCCTGCTCGCGCGCCACCGCCAGCCAGCCAATGTCGCGGCGGCAAAAGCCTTGCGGCCAGTCGATCCGGTCGAGCGCGGCGTAAGCCTTCTTCTGCGCCTCGCCGACGGTGCGGCCGGTCGCCGTGATGTTGAGCACGCGACCGCCATTGGCGACGAGTGCGCCGCCGTTTATGGCGGTGCCGGCATGAAATATCTCGACGCCCTCACCCGCCGCCGCCTCGACGCCGCGGATGACCGAGCCCCTTTCCGGCGTGCCGGGATAGCCCCTGGCTGCCATCACCACGGTGAGCGCCGCCTCGTCGCGCCAGCGCACCGAAGTATGCGCCAGCTGGCCGTCGGCGGCTGCGTTGAGCAGGACGAGCAGATCGTCCTTCAGCCGCATCATCAGCACCTGGCATTCCGGGTCGCCGAAACGGGTATTGTATTCGATCAGCTTCGGCCCGCTGTCAGTGATCATCAGCCCGGCGAACAGCACGCCGGAAAACGGCGCGCCTGTTTCAGCCATGCCGCGCATGGTCGGCTCGACGATCTCGCGCATGGTTCGGTCGATCATTTCCGGCGTCATCACCGGGGCCGGCGAATAGGCGCCCATGCCGCCGGTGTTCGGGCCGGTGTCGCCGTCACTGAGGCGCTTGTGGTCCTGCGCGGTGCCGAAGGGCAGCGCGGTGGTGCCGTCGCACAGGCAGAAGAAACTTGCTTCTTCGCCGACGAGAAACTCCTCGACCACCACTTCCGCGCCGGCCTGGCCGAAGGAGCCGTCAAAACAGGCGTCGAGCGCGGCCAGCGCCTCGTCAAGCGTCATGGCGACGGTGACGCCCTTGCCGGCAGCGAGGCCGTCGGCCTTGATGACGATCGGCGCACCCGTCTTCTCGACATAGGCCCTGGCCGAAGCCAGATCGCCGAAGCGGCCATAGGCGGCGGTCGGGATGCCGTATCTGGCGCAGAGGTCCTTGGTGAAACCTTTCGAGCCTTCCAGCCGTGCCGCTGCCTTTGACGGTCCGAAGACGCGGATGCCCTCGGCGCGCAGGTCGTCGGCAATGCCGGCGACCAGCGGCCCTTCCGGCCCGACCACCACGAGGCCTATTTCATTCTCGCGGCAGAACCGGGCCACCGCCGTGTGATCCGCAATATCGAGCCTCACCAGCTCGGCTTCGCGGCCGATACCCGGATTGCCGGGCGCCGCGTAGAGTTTGGTCAGCAGCGGCGACGCCGCGATCTTCCAGGTAAGCGCATGCTCTCGTCCGCCGGAGCCGATCAGCAAAACACGCATGCCCAGATTCCTTGCCATTTCACGACCAGGACTGCGCTATTGCGCCGCGCGCGACGGGTCAAGACATTTGGCTGCCGAAGCGCCGATTGCGCGTGGCGAGCGTGCGGGGGCTGCTTGACGCTTGACGGCATTCGCCTCTGCTGCCACTCCAGCAAAATGGAAACCGTCCAGTCGAAAGCGGCCCAGGGCCGCGTCGCCGATGCGCCGAGCGGCCACTGGGTCTATCGCGTGCTGCCGCGGCGGTTGTGGCCCTATGCGCAGCTTGCCCGGTGGGACCGGCCGATCGGCTGGCAATTGCTGCTGTGGCCATGCTGGTGGTCGGCTGCGCTTGCCGCGAGCGCCTATCCGCGTCCGACGGACCCGCTTCTCTCTCTGCTGCCGTCGCCGTGGTATCTGCTGCTGTTTTTTGTTGGCGCGTTCGCCATGCGCGGCGCCGGCTGCACCTACAATGATTTGGTCGACGAGGACATCGACAACCAGGTGGAACGCACGCGCTCGCGGCCGCTGCCGGCCGGCAAGGTCACGCGCCGGCAGGCCTGGATGTTTGTTGTCGTGCAGGCACTGGTCGGCCTTGCCGTGCTTTTGCAGTTCAACAGCTTCGCCATCTTGCTCGGCATCGGCTCGCTGGTCATCGTCGCCGTCTACCCGTTCATGAAGCGGTACACCAATTGGCCGCAACTCGTTCTCGGCCTTGCCTTTTCCTGGGGAGCGCTGATGGGATGGGCGGTCGAGTTCGGCGATCTCGATGAGCCGGCAATCATGCTCTATATCGGCTCGATCCTGTGGGTGATCGGCTATGACACGATCTATGCGCATCAGGACAAGGAAGACGACGCTATTGTCGGCGTGCGCTCGACGGCGCGCCTGTTCGGCGACAATACCAAGGCGTGGCTGGCCGGGCTTTATGGCGGAGCGCTGGTCTGCTTCGCCATCGCCTTTGCCTCGGCACAGGCACCGGTGCCTGCACTGGCCGGGCTGATCGCCGCCGGCGCGCATCTGGCGCGGCAGATCGGCGTGCTCGACATCGACGACCCGGACCAGTGCCTGAGGCTGTTCAGATCGAACAACCAGGTCGGCTGGCTGATCTTCCTCGGCCTGATCGGCGGCGCGGCCTGGGTGGCGCTGAAGCCGCTGGTTTAGCTACTCCCGCGAAATGAGCTCCTCGCCGCCGATGACCAGCCTGAGGCCGAGGTCGCCGGCGCGGCGGCGGGCGAGGAAGCGCGGGCGGCGCATGGTCGAGACGCGACCCTTGCGGCGGTCCTGCGCCGGCAGCGCCTTGATGGCGGCGCCGAGCGATTCTTCCAGCGTGCGGGCAATGCCGTCGGCCTCGATCAGCAGCATCGGCAGGCGGTAGGCGTCGGCCCAGGCGCGCCAGTCGGCGGCGACGTCGTCGAGATCGTCGGCGACCAGCAGCGGCACCGACAGCATCGGGTCATTGTGCAGAAGCTCAAGCGTCACTGTGACATTGCCATCCGGATCCTCCATCGCGCGGGCGGCGACGCCGCGAAACGCGTTGGCGGGCAGAGCGATGATCGCCGGCACGCCGCTCATCTCCAGCGTGCGGCGGATAACCGCGCCGCGCTGGTCGATGGTGAAGGTAACGTCGCCATAGTCGTCGCGGGTGGCGTAGCTCACCACCTGCGGCAGGCGAAATGGGTCGAGGCGCATATTGCGGCCGGCCCAGACTGGCTTCAGTCCAGTGTTCATATCGTGCCTTTCCTGTTTCTCCTGAGAGCCGGTGTTTCCGGTTCTCCGGGCCGGTTTTCCCAGCCTCGTTTGTGGAGAAACATTAGCGCGGGCTTCTTATCCTCGCGCTTAAGAAAGTCGGTTAAATTTTGCTGATCCGGGGCGGATGGTTATCGGAATGCCAACCGGCGCAGGCCGGCGAAAGGATCAGATAACCTTACCCGGATTCATGATGCCGGCCGGATCGAAGGCGGCCTTCACCCTGCGCATCAGCTCGATCGCCATCGGCGGCGCCGTCGCGATCAATTCGTCCCGCTTCAACTGGCCGATGCCGTGCTCGGCCGAGATCGAGCCATGAAACGCGCGCACGACGTCGTGCACGGCCTTGTTCATGATGTGGTAAAGGCCGAGAAACGCCTCGTCATCGCCGTCGGCCGGCCGGGAGATGTTATAGTGCAGGTTCCCGTCGCCCATGTGGCCGAAGCAGACGACGCGTGCGCCGGGACTGACCGATTGCACGGCGCCGGCGGCCTTTTCAATGAAGGGCGGGATTGACGCCACCGGCACCGAGATGTCGTGCTTGATCGAGGCACCTTCCGGTTTCTGCGCCTCGGGCAGCACCTCGCGGAAATTCCAGAACGCATCGCCCTGGGCCATGCTTGCCGCGATCACCGCATCGCCGACGATGCCTTGCTCGAGGCCTGCCTGCAGCACCTCCTCGATCAGCGCCCTTGCGTCGTCGGCCGAACGGCCCGACGAGATCTGCATCAGCACATACCACGGCCAATCGCCGGCAAGCGGCCGCACCACGCCTTGTGCGTGGGCAAGCGTGAAGTCGTAGGGCCTCTGGCCGATCAGCTCGAAGGCGGTGAGCGCTGCCCCTGCACGGTCCATCGCCAGGCTGAACAGCGACAATGCCGCCTCCGGCGATGACAGGCCGGCAAACGCCACCTCGCGCCCCTTGGGCTTGGGGAACAGCTTGAGCACGGCGGCGGTAATGATGCCGAGCGTGCCCTCGGCGCCGACGAACAGGTTCTTCAGATCGTAGCCGGTATTGTCTTTTTTCAGCTTGCGCAGATCGTCGAATACTTCGCCGGTCGGCAGCACCACTTCGACGCCGAGGCAGAGCTCGCGCGCATTGCCGTAGGCAAGCACGCCGGTGCCGCCGGCGTTGGACGAGAGATTGCCGCCGATCTGGCAGGAGCCTTGCGCGGCAAGCGACAGCGGAAACAGCCGGTCGGCGGCATCGGCCGCTTCCTGCAGCGTCTGCAGGATGACGCCGGTTTCGACCGTCACCGTGTTGGACAGCGTATCGATCTCGCGGATGCGGTTCAGCCGCGACAGCGACAGCACGATCTCGCGGCCGGATGCGTCCGGCACCTGGGCGCCGACCAGCCCTGTGTTGCCGCTTTGCGGCACGATGGGCGTGCCGGTTTCGGTCGCCAGCCGCATGATGCTGCTGACCTCCTCGACGCTCCCCGGCCTCAGCACCAAAGCCGTCCTGCCGTGCCAAAGTCCGCGCCGCTCGGTGAGGAAAGGCGCGATGTCCCGCTGATCGCGCAGCGCATATTTATCGCCGACGATTGTCGCAAAGCGGGCGACGACGGCGGGGTCGAGATCGGGGGAAATGTCGTTCATGGGTGGAAACTATGGTGCTCAATCCATCTTGTCACGCGGGGCGATCTTGTCACGCGGGGCGGCGGCGCGCGAAAGCCGGTCGTTGATCGCCTCGCCCAGCCCTTCGAACGGGATCGGCTCGACGGCGATGGTTTTGGCGCCACTGTCATCGAGATCCTGCAGATGGGCGAAGAGATTGCTTGCCGCCTCGCGCAGGTCGCCGGTCTCCGACAAGTTGCGCAGGGCGGCTGCATCGCGCCAGCCTTCGGCACGGCGGCGGCCGAAGGCCAGCAAGGCTTCCCCCGGTGCGACCTCCGCAGCATTGAGCCGCACCGCCGCACCTGGCGCATAGTGCGAGGCGAGCATGCCGGGCGCCTCGACGACCGAAGCGCCGCGCAGCAACTTTGACCCGGCCACCGCTTCGATCTCTTCGGCGGCAATGCCGCCCGGCCGCAGCAGCCGCAGCTTTCCAGCTTCAACCTTGACAATGGTCGATTCCAGCCCGACCGGCGTCGCGCCGCCATCGACCACAAGCTTGATCCGGGGACCGAGATCGGCGGCCACGGCCTCGGCCGTCGTGGCGCTGATCCTGCCCGAGGAATTGGCGCTTGGCGCCGCCAGCGCGCGGCCGAACCTGGCGATCAGCTCGCCGCCAAAGCCTTTCGGCATGCGCAGCGCGATCGTTTCCAGACCGGCGGTGACCAGCGGATGAATGCCGTTGCCGGGCCGTTGCGGCAGCACCAGCGTCAGCGGCCCCGGCCAGAATGCCTGCGCCAATCTTTCCGACAGCGGATCGAACAGCGCGATGCGCTCGGCCATCGCCGGGTCGGCTATATGGGCGATCAGCGGGTTGAAGCGAGGGCGGCCCTTGGCTTCGAAGATGCGGGCCACGGCAACGCCGTTGGTCGCGTCGCCGGCCAGCCCATAGACGGTCTCGGTCGGGATGGCGACGACATCGCCGCTCTCGAGCAGCGCCAACGCCCTTTCCATCGCCTCGCCGACGGCACGAATTTCAGCCACTGTCGTCACCTCACGGATGCGGGTGCCTAATACGCTGACGCCGACGGAGCAAGTCCGGGCGTAGGCGAATCGCAAATCGCTAAAATGCTCTGTTTCTCCGCAAGCCGGCATCAACTGCCCTCGGCTACGGTGCCGTCTTGTTGGGCAAGGGGAATTATCATGTTTTCGATGCGTATCCTTGGAGCGCTTGGTCTGGCGTTTATGGCCGGCACGGCACAGGCCTCATCGCTGGTTTTTCTCGGGCAAACGACGGCGACGCCTTCGGTTGTAAGTGCCGGCGCGCTCGAACGGGCGAAAACACCGTCGATCGTCGCGCTCGGCGAGAAGTTGCCTGACGTCAATGAAAACGTCACCGATGAAAAGGTCGCGGCAATCCCGAGCCAGCCGAACCATGGCTTCACCGGAACCCCGATGATCATTCGCGGCGGTATCGTCGGCGATGCCTTTGCAACGCCCGCGCCCAAAGCCGCGCCGGCCACCGCTGCCGCGCCCGCCGCGGACAGCAAGGCCGACCCAAAGGTCGCCAGCAAAACCCCTGAACCAGCTGCGCCGCAGCCTGCGCCGCTAGCAGCTCCCGACCAGCCGAAATAGCGCCACAAGCGATGATTTTTTCCCGGACGTCAGCCGGCTATCTTGGAGAAATCCGCGACCCGGTCGGTCGCCGCGCGGATGCGGGCGAGCAACGCCAGGCGATTGGCGCGCACCGCCTGGTCCTCGTCGTTTACGAGGACTTTCTCAAAGAATGAATCAACCGGCTCGCGCAACACGCTAAGCGCCAGCATGGCGGCGGAAAAGTCTTCGTTTTGAATTGCTTCGCCGGCTTGCTTCTCGGCTTGATTGACCGCGGCGTACAAGGCTTTTTCGGCGTCCTCCCGGAACAGCGCCGGCTCAACACGGTCGGCGATCGTCGTGTTCTTCTTCTCCTCGGCAGCCACGATGTTGGCAGCGCGCTTGGTGCCGGCAAGCAGGTTCCTGCCGTCCTCGCTGTCGAGGAAGGAGCCAAGCGCTTCGACGCGGCGGACGATTTGCAGGAGGTCGTCGTTGGACGATTGGCCGATCTCCCCCCTAGAGGGGGAGATGCCCGGCAGGGCAGAGGGGGGCGCGACAGAATGAGAGGCTGGCGGGACAGCGCCCCCCTCTGTCGGCTTCGCCGACATCTCCCCCTCTAGGGGGGAGATTGGGCGCGAGCCCGCCGCCAGTACGGCGTCGATCAGATCGTGCCGCGCGCCCTGGTCGCGGAGATAGACTTTCAGGCGGTCGTGGAAGAAGGACAGGAGATCGGCAATTATGTCAGACGCGGAACGGTCCGGTAATTCGACGCCGCGTATTTCCGAGGACAGCAAACCTGCCCGTTCACTGATCAAATCGTCGGCTGATCCCACACCGGTCGTGAAATCACCCCCATCGTCCGCTCGCCAGACCACCGAAAACCGATTGCCGCGATTGAAGGTAAGCCCGAATAGCGAGTTTAAAAACTGGCGCTGGAGTGGCAGTCTTACCCCATTCTCGACCAAAATCCTCACAACGCCCAGCGCCGCTCTTCTGAGCGCATAGGGGTCCTTCGATCCGGTCGGCTTTTCATCAATAGCCCAGAACCCGACCAGCGTGTCGAGCTTGTCGGCAAGCGCCACGGCCACCGAAACCGGATCAGTTGGCACGCGATCGGACGGTCCCTGCGGCTTGTAGTGTTCCTCGATCGCCGCGGCAACGGAAGGATGCTCGCCCTGCAGCAGTGCGTATTTGCGGCCCATGGCGCCTTGCAGTTCCGGGAACTCGCCAACCACTTCGGTGGTGAGGTCGGCCTTGGCGAGCACGGCGGCGCGGCGCGCCAGCGCGGTAATCTCCCCCCTCGAGGGGGAGATGTCGCCGAAGGCGACAGAGGGGGTCATCTCGCGTGGAGCGCCAACTTCCTCTTGCTTCGAAACGTCAGGTCGCGTCGCGCCAGCCGAGGCGACCCCCTCTGGCCTGCCGGCCATCTCCCCCTCAAGGGGGGAGATCGACTGCGCCACGATCGGCGCCAGTTCTTCCGCCAAACGCGCAATCCGCTCCACCCGCTCGCCTTGCGTGCCGAGCTTGGCATGAAACGTTACATTGAGGTGGTCGAGGCGGGCCATGCGCTGGTCGAGCGGTTTTTTTAGATCAAGCCCGAACTTTTCCGCCGATGCCTGCAGCTGGTCGAGATCCGGCAGGTCGCTCTGGTCGGTTCTCCAGAAATAGAGCGCGTCGGACAGGCGCGCGCGCACCACCTTGCCATTGCCGTGGGCGATCTCCTTGCCGCCGTCCTTGGCCTCGATGTTGGCAGTCAGGATGAAGCGGTTGGAGAGCTCTTCGCCCGCGCCGTGCGGCCGTGTCACAAAACACTTCTGGTTGGCGCGGATGGTGAGCCGGATCACCTCGGCCGGAATGGCGAGAAAATCCTGTTCGAATTCGCCCATCAGCACGACAGGCCATTCGACCAGGCCCGACACTTCCTCCAGCAGCCCCTCGTCCTCGACGAGATCGAGCCCGCTGGCGAAAGCAAGATTCCTGGCATCGGCGAGAATGATCTCTTTGCGTCTGTCGGCATCGAGCACGACCTTGGCCGCCTCAAGCTTGGCGACATAATCGTCGAAGCGGCGCACCGTGATGGCGCCAGGCGCATGGAAACGGTGGCCGTAAGTGATATTGCCTGAGCGGATGCCGTCGATCTCGAAATCGACGACCACCGGCTCCTCGGTTTCGGGGCCGAAGGTGCACAGGATCGATTGCAGCGGCCGCACCCAGCGCAGCGAGCCGGGCTTGGCCGAAGCCGGCCCCCAGCGCATCGATTTCGGCCAGGGGAAGTTGCGGATGATGCCCGGCACCAGCTCGGCGATGATTTGCTCCGCCGCCCTGCCGGGCTTCGCAATATGAGCGACATAGAAGTCGCCCTTCTTCGGATCGGAATGAACATGCGCCTCGGCAATCGAGGCAAGGCCGGCCTTGCGCAGAAAACCCTGCACCGCCGGCTCGGGCGCCTTGGTCGAGGGCCCCTTGATCTCCTCGCTGATGTCCTTCGAGCGGGCGGTCAGGCCGCGAATGTCGAGCGTCAACCGGCGCGGCGTCCAATATTCGCGCGCCGCCTCATAGGTCAGCCCGGCCTCGACCAGCCCGTCGGTCAAAAGCTTCCTGAGATCGCCGGCAGCCTTGCGCTGCATGCGGGCGGGGATCTCTTCCGAGCGAAGTTCTAGAAGCAGGTCGGGCATCGAAGGAACTCATGGACAAAAATAGCCGCCGCTTCGCGGCGACCTCCCCATCAAGGGGAGGTAAGCGGGGGCATAGCAACTCGGCTGACCGCTGTCACCCTTCCCAGCACGATCAAGGCGTCCAACGGCGAATTCCGAAAAACTTCAGCCGCCTGTCGGACACGCGCCGGTCCGCCCGTCCTTGGATCAAAGATTTCCCTGAACCGAACGCAGCGCTGAAGCGACCAACGCTCAGGCAGAGAGCTATTGGCTGAACGACCATGACAACGGCATCGACATTCCTGCAGATCCTCGCGCTCAGCGCCTGCTTCACGGCGCAAGTTCATGGCACGTTCTCGATGCCCGGCGTCAGGCAGGCGCTGCGGACAATAGCCGGTGCAAGCGGCCAAGGCACGTTGCCAATCAGCGCCCCTGCCGAAATCGCCTGGAGCTAAGCCGCCAAGCCGCCCGCCTGCGTCAGCAAAAACGCCTCGCCGCAGGCCTTGGCCAGATTGCGAACGCGCAGGATGTAACTCTGGCGCTCGGTGACCGAAATGACGCCGCGTGCGTCGAGCAGATTGAAGACGTGGCTGGCCTTGATGCACTGGTCGTAGGCGGGGAATACAAGGCGGTGGTATCCCTCCCCCTTGAGCGGAAGGTGGCCAGACAAGGTCTGGCCGGGAGGGGTCGCCCGTGCAGTGCTCGACGTTTTACTTGTGGTGCCTTCTGAGGTGACCCCCTCGACCCGCTTCGCGGGCATCTCCCCCTCAAGGGGGGAGACAGGCGCGCCGGCTTCGAGCAGCGCCTTGCACTCGGCTTCGGCGTCCTCGAAATGCCTGAGCAGCATTGCGGTGTTGGCAAATTCGAAATTATGGCGCGAATATTCCTGCTCGGCCTGCAGGAAGACGTCGCCATAGGTCACCTTGTCGGCGCCTTCGCGGCCGTTGAAGTTGAGGTCGTAGACATTGTCGACGCCCTGCACATACATGGCCAGCCGTTCCAGCCCGTAAGTGAGCTCGCCCGCCACCGGGGAGCATTCGATGCCGCAGACCTGCTGGAAATAGGTGAACTGCGAGACCTCCATGCCGTCGCACCAGCACTCCCAGCCCAGCCCCCAGGCGCCCAGCGTCGGGCTTTCCCAGTCGTCCTCGACGAAGCGGATGTCATGCAGCAGCGGATCGATGCCGATCGCGGCCAGCGAGCCGAGATAAAGCTCCTGCAGATTGGGCGGATTGGGCTTCAGGATCACCTGGTATTGGTAATAGTGCTGCAGCCGGTTCGGGTTCTCGCCATAGCGGCCGTCCTTGGGGCGGCGCGAGGGCTGGACATAGGCCGCGTTCCAGCGTTTTGGGCCGAGCGCGCGCAATGTCGTTGCCGGATGGAATGTGCCGGCGCCGACTTCCATGTCGTAAGGCTGGAGGACGACGCAGCCATAGTCCGCCCAATAATTATGCAACGTCAGGATCAGCCCCTGGAACGAGCGGCTGGGGTGCATGTGGGCAGGAATGGTCACGGCGGCCTCGGCGGGAAAGGCGGGATGCCGGCACGTCCTAGATGCCTGGCCAGCAAGCGTCAAGGCAGAGGGGGTCAGGCCTTTGAAGGTGTTCCCTTCTCCCCTTGTGGGAGAAGGTGGCCGAGCGAAGCTCGGTCGGATGAGGGGTGTTCCAGCTTGGCACCGACGGCAATCCGTCCGACACCCCTCAACCGTCTCGGCGCTGCGCGCCGATCCACCTTCTCCCACAAGGGGAGAAGGAAATAAGGGTCACCCCTTAGGGGCGGGCGCCGGCAAGGGCTTTACGTTCGGGGTTTCCTGCGCCGTGTTGGATTCGATCGGCGGCAGGCCTTTCATCAGCTTTTGCTGCAAGGCGGCAAGCACATCCGGGTCCGGCTTCAGGTCGCGGGCCTGGTTCCACTGGAAGGTGGCTTCCAGCTTGCGGCCGACGCGCCAGTAAGCGTCGCCGAGGTGATCGTTGAGCACCGGATCCTCCGGCTTCAACGAAACGGCGCGTTCCATTTCGCGCACTGCATCGTCGAACTGGCCAAGGCGGTAATAGGCCCAGCCCAGCGAATCGACGATGTAGCCGTCGCTCGGCCTCAGGTCGACGGCCTTCTGGATCATCGCGAGGCCTTCCTTGAGGTTCATGTTCTTGTCGACCCAGGAATAGCCGAGATAGTTCAGAACCTGCGGCTGGTCGGGGTAGAGCTCCAGCGCCTTGCGGAAATTCGGCTCGGCCTTCGGCCATTCCTTCAGCCGCTCATAGGCGATGCCGCGCTGGTAGAAGATGTTCCAGTTGGCGGCGGTCGGCGTCTTCAGCACCTCGACCGCCTTGTCGTAAAGATTGGCGGCGGAGCGGAAATCCTCCTTCGAGGAATAGACGCCGCCGAGCGCCAGATAGGCGCGCATGTCGTCTGGATGCGCATCGACGATGGCCTTGAGGTGAGTGATCGCCTCGTCGTTGCGGTCGAGATCGGCAAGGTTGAGGCCAAGCTGCAGGTCCGAAAGCTGCTTCAGCGGCGAGCCGGCGGGAATGCGGCGATAGAGCGCGATGGCGCCCTCGCCGTCTTTCAACTGCTCGGCAACGGCGGCAAGCTGAACGAGCGCCGCGTCGTTGTCGGGCCGCAGCGCCAGGGCATATTGCAGATAAAGCCGCACGAACGGCTCGCCGCCGCCGCGGTTGAGCGCGGTGGCGAGATCGAGCAGGATTTCCGAGGCGCCGTCCGACGGACCGGCAACGAAGGGCTCGATCTTTTCGCCCTTGTTGATCTTGTCGCGAAGGGCTGCAATCTCGACCTTGCCGGGCGCAAACGCCTCGGCCTTGTCGAGCACCGACAGCGCCTTGGCCTTGTCGCCTTTGCGGGCGAGGAAAGAGGCGTAGGCCTGCGCGTTGCGCATCCATGTTTCGGGGGCCGCACCGCCGGCGGCCGTGTCCTGCACGGTGGCGGTGTAGAGCGCATCCGCCCTGTCGGGCAGGCCGGAGGCGTCGGCAATCAAGGCGCGGTGGAAGGACTTGAACAGGCTGAACCAGTCGGGGCCTTGCAGCTTGTCGATGGAAGCCATGGCCTCGCCGGCGTCACCCGCACCCTGCTTGGCCCAGCCGGTCATGACGCCGGAGATCAGCCGGTCGAGATCGGATTCGAGCGACAGCTTGAGCCAGTATTCGGCCTTGGAGAAATCCTTCTTGTGGAAGGAATCGATGGCCAGCGCCAGGCGCGAGAAGCGCTCGACATCGGGAACCGCCTTGAGCTTGTCGGCATAGACCAGGGATTCGTCGAAGCGCCCCTGCGCGATCAGCGACAGCATCAGGCTCTGCTGCAGTCCCGTATCGTTCGGATCGAACGCAAGCGCCTGCTTGTAATAGGAAATGGCGCTGTCGAGGTCGTTGTCGCCGTCGGCAATCCTGGCGGCAAGATAGGCCCCCGAGAAGGATGTGATCCTGACCGGCTCGGCGGTCTGTTTGGCATGCGCCGGCAAAGCCGAGATCGCCATGCCCGTCGCGATTGCCAGCCCCGTCAGCCAGCGCGCATATCCTTGCCGCATCATATCCCTTTCAGCCAAACGCCATCTCCGCGTCAGCGGGATCGCCGTAGACTCGATCTTTACAGGTAAAGCATGGCCTTTTTGGGGTCGTGCTTCAACCCGGCCCGAATTCACAATCGGGTCAAGCAATTAATAAACCATGCCGAAAGGGCCTGAACTGCGACTCTTGACCGCGTGGCGTCCGCTTTGGCGCTGCCTGCACGGCGCTATTTCCCGACGCCGTAAGCGATCCATAATGGCCAGCGGTTGAAAGCTTCCGCCATGCAACTTTGCGTGGCAGGATGTGCCCTCAGTTCTTGCCTCGCCAGCCGTCAGGGGGTGCCGATGCTGGAAATGCCGCGAAACGAAGAAGCCTTCGCCATCGTCGACCGTATCTATGAAGCCGCATTCGCAGCCGAGCTGTGGCCGGATGCCTTGGAAGCGACCAGTGCGATCACGCGCTCGGCAAGCGGCTCGATTTTCATGATCAGCGATCATTCCCCGCTTCGCGCCATCGGCGAGGCGCAGGCCGAGCCCTTGATCGACGCTTTCATGGCAGATTGGAAATTTTCCGAGAGCGTGCAGCGCATGTGCAGCACTCAGCCGGCAAGCTTTGTGCGGGTCGACGACATCATGACCGGCGATGAGATCGAGCGGGACCCGATCTACGCATGGGCAAGAAATTTCGGCGTCGGATCGCCCGTCTGTACGTCGATTCCCATGCCGAGCGGGGAGCTTGTGCTGTTCGTCTTCCAGCGCTGGCTGAAGGACGGCAAGTACGATCAAGCCGCGATCGACCTGCTGAACGGACTGCGTCCGCATCTGGCGCGGGCCGGCCTTGTCGCCGGGCGGCTCGGTCTGGAGCGGGCCAGGACCGCCGTGTCCATTCTGAGCGAGATCGAGCTGCCAGCGGCAGTCATGAGCAGATCGGGCCGCGTGCTGACGGTCAACCGCCTGCTGGAAGATATGAAGGACGTCTTCATCCCCCAGGCCGGCGGCGGCATGGTGCTTGCGGACCTGTCTGCAAACGCGCTTTTCCAGCAAGCCATCATGCACAACGCCGACCATCGCGTTGTGCGGTCCATCCCTGTCCCAGCCGTCGAGGGGCGGCCTGCGCTGATCGTTCACCTTTTGCCGTTGCGCCGTGCCGCACATGACATCTTTTCGGGCGCGGATATCCTTGTCGCGGCAACTGCCGTCAGCATCAGCGCGACGGTGCCGTCGCCCGATATCCTTTCGGGCCTGTTCGACTTGACGCCGGCGGAAGCCCGGCTCGCCGTCGTGCTTGCCTCAGGCCGTTCCGTACAGGAAGCCGCCCTCGAAATCGGCATCGCCGTCAAATCGGCCCGTACTTATCTCGAGCGAATTTTTCGGAAAACCGGAACCAGTCGCCAAAGCCAGCTCGTGGCGCTGCTGACGAGCGCGCGGCCGTTTTCGTGATTTCGGTCAGTCAACCGGCCCGACGTTGCAAGATTGCAACAGCCAGGACTGAAAACGCTGCAAGAACAGGGGGAATGCCGCGAAGTGTAG
Organism: Mesorhizobium sp. M1006; assembly: GCF_040318825.1. Classification (NCBI taxonomy): domain Bacteria; kingdom Pseudomonadati; phylum Pseudomonadota; class Alphaproteobacteria; order Hyphomicrobiales; family Phyllobacteriaceae; genus Mesorhizobium; species Mesorhizobium sp. M1006. The sequence continues at coordinate 72,932 of NZ_JAMYMZ010000014.1, forward strand.
GCATTTGCCGACTGTCCGGCCGTTGCCGGCTTCATGCATGGTCCATCTCATCGGGAGCTTTGCGATCGGCCGGCGCCGTTCTGGAAAGAAGGGGATAATTCGATGAAGAGCCGTGTTGTAGAAGGCTTTGAGTGGTCGGCTGCATTGGGGGCTGCCGGCATCCTGATGTCGTCCCGCGTGCCGGTTCGCGGGGCCGGAGCTTTGGTGATAGCCGCGGCAGCCGGCCTGGTGGCCCTCGCGCCGACTCCGGCGGCTGCGTTTGTGTGTGAAGATATAAATTATGGCGCAGATGGCGCCGGGGCTTCGCCCACCGGTATGGCATGCGGAACTATCGCCCAAGCTGCGGGCGGATCCTCGACGGCGGTCGGCGGTAGAGCCGTTTCTGATGGAGACCTCAGTACCGCTCTTGGCGATGATGCGTGGGCCGGGGGAATCTCGGGTCCCATCAACCATAACAATGCAAGCACGACGGCTATCGGCGCCCGTGCTCAGGCTGGTGCGGGAGGCCCTAACCAGGCCAACGCTACCGCTCTTGGCGCCTCGGCCAAGGCGAATGCGGTGAATGCCACCGCCCTCGGCACCGGTGCGACGGCCAATTTTGCCGATTCAGTCGCCGTAGGCCAAGGTGTGACCACGACACGCGCCAATCAGGTGGCTATCGGCAACAGCAGCGCCACCTACACTCTGTCGGGCATCAACAGCGCAGCCAGCAGGGAGGCCCAGAGCGGACCGAAATACCTGGTGACGTCCGACGCCGCGGGCAATCTGGCGACCGCTTCCGTGAACATCGACGAACTCGAAGGACTGGCCGACGACGTTGCAGCCCATACCACCCAGATCGCCTCGCTCAACACCACGGTAAGCAGCCACACCATGCAGCTTGCCGATCACGAGACGCGCATTGTCAACAACACCAACCAGATCAACGCGCTCAACACGACGGTCGGCGATCATACGATCCAGCTTGCCGATCACGAGGCGCGTATCACCAACAATACCAACACGCTCAACCTGCACACCGCGCAGATTTTCAGCCTCGACAGTCGCACCACGATCAACGAGGCTAACATCGCCCTGCTCGACGGCCGCGTCAGCGCGCTGGAGGGCGGGTTGCAGAACCTTGGCGAGCAGGTCAGCGAAAACCGCTCGGAAGCCCGCGCCGGAACGGCGCTTGCGCTGGCGACGGCGGGATTGCGTTACGACGACAGGCCCGGCAAATTGTCGCTGGCCGGCGGCTTTGGCCATTTCAAGGGCCAGTCGGGCCTGGCGCTCGGCCTCGGCTATAGCACGAGCCTGGATTTCCGCCTCAACGCCGCCGTGTCGGCCTCCACCAACCGTGGCGATGTCGGCGTCAGCGTCGGCGCATCGTGGACACTCAACTGATGCAGCGGGCATGACCTCAATCTTGCCGGGATCGGTGCGGCCGACGGGCAGAATGTTGCTGGCCGCCTTGGTGCTGACGGCAGCCGTTCCGCAGCTTGTCCAGCCTGCCCTGGCGCAAACGTCGAAAACCCAGAAATCGGCCAAGCCGCAGGCGCCGAAGCCGGCCAACATCGACCGCAACGGCGTGCTGATCCTGGTGCGCGGCTCGCTGCTGGCGCTCGACCATGCCAACAAGACAGGGAATTACACGGTGCTGCGCGATCTCGGCGCGCCGGGCTTCCAGACCAACAATGCGGCCAAGCTTGCCGAGATCTTCGCCGGCCACCGCAATGACGGCATCGACCTCGGCGGCGTCGCGGTGCTTGAGCCGCAATTGACGCTGCTGCCGCAGATCGAGCCCAACGGCATGTTGCATATGGCCGGTTTCTTTCCCTCGGTGCCGATGCAGGTCAATTTCGAGCTGTTGTTTGCGCCGGTCGAACGGCAATGGAAGGTGTTCGGCATCTCGGTCGCGCTCAGCAAGGCCGGCCCCGAGGCGCCGGCAACCGAGCCGGAACCGCCGAAAGCTGTCGCTGCCGAACCACCCGAGCCGCCGACGGCGGCGGTCAATCCCAAGAAGGCCGCCGAGAAATCCGGCAAGTGAGGGCCAAGCGTCACGGCCCTGAAACTCAGGACGTTTGCGAAAGGCTTGCGTCGAGCGCCTGCATGGCGACGGTGACAAGATCGTGCAGCCGCTTTTTCGGCACGCCGTCGCGTGCCTGCACCGAAAGGCCGTGCATCAGCGTGGCGTAATAATCCCCCAACGTCTCGGCATCGGTGTCCGGCTTCAATTCGCCATCGCGCACCGCCTGCTTCAACCGCTCGACGATCGATGCGGTAAGCGCCAGCCGATGCTCCACCAGCCATTGCAGCACGGCGTCATTTTCGACGGCGCAATTGGTCGCGGCCGTCACCACCATGCAGCCCTGCGGCTGCCCCGGCCGCGTATAGATTTCGACGGCGTCGCGAAGCATGCGCTCGATGACGCGCCGGACATTTGGTTCTTCCTGCAGTGCGCGTGTGGCGAAGCCGCCCTCATTGGCCTCGTAAAGTGCCACCGCTTCGCGAAACAGATCCTCCTTCGAGCCGAAGGCGGCATAGATGCGCGCCGATGCGAGACCAAGCGCCGATACGAGATCGGCCATCGAGGTGCCCTCGTAGCCGCGTCTCCAGAAAGCGTCGCGGGCTTTCTCCAGCGCCTGGTCGCGGTCGAACTCCCTTGGCCTTCCCGCCATGGCGGTCTCCAATTTTTGTCGATCAACAAATAATCCGCTTGACTTCGGATTGCAAATCTCAATTCTTTGTCGATCATTAAATAATTGTCGACAAGGAGACCGGCATGAGTTCACTGGATCAAGGCGCGCCGCTCGGGGCGATAACGCAGGGAGCAAGCAGGGCGAAACATGGCGCAACGCTGGCGCTGCTCGCCTTCGCGCAGCTCATCATCTCGCTCGACCTCAACATAGTCTTCGTGGCGTTGCCGGAGATCGGCGCCGGCCTCGGATTTTCAGGCCAGACCCTGCAGTGGGTGGTCAGCGCCTACACCGTCTTCACCGGCGGCTTCCTGCTGTTCGGCGGCCGGGCCGCCGACCTGATCGGCCAGCGCCGCGTCTTCATCTTCGCGCTCTGGCTCTACGCGCTCTCATCTCTGGTCGGCGGCCTCGCCTGGTCGCCGGAAATCATCATCGCGGCCCGCGCCGTGCAAGGCATCGGCGCCGCGTTCCTGTTTCCTGCGACGTTGTCGCTGATCAACCGCCTGTTCGCCGAGGGACCGGAACGCAACCGGGCGCTCGCCGTCTGGGGAGGCGCGGGCGCCAGCGGCCTGACGCTCGGTTCGCTTGCCGGCGGGTTTCTGACCAGCGCCTTCGGCTGGCCGTCGGTCTTCTACGTCAACGTGCTGTTGGCCGGGATCGCCATCATCGCGGCTTTCGCCATCATCCCGCGCGATCGCAAGCGGCACGAGCAGTGCAGCTTCGATCTGCCGGGCGCGCTGACCGTCACCGCCGGCGCGACGCTGCTTGTCTTCACCCTGGTTCAGGGGCCCGAATATGGCTGGGGCTCTGGCGCAATCATCGTCAGCGCAGCACTGGCGGCATTTTTCCTGATCGCCTTCACCGTGATCGAGGCCAACAGCGCCGACCCGCTGATGCCGCTGCGCGTGTTCCACAACCGCAGCCTCGTCGCCGGCATGACGATAACCTTCCTCTACATGGCTACTTTCGGCGCGCTGCCCTACTTCCTCACCGTGCTGCTGCAGAACGTGCACGGCTTCACTGCCTTGCAGACGGGCCTCGCCTTTCTCGTGCCGTCGGTCGCCATCGCCACCGGCACGCAACTCGGCGAGCGTCTGGCAACGCGCTTTTCGACGCGCAGCACCCTGGTCGGCGGCATGATCGTCGGCGCGGTCGGCACAGCATTGATGGTATCAGGCGCGACTGCCGACAGCAGCTATCTGCCCCTCGTACCCGGCCTGATCGTCTCCGGCGTCGGACAAGGCATCGTCTGGACCGCAATGTGGATTGCCGCCGCTTCCGGCGTTGCCCATGACCAGCAAGGCGTCGCCTCGGGGATGGCTTCGACGACGCTCAATGTCGGCAACGCATCCAGGTTGCCTTCCGGCTCGCGGCGGCGGGCATCGTCGTCAGTTTGCTGGCAGCAATAGTGCTTCCGGCAAAGGCTCGATGAGAACAGGCGGCGTCCCGGCCTCGCGCCGCGACGCCTGTCAATTCACCCGGCTGATGCAGAAATCGATGACGTCGATCAGTGCAGACTTCTGCGGCGTCGCCTCGAGCGGCGCCAGCGCGTCGCGGGCTATCTCGCCGAAATGGCGGGCGCGCCCGATGGTGTCGGCAATCGCCCCGTGGCGGAGCATCAGGCCGATGGCCTTTTCCAGCCCGGCATCGTCGGCGGCATTGTCCTCGATGGCGCGTTTCCAGAAGCTGCGCTCGGCCTTGGTGCCGCGCCGATAGGCGAGGATCACCGGCAGCGTCACCTTGCCCTCGCGGAAATCGTCGCCGACATTCTTGCCGAGATCCTTGCTGGTGCCGCCGTAATCCAGCGCGTCATCGATCAGCTGGAAGGCAAGGCCGAGATTCATGCCGTAGGAGCGAAGTGCTGCGCGATCATTGCGCGTCGCCTGGGCGATGACCGGGCCGACCTCGGCGGCAGCGGAGAACAGCGCCGCGGTCTTGGCCTTGATCACCGCGAAATGCTCGTCCTCGGTGGTCTCGAGGTTTTTGGCGGCGGCAAGCTGCATCACCTCGCCTTCGGCGATGATCGAAGCAGCGCTCGACAGGATATCGAGCGCTTCAAGCGAGCCGACATCGACCATCATCCGGAACGCCTGGCCGAGCAGGAAATCGCCGACCAGAACACTGGCCTGGTTGCCCCAGATCATGCGCGCCGTCTTCTTGCCGCGCCGCATGCCGCTTTCGTCGACGACGTCGTCGTGGAGAAGTGTCGCGGTATGCATGAATTCGACCGATGTGGCGAGCTTGACATGGCCGTCGCCGGAATAGCCGAACATCTGGGCCGCGGCGAGCGTCAGCATCGGCCGCAGCCGTTTGCCGCCCGACGAGATCAGATGGTTGGCTATCTCCGGAATCATCTCGACATCGGAGCCGGCCTTCGACAGGATCAATTTGTTGACGCGCCCCATGTCGGCCACGGTCAGGTCGATGAGGTCCTTTATCGAGGCGGCTTCGCGCTTCCCGTTTTCAATGTTGAGAACGACACCCACGGCAAAACTCCCAACCTCGATATGCACGACGGCAACATGGTCCCTGGACAGACTCTAGGGTGTCACCCACCGGCGCGGCAAGAGGCGAATTGGCGCGCCGGCTCTGGTACATGATCACGCCTACGTTTACATCAACGCCGCAAACTGCGAGTTTAGGGCCATGATCTATCGATATGATCGAAATGGTGTGAGGCCATCTGTCCGGATACGCGGAGCGAAGGCGCAGGAAGCCATTCGGCTTTCAAGTCCTTCGCGACAAAGTAGCCGGGCAGATGGACCACATCCTCCGGACGCCGAAACGGCTGCAAGCTGCGTCGTCGAACCGCTCGGCCGGGGGAAAGACCCCGACCTTCACGCTTCTCCTCGCATCTTCTTGCCGTTTCAGGCGCCATTTCGACCATATCGATAGATCATGGCCCTAATCCGATGATAGAGCTCATCCGCACCAACGACGCCGTCATCATTTCGTTTGTCGAATCGCTCATGCGCGATGCCGGCATCGGCTGTTTCGTCGCCGACCAGAACATGAGCGTCCTCGACGGCTCGATCGGCATCCTGCCCCGCCGTGTCATGGTGGACGCCGACAAGGCCGATGCGGCGCGGCGCATCCTGACGGATGCCGGCATCGCTAACGAGATCCGCCAAAAATAATGTCCGCGTCGCCCGCTGCCCTTGTCCCGGACATGCCGGCTCATACGGTCGATGCCTTTCATCGCGGTCGCTTCTGGCTGGTGCAGCCGAGAAAGGCGGGCCACCGCGCCGGCATGGATGCGATGATGCTGGCGGCTGCCGTGCCGTCCTCCTTCGCCGAGCGGCTTGCCGATTTTGGCGCGGGCGCTGGTGCGGCCGGCCTGGCGGTCCTGTCGCGCTGCCCCGGTGCCGCGGCCGTGCTCATCGAGCGTTCCCCGGAAATGGCGGCCTTCGCCACCACCACGCTTGCCCACCCCGGCAATGCGCATCTCAGCGACCGCGCCTCGGTGCTCGTCGCCGATGTCGCGCTGTCGGGCCGGGCGCGAACGGCCGCCGGACTTGAGGACAACAGCTTCGATTTCGTCATCATGAACCCGCCGTTCAATGCCGCCGAGGATCGCGCGACGCCCGATCCGCTGAGAAAGGCCGCGCATGTCTCGGAGGATGGGCTGTTCGACAGCTGGATCCGCAGCGCGGCCGCGGTGGTCAGACCGGGCGGCGGGCTGGCCGTCATCGCCCGGCCGGAACAGCTCGGCGCCATCCTCGATGCCATCGCCGGCCGCTTCGGCGATGCCGAGATGCTGGCCGTCCATCCTCGCCCCGAAGCGGCGGCGATCCGCATCGTCGTCCGGGCAGCACTCGGCGCACGCGGCAAACTGTCGATCCAACCACCGCTGATGCTGCATGCCTATTCAGGCAATGGCCCTTCGGAGCGGGCAGAGCTGATCAATAACGGGCTGGCGTCGCTTTTCGGAGACTGATCCATTCTGATTGCCGGGGTGACGGCATTGCCGTTGGCCGGCGAATTCCTACATGCCTCAAGCAAATCGACCGGAGACCGCCCCCTCGTGAAACGCCTTTTCAACCGCCTGCTGCCGAAATCCTGGCGCTCCGCCGTCGTCACCATTCCGGTCATCCGGCTGCACGGCACGATCATGCCCGGCGGCGGCCAGTTCCGGCCGAGCCTGTCGCTCGCTTCCACCGCCGGCCTTCTCGAAAAGCTGTTTTCCTTCGACGCGCCGGCGGTCGCCATCTCGATCAACTCGCCAGGCGGCTCGCCGGTGCAGTCGCGGCTGATCTTCAGGCGCATCCGCGACCTGGCGAGCGAGAAGAACAAGAAGGTCCTGGTTTTCGTCGAGGACGTGGCGGCATCGGGCGGCTACATGATCGCGGTCGCCGGCGACGAGATCTTTGCCGACCCGTCCTCCATCGTCGGCTCGATCGGCGTGGTGTCGGCCTCGTTCGGCTTTCCGGAGCTGTTGAAGAAGATCGGCATCGAGCGCCGCGTCCACACCGCCGGCCAGAACAAGGCGGTGCTCGACCCGTTCAAGCCGGAAAGGAAGGAGGACGTGGAGCGCCTGAAGGCGCTGCAGCTGGAGGTCCACGAGACCTTCATCGACCTCGTCAAGGACAGGCGCGGCAGCAAGCTCAAGGACGATCCCGACCTGTTCACCGGCCTGTTCTGGACGGCCAAGAAGGGGCTTGAACTCGGACTGGTCGATGCGCTCGGCGACATGCGCAGCGTGCTGAAGAGCCGTTTCGGGCCGAAAACCCAGCTCAAGCTGATCACCGCGCCGCGCGGCCTGTTCGGCCGCTTCGGCCTGTTCGGCTCGAGCTTTTCGGCGCCCGATATCGCCGCCGCCGCGGCAAGCGGCGTCATCGATGCGGCGGAAGAGAGCGCGCTGTGGGCGCGCTTCGGGCTTTGAAAAGCCGGTGAAAGCGTCTAGCATAAATCATCAACCGACCCGACCGGCGGCCTTGCCGGCCTTGCGAGGGAGGAGTTTGACATGCCGCAGATCATTTTCTTCGCCGTCGTCGGCATTGCCGCCTATTTCGGCTACCGCTCCTTCGTCAGGGAAGCCGAGCGTGTGACCGCCAGGGTGCGGCGTACCGAAAAGCAGGCCGCCAACGGTACGATGGGAACATTGGTCAAGGACCCGAAGACCGGCGAATACCGTCTGGCCAAGGATTGACCGTCGTACCCCTCGCGGCCGAGCCAGTGAACGCCGAGGCCAGCATCCGGGTGTCGCATGCGCACGCCAAGATAAATCTCGCGCTGCACGTCACCGGCCAGCGTGCCGACGGCTATCACACGATCGAAAGCCTGGCTGTGTTCACGCGCTTCGGCGACCGCATCGAAACGGAACTTGCCGACAGCGATGGGTTTTCCGTGTCCGGCAAATACGCCTCCGCGGTGCCGGTCGACGACAATAATCTGGTGGTGAGAGCGCGCGATGCACTGCGGCGCGAGGCCGGTCCCAAGCACGCACCGGCTGTCGCCATCAGGCTCGAAAAGAACCTGCCGGTCGCGTCCGGTGTCGGCGGCGGGTCGAGCGATGCGGCGGCTGTGCTGCGCGCCCTGGTCCAGACCTGGAGGCTCGACATCGGCGATGCCGAACTGGCGCGGATCGGCCTGTCGCTCGGCGCCGACGTGCCGATGTGCCTCGCAGCCAGACCGCTGATAGCCCGCGGCATCGGCGACGAGCTGACGCTCGTGCCGGGTTTCCCGGCGCTGGGTCTGGTGCTCGTCAATCCCGGCACTGCCGTCTCGACGGCCGACGTGTTCGAGGCGCTTGGCCGCCGCGACAATGCGGGACTGCCGCCGCTGCCGCGCAGCCTCGACTTCCACAGTATCCGCAACTGGCTGGAGATCACCCGCAACGATCTCGAGCCTGCGGCGCGCGCAATCCAGCCCGCCATCGGCAAGGCGCTTTCCGTGCTCAACAAGGCCGGAGCCGGTTTTGCCAGGATGTCCGGCTCCGGCGCCACCTGCTTCGGGCTGTTCGAGACCGGCAATGTGGCCAAGCGCGCGGCCGTCGATATCCGCGGCCGCCATCCCGACTGGTTTGTCGCGGCGACGCGAAGCGTGACATCGGAGGCTGACGCCCATGGCCAGGATTGACGAGAGCCGCCCCTTCGTTCCCGTGCGCATCGCGGTACTGACCGTTTCCGATACGCGCAGCCTCGCCGACGACAAATCCGGGCAGACGCTGGCCGACCGCATTGCCGAGGCCGGCCATGTCCTGGCCGCCCGCGACATCGTTACCGACGACCGCGACAAGATCCGCGACAAGGTCCTGGGCTGGTCGAAGGACGATGCGATCGATGTCGTCATCACCACCGGCGGCACCGGCTTCACCGGCCGCGACGTGACGCCGGAAGCGCTGGAGCCGATCTTCGAAAAGCGCATGAACGGCTTTTCCGAAGTGTTCCACCGCATCTCCTACGACAAGATCGGCACTTCGACGATCCAGAGCCGGGCAACCGGCGGCGTCGTCAATGCCACCTTCGTCTTCGTGCTGCCGGGCTCGCCCGGCGCCTGCAAGGACGCCTGGGACGGCATCTTGAAGCCGCAGCTCGACTACCGGCACATGCCCTGCAACTTCGTCGAGATCATGCCGCGGCTGGACGAGCATTTGCGGCGCGGCTGAGACGAACCGGGGTATCAGCCAAGCGACCTTGGTTTAGCGAATGACCGGCTCGCCGTGAAAACGCCGGCGCGACGGCGGCGAGACGCCGAAGCCGACTTCCATCATCAGCCGCGGCGTGCGCGTCGGCACGGTGCCCATATGGAAGCCGAACGGATCCTCGACAAAGCCGAGGCCGGCCGGCCCGGTCAGCGTGACCGGGCTCTGCTCGCCGTAGACGCCCAGCACCTCTTCCGCCGAATGGCCTACCAGCAGCGTCAGCTGATGCTTCAGGATGCGGCGGTTGTGGGAGCCGCGGACATAGACATGCGGCCCAGTGTCGGCGTCGACCGGCACCAGGTAGAAAAAGAACTTCAGCATGCGCCAGTCGTCGAGGTCGAAATGGTATTTGCCGAGCGAGGCCATGTTCTTGTCGGCGTCCGAGACGCCACCGGTCGGAAAGCTCCACCAGACGCGGGTGGTGATCAGCTTGGCCTGGCTGCCGAGATAGTGCGCTGCGATATCGAGAAGCAGCGGATCGCGCTGCACGGCGACCGCAGCGTTGCAGTCGAGGACCCGTTCGAAATAGTGACCGCTGAGCAGCGGGCGGCCGAAATGCTTTTCGGCATCGGCGTGTTTTTCGGGCAGGAATTCCAGCCGACGGTCGAAATTGCCGAAGCATGGCGTGCGCTCGGCGAAGCGGACAATCTCCTCATGGATGGCGGCCGGCAGCATCAGGCCCGAATAGAGCCCCTCCGTCCGCAGCGCGCCGACGACGGCATCGCGATCGACGCCGGCGAACATCGTTTCACCGACATTGCGCGCCGGCGGAACGGGCTTTGCACCGCGCCAGTGCAGGCGCCGCGCCGGCATGGTGCGGGCCAGCATGAACATCGGCAGCCATGCCGGATTCTCACGAAGGTCGGAAAGATAGGTCGGGATGCGGGCGGCGATGCGGCGCAGCGTGCCGCCGTTTCGTGCGATCGCCTCGAGGCTTGCAGCGCCGGACTTGTCAGGGCTTGAAAGGGTCATCGGGGTCCTCAAAATGTCGAGGGAACAGCATCGACGTTAGTCGTCGCCGCTCCGGCACACCCCAAACCCTATTCGCCCATATCGCCGGGAATGGTAACCCCCGGCCAGATTTTGTGCAATGCACAATAAACGACGACCCGCCAGAAAATGTGCTTGGGCGGAGTTCCCATAACCGGGACGGTAAGCCGTCACTTCCGCGGCGCGACCCAGATCTCGGCGTGGAGCCTCCTGGTCGCCAGGCCGCGGGCGATCGCTTCGGCGCTGCGGGCGTTCTTCGACAGCGCCGCGGCCTGACGCTTGCTGATCACCAAGCCTTCGGCGAGAGCGCGATTTCCGGCAAAGACGCGCGACAGGAATGGCGTGCGGCTGCCGCGTGCCCGCGAGAACCGCGCCGCCATGGTTTGCCTGGCGGTATGGGCGACGACCTCGTCGATCCAGCCCTCTCCCAGCCGCGCGCCCGGTTCCAGCAAGAGCAGCCAGTCGCCCTTGGCCTGCCTGATGCCGGCGGCGATGCCGCCGCTGACATAGTGGCAGCCGGCATGTTCGGCGACGCGGTGCGTCTGATCGGTCGAGCCGGTGTCGCAGACGAGAACGTCGCGCACCACGCCTTCGACCGCGCCGCCGATCAGCGAGGCGAGCGTGCGGGCAAGGCCCTCCTCGTCATTCAGGGTTTCGATCAGGACGCTGAGCATGTTTAGCCGAATAGCGGAAAGCGGTGGGCAGCGCCAGTTTTTGCGGCGCACCGCGAGAAAGTTCTTGCTTTGTTCTCATCGATGCGATAGGAATACATTCATGAGCAGAGCGATTCGACAGCGGGCGGACAGTCCCTGGGAAAGGGCCAAGATGGAACAGATCGTGCGTGCCGATATTGCAGCCTTCGGCGCTGGCAGGGCCGAGATGGCGAATGCGATGATCGAGCAGAGCGGCATGCGCGTCCGTCCCGACCGCAATCGCGGCAGGTCGGCGGGCATCAATCCGTCCGGCCGTTTCGAGCCGGTCAGCAGGCATGTGTTCGACGATGGCTGGAATTCGCTGGAGGAGCTGCCGCCGTTCAGGACCGAGGTACAGGTCGAGAAGCCGCGCACCATCATCACGCGCAACGAATCGCCCGACATCTCCTTCGACCGCTCGATCAATCCCTATCGCGGCTGCGAACATGGCTGCGTCTATTGTTTCGCGCGGCCGACGCACAGCTTCATGGGCCTGTCGCCGGGGCTGGATTTCGAATCGAAGCTGTTTGCCAAGCCGGATGCGGCGCGGCTGCTCGACAAGGAATTGTCCAGGGATAATTACCAGCCGCGCACCATCGCCATCGGCACCAATACCGATCCTTATCAGCCGATCGAGAAGCAATACCGGATCATGCGCGAGATCCTCGAAGTGCTGGAGGCGCGCGGGCATCCGGTCGGCATCGTCACCAAATCGGCGCTGGTGACACGCGATATCGACATTCTGTCACGCATGGCCGAACGCGGGCTGGCCAAGGTGGCATTGTCGGTGACGACATTGGACAGGATGCTGGCCAGAACGATGGAGCCGCGAGCGTCGACGCCGACCAAGCGGCTGGAGGCGATCAGGCAGCTTTCGGACGCCGGCATTCCGGCCTCGGTGATGGTCGCGCCGATCATCCCCGGACTGACCGACCCGGAGATGGAGCGCATCCTCGATTCGGCGCAGGCAGCGGGCGCGCGCGAGGCCGGCTATGTGCTGCTGCGCCTGCCGCTGGAGGTCGCGCCGATCTTCAAGGACTGGCTGCTGCGCCACTATCCCGACCGCTATCGCCACGTCATGTCGCTGATCCGTTCGATGCGCGACGGCAAGGACTACGATTCGGAATGGGGCAAGCGCATGAAAGGCTCCGGTCCCTATGCCTGGCAGATCGGCCGGCGTTTCGAGATAGCTGCCAAACGGCTCGGCCTCAACGCCGAGCGGCGCTCGCTCAGGACCGACCAGTTCGTCCCCGCCGCCAAGGCTACCGAGCAGCTGATGCTGCTGTGACAAAGCGTCTCGCGCCAGCCGGTTGAAACGGCCGGCAACGGGCAAAAAATCCCGTCCGGCCTGTCCTGTCCCCGGGCTTGCAGACGGTAGCCCCTCCTGGTCCGGTGCCCCGCCCGACCCGGAGGGACTTGCGGAGAATCGGAGCCGATGCGAACCTCGCCGCACCATGGCTCGCCCACGTTCCGATTCTCCGCTTCTCTTCGAAATCGTCGAGAAACCCGACTTCTCGTTCGAGACGAGGGCGATGGCCGAAGGCCTTTGGCCGGTGGCGGGGATGGACGAGGCCGGCCGCGGCCCGCTCGCCGGGCCGGTGGTGGCGGCAGCGGTGGTGCTCGATCCCGCCAACATCCCCGACGGCCTCGACGATTCCAAGCGGCTGACGCATTTGCAGCGTGAGGCGCTGTTCCTGAAAATCCTCGGCTCCGCACTCGCCGTATCGATGGCCTCGGTCAGCGCCGAAGGCATCGATGCCTCCAACATCCTCAAGGCCAGCCTGGAGGCGATGCGCCGTGCCGTGGCCGGCCTGTCAATCCGGCCGAAGCTGGCACTGGCCGACGGCCGCGACGTGCCGCCCGGCCTGCCCTGCGAGGGCAAAGCACTGATCAAGGGCGACCAGCGCTCGCAATCGATCGCCGCAGCCTCGATCGTCGCCAAGGTGATGCGCGACCGCATGATGTGCGGCTGCGGCAGCCATCATGCGCGTTACGGCTTCGAACTGCATATGGGCTACGCCACTGTGCGCCATCGCACGGCGATCGATCTGCACGGGCCAGTGGCACGGCTGCACCGCGCCTCCTTCGCACCGTTCCGGTTCGGCGGCACCGAGGTGCTGGAGGAAGAGGGTTTTTCGGGTTTGGATTGACATTTGCGAAGGCGGCTAGGCGCGGATCTCCCCCCTCGAGGGGGAGATGGCCGGCAGGCCAGAGGGGGTCGCCTCGCGTGAAGCGCCAACGTTCTCTTTCGTTCCATAGGGCGTCGCGCCAGGACGTACCGACCCCCTCTGTCGCCTTTGGCGACATCTCCCCCTCGAGGGGGGAGATTACGCGCTCAGTCGCTTTCGCCAACAAAAAAGCCGCCAAGTTTCCCGGGCGGCTTCGATGACTTGTTCATGCAGCCGTTCAGTTCAGCTTCGACTTCAAATCCTGCAGCGAGGCGTTGAACAGGTCGGCGCCGGCCTTGGCGTCGATCTTGCCGGCCAGCAGCGCCCGCGCGGCTTCGACCGCGATGTCGACAGCGCTGGCACGCACTTCGCCGATCGCTTCGCGCTCGGCCTGGCCGATCTTCTGCTCGGCCAAGGCGGTGCGCCGAGCGACATAGTCCTCGGTTTTCTTGTGCGCCTCGGCGGCAAGCATGTCGGCTTCGCGCTTGGCGGCGGCGACGATGGCCGCGGCCTCCTGCTCGGCTTCCTTGCGCTTGCGCTGGTATTGGCCAAGCAGCTGCTGGGCTTCTTCGCGCAACCGGCGCGCTTCCTCGAGCTCGGAGCTGATCTTGTCGGCACGCGCATCGAGCGCCTTGGCGATCATGCCCGGCACCTTGATGTAGATGGCGATGCCGAGGAAGATTACGAGGGCAACAGTTGCCCAAAGCGTCGCGAGAGATGTGGCGTCCATGATGCGCTCCTCACCCGGCCACGGATTTGACCGCGGCCGCGATTTCGGCCTTGCTGGCCTTGCCGCCGACAAGCGCCTCGACGATGGCCGAAGCGGTGTCCTCGGCGATCGTGCCGACTTCCTTCATGGCATTGGCCTTGATGGAAGATATACGCGCCTCGGCCTCGCCAAGCTTCTGGTCAAGCGCTGCCTCGATCGTCTTGCGGGCAGCCTCGGCTTCCGCCTTGGCCGCATCGTTGGCCTGCTGGCCGATCGCATTGGCCTTGCCCTTGGCTTCCGCCAATTCCTGCTCATAGGCGGCAACGGCGGCATCGGCCTCGCTTTTCAGCCGGGCAGCATGGTCGAGATCCTGGGTAATGCGGTCGTTGCGCACGTCGATGATGCCGCCAACGCGCGGCATCACCACCCGTTTCAAGAAGAGATAAAACAGCCCGAAGGTGATTGCCAGCCATAGAAGCTGCGAGGGGTACGTCGCCGGATTGAATGGCGGGAACGTGCCGTGCGCCTCGGCAGGCACGCCGGTGCCAGCGCTGCCGCCTTCGACGGCGGGCGCGGACTCTTGCGCAAAGGCAGATGTCACGAACATGGACTATCCCCGAAATTCAGGCCCGCCGCAGGATCGCGGCCGGCCTGTTCAATTCTTCCCAATGTTCAGCCGAACAAGCATTCAGCCGAACAAAGCGAGAAGCGCGATGAGAAGCGAGAAAATACCCAGCGCTTCGGTCACGGCGAAGCCGAAGATCAGGCGGCCGAACTGGCCGTCGGCTGCCGACGGGTTGCGCAGCGCGCCCGCCAGATAGCTGCCGAAAATGTTGCCGAGGCCAATGCCCGCGCCGCCCATGCCGAGGCATGCGATGCCGGCACCGATGTACTTTGCTGCTTCTGCGTCCATTTGTTCAACTCCTTTGGATCTAAAATTCCGTTGCAAAATCGATCCGGCGGCAATGCCGGAAACCTTGTCAGTGCCCGGGATGCAGGGCGTCGTTGAGATACATGCAGGTCAGCACCGCAAAGACGTAGGCCTGCAGGAACGCGACCAGCAGCTCCAGCGCCGTCAGCGCCACGGCCATCGCCAGCGGCAGAACCGAACCAGCCACGCCGACCGCGCCGAGCGCGCTCAGGCTGACGACAAACCCCGAGAACACCTTCAGCGTGATGTGACCGGCGAGCATGTTGGCGAACAGACGAACCGACAGGCTGACCGGACGCGAGACGAAGGAAATCACCTCGATCAGCACCACCAGCGGCAGCAGGTAGACCGGCACGCCATGCGGGACGAACAGCTTCAGGAAGCCAAGGCCGTGCTTGGTGAAGCCGTAGACGAGGACCGTTCCGATCACCAGCGCAGCGAGGCCGAAAGTGACGATGATGTGGCTGGTGATGGTGAAGAAATACGGGAACAGGCCAAGCAGGTTGGCGACAAGCACGAACATAAACAGCGAGAACACGAAGGGGAAGAACTTCATGCCTTGCGTGCCCGCGGCGTCCCTCAGCATATTGCCGACAAATTCATAGGCCATTTCCGAGACCGACTGAAGGCGGCCCGGAACCAGGCTGCGGCTCGACGTGCTGAGGTAGAGAAACGCCGATGCGACAGCGACCGTCGCAAGCATGAACAGAGCCGAATTGGTGAAGGACAGGTCGTAGCCGCCGATGTGAATCGGAATGATCGGATGGATCTGGAACTGGTGGATCGGATCGACCTTGTCAGCAGCCACTTTAAATCCCCATCAAAGCCGCAGACGGCTTCAGCATTCTGTTCAATGCGCCGGCATGCGGCGCCTCAATTCATTCTTTCGGATCGCGCGGTTTGTCGCCCGTTCCGAATTCCGACACAAGCCCGGCTGAACGCAGGACGTTGAGCACGCCGGCGACAAAACCCAGCAGCAGCCCGACTATCAGACCCCATGGCGATGTCCCCGCCACGCGATCGATAAACCAGCCGAGAGCCGCACCGACCACTATCCCGGCGATGAACTCGCTGGACAGCTTGAGCGCCTGGCCGTACCCGGCCACACTGCCCGTTTTCCCGTCGTCTTTCCCCTCGAGCCGGTCCGGCCGCCTTGTCGCAAGCGATGCTTCAAGGTCGCGCCGGCGGCGCTCAAGATCGTCGTCGCGGATGTCGGCTTCATGCTGCTTGCCGCGGCCGGTTTTGCCGGTTCCGTCTGGCCCATTCTTGTCGGCCACGCAACCCCCCTGCCCGGTCAGACCGTCACCGTCCGTCCGCTTCTTAAAGTCGCCGGCAACATAGTTAGAGGGTCCGCGCCCGTCAAGCCACGGGCGGACGTTCAAGCTCAAGTATTTTTTCGTTATAAATCAGCCACTTGCTCGGGTGCGACATCGTGCCCGACGCGGTCTCTGGCGGGCTGCGGCCGAATCCCCGCGGCGATGCGTCTTCGATCGGCCGCTCTCGCGCGAAAGACGCAAGGGCTGCCCGAGCGCTCAGCTCCAGCCGCCACCATAGGTGCGGTAGAAGATGTGCAGGCCGATCCTGGTCATTTTCTGCATCGTCCGCGCCCAGCCCGGATGGACGTAGTTGGCGTAATAATGGGTCGACGAGCCGACTTCCGGAATGAAGATCTTGCCGGCTGTGACGGCCATGGCGACATCCTGGGCGGTCTTGTAGGCAGCGGGGTTGTCGATGCGCTTCTTCCTGCCGTCGCAGGCGAAGGAAAACTGGCAGCGGTTGAACCAGTTGTCGTTCTGATAGACGACGCCGCAGATCGAGTTCGGATAGGCGGGGTTGCGGACGCGGTTGAGGATGACCTGGGCGACGGCGGCCTGGCCGCGCACGGATTCGCCGCGCGCTTCGAAATAGATGCCGTTGGCGAGACAGGCCTGCTCCTGCTTGGAAAAAACGCTCGCCGGCAGCGGCGTCTGCATCCAGGAATGGTCGCCCTTGCTCAGCGGCGGAATGAAGCGGCCGTCGTTCGGGTCCTCGTCCTGCAGCAAGGCCTCGAAGGGCGACGCCTGTGCATAGTCGGGAGCGGACGAGGCGTAGGCGGTCGCCAGCACGTCAGGATGATCATTGTTGACCAGCGCGGCAAGCATCGCCGGTACGCCGGGATCCGGCTTCTTGTCGATGCGCGTGTGGAAGGCGGCGGCGATCTGGATTTCCTTGCCTTTGATCTCGGGCTTGGCGAAAGCCATCCTCAGGCCGCTGTCCATGCTTGGGCGGAGCAGCGAAGAGGTGCGCTCGAAGATCGAGCCGGCATTGAAGTTCTTCGGCGGCGAGACGGGCGAGACCTGGATGATGCGGCCCTTCTTGTCGGCACGCGTGATGCGGTTCTCGTCCGGCGTCGTGCCGGCGATGCTGCCCTTGCCGCGAAACGAAACGGCGCCGATGCCGGGTAGTTGGACACCGGAGCCGGAGAGCGAGCCGGTGCTGCTGGAATCGAGGAAGGGCATTTCGGCGGCGTGAACGGAGCCGGCGACGGATTTCTCGACATAGGCGTTCCAGCGGACGCTCGGCGCCTCAAGACCGGAGACCAGGCTTGTCATGTCCTGATAGGCCGCGACCGTCGGAAAGCCGATCCAGATGCCAAGGCCAATAACGAGGGGAGACAGGAAGGAACGCTTTTTCTCACCGGCGGCGGCGACAAGCCGCGTCAAAACACGTCGATGCACGGAACTCTCCAGAAACGCAACGGACCCCACTGGAGAGCTACAATGATGCATTAACCTTGATGGGGCGTTAACAGCTTAGAACGTTGTTTTCCCATCTCGTGTCGAAGTCAGGCGCTTTTGCGGCCGTCGCTTGACGGAAGAAAGATCGGCCAGGCGATCAGCGCGCAAATAGCCGCACCCAGCCAGACGCCTGCCCACGAGCAGAGCACGAGAAGCCCGGGAATGGCGATCGGCACCAGGAAGAAGGCGATGAAGACCAGACTGTTGGCGAGGCCGAGCGCCGTCCCGGCCTGGCTGGCGCCGGCCAGCGTCGCAAGCTCGGTGTAGGCAACGCCGTGCCAGGAGGAGACGCAGATACCGGCCACGACCAGCACCGCAACGATCGCCGGCGACAGCATCGGCGCTTGGCCTGACAAGAATTGGGCCGAAAACAAGACGAGCGCCGCAAGCACGGTGAAGGCGGCCACGCTCAGCATGCTGCACAGACGCAGGAACGACCGGCGGTTGCCGTGACGGTCGGTGTAGCGGCCGCTCCAGACGCGCATGACCATGGCGCCGACCTGCACGGCAGCCAGGCTGGCGCTGATCACGGCTGTTCCCATGCCGGCGAAATCATGCAGGAACACGGAAGCAAATGTAAGCACCGCCACCTGCGGAAAGCAAAGCAGGCCGATGGCTGTTGCGATGCGCCAGACGGCCGGGTTGCGCAGCGGCGCCGGGCCGGCCGACAATGCCATGCTGCCCGAATTGGCATCGTCATGCGCCGGCGGCTGATGCAGCCAGCGCCAGGCGAGCGAGGTCGAGACCGCGGATGCAGCCGCCAGAAGTCCGAAGACTGCCGTGAAGCCATGGGCTGAAGCGAGCGCTGGCAGCACGAGCGCGCCAAGCCCGCCGCCAAGCGGCACCGCCGTCTGCCTGATGCTCATGGCAAAGCCGCGCTCGCCTTCGCCGAACCAGGCCATGATGGCGCGGCCGCTGGAGCCGTTGACGCTGCCGCCGAGCAATCCGGTGACCAGCAGGGCAGCGGCGAGAAGCGCGATGCCGGGAATATGGGCCGGTGACGGCACGACCAGCGCGGCCATGACAAGCAGCCAAACCGCGGTTGCGCCGAGCCCGGTCAGCAGCACGCGGCGGTCGCCCCAGCGATCGGTCAGCAGCCCCCACGGCAATTCGCTCAGCGCCACGCCCAGGCCGAGAAGGCCAAGCGCCAGGCCGAGTTCGCCATTGGAGAGATGATAGCCCGAGCGCAGGAACACCGCCGTCGCCGGAATGCCGGAGAAGGTCGCGGAAAAGCAGGCATTGGCGGCGACGCCGATGCCCAGCACCTTCCAGCGATGATTGGCTCGAAGTGCCGCCGCTTCTGACGGGGCGGCAACGGCGGCCGGGCGAAGCGGTTTGCAATCTGCTCGTGTGGCGACAGCGGACATGGTTCAGCTCCTGCATGGGTCGGCTGCATTCGGTCTTGACGCGCTGTCTCTACCGCCATAGCTTCGTACTGAATATCAGGAAGTTTTTGACGTAATGTCCCGAATATCAGGATTATTGGCATGCGACGCGTGACGTTCGATCTCGACGTTCTGCGCAGCTTCGTTACCGGCATGGAGCTGGGCAGCTTCGCCAAGGCCGCCGACCGGCTCGGCCGCTCGACCTCGGCAATCAGTGCGCAATTGAAGAAGCTGGAGGAGCAGGCGGCGACGCCGATTTTCCGCAAATCTGGGCGTGGCCTGGCGCTGACGGACGCGGGCGAGACCATGCTCGGCTACGCGCGGCGGCTGATCGAGCTCAATGACGAGGCCGCCTCCGCCATCCACGATGTCGAGCTGGAGGGTTGGGTGCGGCTTGGACTACAGGAGGATTTCGGCGAGGCGGTGCTGCCGGAGGTGCTCGGGCGCTTCGCCCGCGCCCATCCCAAGGTCAAGATCGAGGCCAGGATCGCACGTAGCCATGAGCTTGCCGAACGGATCATTTCGGGCAGCCTCGATATCGCGCTTGCCTGGCACAATGGCGCGACGCTGCCCTACAGCCGGCATGTCGCCGACGTCCAGATGCGCTGGATCGGCCCGGCAAAACAGATCGAGACCAGCCTGCGCGATGGCGAGGCGTTGCCGCTGGTGGCGCTCGAAGCGCCGTGCCTGCTGCGCAGCGTGGCGACCGAAACGCTCGACCGCGCCGGCCTGGCATGGCGGATGGCCTTCTCCAGCCCGAGCCTTGGCGGCATCTGGGCAGCCGTCGCCGCCGGGCTCGGACTGACGATCCGCACCGATATCGGCCTGCCGGCCACCGTCAGGGCGATGACGCCGGAGATCGCCGGGCTGCCCGCCTTGCCCAAGATGGCGCTGTTCCTGCATCGCAAGGAGGCCGAGCCCGACGCGGTCGCGGCGCGGCTTGGCGACATCCTGCTGCAGGCAGCGTTGGCGGCGCTGCCCGGAACCGGCGATGCGAATGGTCTGAGGAAGGTGGCTTAAGGCCGATGAGCCGAAATGACGGCAAGCCTCGTAGCTTCGTCAGTTGAAGAATCCAGAAACGCAGAACGAGCGCCGCGATCCTTCGCCGACGTCTCGCAAGGTTCCGCCAATGATGATCTAGCGGCGCTTCTTTGCCTTGCCGGCGAAAGGATTGTCCGAGGTGCGCAAGGCGATGCGGATCGGCACGCCGGGCATGTCGAAAGCCTCGCGCAGGCTGTTCGAGAGATAGCGGACGTAGGATTGCGGCATCGCATCCGGCCGTGAGCAGGAGACGACGAAGCCCGGCGGCCGCGTCTTGGCCTGCGTGACATATTTGATCTTCAGCCGACGCCCGGCGACAGCGGGCGGCGGATGATGCGCCAGGATGCCTTCCAGCCAGCGGTTGAGCTTGCCGGTCGACACACGGCTGTTCCAAACTCGATGCGTCCGGATGACGGCATCCATCAGCTTGTCGAGGCCACGCCCGGTCTCGGCCGACACCGGCACCGCCTGCATGCCGCGCGCCTGCGGCAGCAGCCGCTCGGTTTTTTCGCGCAGCTCGGCCAGCAGCTCCTGGGGATGGTCGACAAGATCCCATTTGTTGAAGGCGATCACCGGGGCACGGCCCTCGCGGATGATCAGATCGGCGATCTGCAGATCCTGCTTCTCGAAGGGAATGGTGGCGTCGAGCACGATGATGACGATCTCGGCAAAGCGGATGGCGCGCAAGCCGTCCTGCACCGACATCACTTCGAGCTTTTCGTGGATCCTGGCCTTGCGGCGCATGCCGGCGGTGTCGAACAATTTTAAGCGGCGGCCATGCCAGTCCCAGTCGACCGAGATGGAATCGCGAGTGATGCCGGCCTCAGGGCCGGTCAACAGCCGCTCCTCGCCGATTAGTGCGTTGATCAGCGTTGACTTGCCGGCGTTGGGGCGGCCGACGACGGCGATGCGCATCGGCTTGGTGTCGTCATAGCTCGGCTCGGCGTCCGGGTCGGTGATGTCCTCGCCGATCAGCACCTCGCTGGCGGCGACCTCATCCTCGCCGGCCTCTTCGTCCTCGCCGAAGGCGCGCGCCTCGCCAAGTGCCGCGATCACCGCGTCGCGCAAATCGGGCAGGCCCTGGCCGTGTTCGGCCGAGACCGGGACCGGTTCGCCAAGGCCGAGCTCCCAGGCCTCCAGCATGCCGCCCTGGGCGCCACGCGCCTCGGCCTTGTTGGCAACGACGACAACCGGCTTGCCGGACTTGCGCACGATCTCGGCGAACGTCTTGTCGTCGGGCATCAGCCCGGACTTGGCATCGATCGTAAAAAAGATCAGGTCGGCCTCGCGGATGGCGATCTCGGTCTGGGCGCGCATGCGGCCGGGCAGCGTCGAGGCGGCCGCATCCTCGAAGCCGGCGGTGTCGATGACGTCGAAATGCAGATCGTAGAGTTTTGCGGCATGGACGCGGCGATCGCGAGTGACGCCGGGGGTATCATCGACAAGCGCCAGCTTCCTTCCCACCAGCCGATTGAAAAGGGTCGATTTGCCGACGTTAGGCCGGCCGATGATGGCGACTTTGAAGGTCATGGACTATCACGACACGCCGCCCGAGCCGCGGATCAGCTCGGACATCAATGTCGCCCGCTCGCGCGTGTTGCGCGGGGCGCCGTCGTCCGCGGCGATCTGGTCGAACAGCTTCAATGCATCCGCCGCCTTGCCTTCCTTCCAGGCGGCAAGGCCAAGCGCCTCGCGCGCCGTATGGCGCAGCGTGTTGGTGTCGGCGGTGAGCGCCTCGACGCGGCTGGAGACATCGGCGAAAGAGCCGTGATCGACCAGAAGCAGCGCTGCCCTGAGGCGCGCCATGTCGCGAATGCCGGAGGGGATCTTGGTGTCGGCGGCGACCTCGTCGAAATCCTTGATGGCGGCGTCGACGTCGCCCTTGTCCGCCTTGACGGTTGCCGCGCGCATGCGGGCGAGCAGCGGATAGGCACCGTAGCCGTCCTTCTCCAACGCCTCCAGAGCGGCAAGCGCCTCGTCGTTCTTGCCGTCATTGGCGAGCTTCAGCGCCTGCGAGAAGGCATCGCCCGAGCGGTTGGCGCGGGTTTCGTCCCAATAGCGGTAGCCGACGACAGCGGCAGTGCCGAGCACCACCAGCACGGCCAGCACGAGCAAGGCGGGACCGAAACGGTCCCACAGCGCATGCGCCTGGTCGCGACGAATCTCTTCGTTGACTTCGCGGATAAAACTGTCGTCCGACATGATCAAAACCATTCATGCCCCGGGCGGGGCGGTTGATGAGCCCGCGTTTTAGCGAAATTTTGCCGGCATGGAAGGGGTTCGGCGGGAAAATCGCCTATTCACGAGGCAGTCGCCGCCAACGGCGGCCGACAGGTCGATCGTACCCGTGCCATATTTCACCGGTAGGCGTCGCTTCTACATTCCTTGACCCGGTCAGATGCCTTTGCCCTGTTTGTCCCGCGTTGTTACGTTTTCCATTGCCGTGTTTGCTGCCGGCGCGGCTTGCGCCGACCCGCCGGCGCCGCCGGCAAAACCGAAGCAGATCGTCATCATCTCATTCGACAGCGCCCGCGACATTTCGCAGTGGCAGCGCAGCCGGGCGCTGGCCGCACGCACGGGTGCGCATTTCACCTATTTCGTCTCCTGCGTATTCCTGCTGTCGCCCGAGACGCGCAAGGAATACACCGCGCCCGGCAAGACAGAAGGCAAATCGAACATCGGCTTTGCCGCCTCCAAACAGGAAGTCGCCGACCGGCTCGAGCAGATCAATCTTGCCGCCTCGGAAGGCCACGATATCGGCAGCCATGGCTGCGGCCATTTCGACGGCAAGGACTGGAGCAAGGCCGACTGGCTGAGCGAGTTCGGCTCGTTCAAGCATATTCTCCAAAACGCCTATTCGATCAACGGCATTGCTCCTGAACCGAAGGGCTGGCGCGATTTTGCCCGCAAGTCGGTGGTCGGGTTTCGCGCGCCTTATCTGTCGGCAAACAAGGCGCTCTACGAGGCGCTGCCCGCGGCCGGTTTCCTGCTCGACGCAAGCGGCGTTTCGCGTGGGCCGGTTGAGCCACCGACCGTCAACGGCATCACGCGCTTTTCGCTGCCGCAGATCCCGGAAGGGCCGAGCTCAAGGCGGGTGATCGCCATGGATTACAATCTCTATGTCAGACATTCCGGCGGCTTCGAGCGGCCGAGCATGGCGGAAGAGTTCGCTGACCGGACCTATAACGCATTCCGCGCCGCCTTCGATGCGCAATACCAGGGCAAGCGCATTCCGCTTGAGCTCGGCTTCCACTTCACGCTGATGAATGACGGCGCCTACTGGAACGCGCTGGAACGCTTTGCCGGCGAGGTCTGTATCAAAGCGGACGTCGAGTGCATCAGTTTTCACGATTATGTTTCGCGGCGAGGCGAAAGGCAGGCGGCGGTGGGCGGCTGAGCCCAGTGCTCGCCGCTGCCCCATCTCAGCTTGCCGGCTGATCCTCCGGACGCAAGCCGGCTTGCTCACGTTCGAGATAACGCTGGTCGATTTCGGGCAATGGCTCGCCCTCGAGCGTCGCCTCGAAGGCGCGCAGGCGCTTGTAGATCGAGATCAGTTCCACGACCGTCGGCCAGGCATTGACCAGATACTGAAATGAAGATCGGACCTGCTCAAAGGAGTTGAGAATCTGGTTCAGAGCGCCGAGCTTGATCTTTCCCGCGACCATCGTAGGAACAAGAACAATATATGGAAATATATTGTCGATCTGTAGATAGAATATTCTAGCAACGTTAAAATATAAGTAGTGGAAATATTTCCGAAAATAGATGCTTCTTACGCTTCTAAAAAGGTCAGCGACAGTTGGCGGTTGGGCGCGATCTGCATCGTCCTCACCATAGACCAATTCTTTGCGGTAGGCTGCCTCGACACGTTGGGTGCGGAATTCGAGACCCGGCAGTTTGATTCCTACCGCAGCTAAGAAAGTAGTTCCGAAGGCCGACCAAAGGATTGCTACAACGACCAGGGAGTAAGGCACCGTGCCGACAATCGGCAGTTCCGTGACGTTTTCAGAGAGATGCAGCAGCACGGGAAGGAATGCTATCAGTGTCATGATGGACCCGACTAAGCTTACGCCCAGATCCTCCATCGTGCTGGAGAAGCGCATCGTGTCTTCTTGAACACGCTGGGACGCACCTTCGATGCGCCTCAATCTTTCCCAGTTGGTCATGTAGTATTCGTTCATTGCGGTGCGCCAACGAAATATCCAATGACTTACAAAAAACCGGTTGAGGGCGCCAACGGTCACAGCCAGAAGCGCAATCCACATAATTGTCAGCAGTTGGATATAGAAGTCCCACGGCGTCGTAGAGTACGGTGTGCCTAAAGCCTTCTGAATAAGATCGTAGAAAGGGCCATACCAGTCATTGAAGGCGACATTTACCTGCACCTGGTAATAGATCACAAAGAGAATCAGTGAGGTGCCAAGGATCGACCAATTCCGCCATGGATGAGGTCGGTACCAGGCCCAAAAGCCGTAGAAGATGAGGACGACAGCCGCAAAATATATATAGAACCAGAGAAATGGCTTCGACCAAAAGAGCGACACGCCAATGATCTTGTCGACGCCGGCGGCCATCGGGGGCAGTCCAAAAACTGCTCCAAGTTGCTCTCCTCCAAAAAACCAAAACAGAACGGCCGCGAGGCTCCAGACGGCTACCGAAGAGAAGAAAAGCTTCGGCTGCGGGAAGAAGGATACGAACACTGTGGGGAAATCCTCGGTCGATGCGCAAATCAGCGGGGTTCAGCGGGCATAAAGTCACACATTAGTGGGAAAGAAAATGCCCGTGCCCGATGCCCGCAACCGAGCAAGACCATAATCATGGCGATTTTGGCGCAGCCGACCAGGCGATCGCGCCGGAAGCGAGCAGGACGGCGGCGGCCACGATCGAGGCAAGGAAAAAGTTGCCCGAGGCCTGCGCAAGCAGCCCGGCGACGATCGGGCCGATGATCTGGCCGAGGCCGAAGGCGGCCGTCATCACCGCCAGCATCCGGCGTGGTGCTTGCGGAGCAAGCTGCCTGCCGGCCTGCAGGCCAAGCGCGGTGATGGCGATGAAGGTGCCGCCGACAAGAAGGCCGCCGAGCAGCGGCCCGGTGCGCCCGCCCATGGCGACGCTGGCGCTGACGCCGACCACCTCGACCAGGCACCCCAGTGCGTAGGTGGCATAGAGCCCGATCCTGGCCGTAAGCTTCTGCCACAGCCAGACCGAGGGGAAACCGGCAAGGCCGGTGACCATCCAGACCACGGCCTCGAAGACGCGGCCGCCGCCGCCCTGGCGGACGATGGCGACCAGGAACGTTGCCGTGACGATGTAGCCGAAGCCGAACAGGCCGTAGGCGACAATGACCTTCACCAGCGACCGGTCTTTCGGCAGTGCCGGCTCGCTCCCGGTGGTGCTGTTCGCGGCCGAGGTGCCGCCGGCCAGCAAGGCGACGGCGGCAAAGCCGCAGGCCGAAATCACCGCCGACCACAGCCAGCCCGCCGCCCAGCCGGCATGTTCGGTGACGAGGAGCGCCAACAGCGCCGAGGATGCCGCGATGCCGAGGCCGACACCGCCGAAATACAGCGCCTGCAGGTCGTTTCGCCCGGCCGCGGCGAGATGACCGAAAACGATGCTGGTCATGAAGACCAGCACGAAGGCACTGGCGAGGCCGGCAAGAAAGCGGATGAGGAGAAACCCGGGCATGGTGCCGCTCAGGCCCATCAGGCCGGCGAGGATCGCGGTGGCGGCAAGGCCGGCCAGCATCAGCTGGCGCTCGCGGCCTTGCGCCCAGCCGCCGGTGGCGGCAAGCGCGCCGACGAGATAGCCGAGATAATTGGCCGATGCGATCCAGCCGGCATCGGCCGGCGACAGGCCGAGCTCTTCCATCATGCCGGGCAGGATCGGCGTATAGACGAAGCGGCCGATGCCCATGGCGACGGCCAGGGCGATCATGCCGGCGATTGCCAGGCGCAAGGGCGAAGCGATGTTCATCGCGGTGCACCATAGGTGCGCCTGCCGGCGAGACAATCCGCCTTTTATTGGGCCAGAAGGGCTGCGCAGCCGCGTCGGCGGCCGGCTCGCCGGGGTGCTTCGTTCAGGAGACTCTGCCGCAGCAGGTCCCCGTCGAGGCCGTCTCGTAGCGAGTGCGACGCGCGGTCAGCCTGAATGGCATGTCGGCGAGTTCGCGCTCCGACATGTTATCGAGGAGCGGATGCGCCAGCGGATCGGTCACCCAGCTGGTGGCCTCACTGTCATGCCGGTGTGGCTGCGTTCCGATCGGGGAAAACGCGCCGAGCCATGACAAAATCTTCATCGGATTTGCCTCCTCACTCTGCGTAATCCACTTAGAATCCGCCGTTCGGCAGCGTCTGGCAATTGAGATTTCCGCCGCTCCAGTTTAGAAAAACTGTATGGCTATGCTGAACCGCGTCCATCTCAACGGCTTGCGCGCCGTCGAGGCCGTCGCCCGCCTGGGCTCGCTTGCGGCGGCGGCCGGCGAGCTCAACGTCTCGGTCAGCGCCGTCAGCCAGCAGATCAACCGGACCGAAAAGCAGCTCGGCCGGGCGCTGTTCGACCGAACGCCAGCTGGCCTGGTGGCGACGGAATTCGGCACCGTCTTTACCGCGCGGCTCAGCGCAGGCTTCCGCGAACTCGCACAGGCGATAGCGCTTGCCGACGAAAGCTCGGAGTGCACGCTGGTGGTTTCGGTGGCGCCGGCTTTCGCCTCGAAATGGCTGCTGCCGCGGCTGTCGCGGCATTTCGCCCGCCATCCGAACGTGCTCCTGCGCATCGATGCCTCGGTGCGGCTTGCCGATCTCGATCGTTCGGGCATCGACGTCGCCATTCGGCTCGGCGACGGCAAATGGCCGGGCGGGCGCGCCGAATTGCTGCTGGCGCAGGAGGTGTTTCCGGTCTGTGCACCGGTGATCGCCAGCAAGCTGAAATCGATCGGGGACCTTGCTTTGACCTGTGCGATCACGGACGAAAGATCGATGATCAGTTGGGAGAGCTGGTTCGAAGCGGCCGGGGTGAAGCCGGTCACCTTCATGAAGGGCGCGCGCTTCACCGATCCGATGCTGTGCCTGGAATCGGCGATTGCCGGTCACGGCGTCATGCTCGGCTGGCAGTTGCTGGCCGCCGACGCACTGGCCGACGGACGTCTCGTCGCGCCGTTCGGCATACGCGCCCAGAGCGGCCTCGGCTATTGGCTGGTAACTTCGGCCAGCAAGGGCGAAAGCCGCAAGGTCAGGGATTTCAAGACCTGGATCCGCGAAGAGATCGAGGCGACGATGGCGCAGTTCAGGTCGCTCGAGAGCGTCAGCTAGACCTGCCGGCGTCATCAGAGTGGAAAGGTCGGCAGCGCCGGTCTATGTAAGAAACAGTCCCCAATCACGGCAGGCAGGATCATGACCACACATTCGCGCGGCGTTTCCGCAAGCATCGACCCGGTGAAGCTCGACAGGCTGGCGGAGGTCGCCGTCAAGGTCGGGCTGCAATTGCAGCCGGGGCAGGATCTGGTGCTGACCTCGTCTATCGCCGCGCTGCCTCTGACGCGGCGGATCATCGAGCACGCCTACAAGGCAGGCGCGGGCCTGGTGACGCCGATCTTCAACGACGATGAGATCACTCTCGCGCGCTTCCGCTACGGCGCCGACGCCGGTTTCGACCGCGCCGCCGGCTGGCTCTACGAAGGCATGGCAAAAGCCTTCGCAAACAATGCGGCTAGGCTCGCCGTGCGCGGCGAGGATCCGTCGCTGCTTTCGGCGCAGGACCCGGCAAAGGTGGCGCGTGCCAACAAGGCGAATTCGATGGCCTACAAGCCGGCGCTGGAGAAGATCACCGGCTTCGACATCAACTGGAACATCGTCGCCTATCCCGATCAGGCCTGGGCCAAGCAGGTATTCCCGGACGACGCCGACGACGTCGCCGTGGCCAAGCTCGCCGACGCTATCTTTGCCGCCTCGCGGGTGGATGTCGAAGACCCGATCGGCAATTGGACGGCGCACAATGCGGCGTTGAAGAGCCGCACCGAATGGCTGAACGGCCACAATTTCCACGCGCTGCATTTCACCGGCCCCGGCACCGACCTGACCGTCGGGCTGGCCGACGGCCACGAGTGGATGGGCGGCGCCTCGACCGCCAAGAACGGCATCACCTGCAACCCCAACATCCCGACCGAAGAGGTTTTCACCACGCCGCATGCAAGGCGAGTCGAAGGCCATGTCACCAGCACCAAGCCGCTGTCCTATCAGGGTACCCTGATCGACGGCATTGCGGTGCGTTTCGAGGCGGGCCGCATTGTCGAGGCCAAGGCGACGAAGGGCGAGGATGTGCTGCAGAAGGTGCTCGACACCGACGAAGGCTCGCGCCGTCTCGGCGAGGTGGCGCTGGTGCCGCATTCCTCGCCGATCGCCAAGAGCGGGCTGCTGTTTTTCAACACGCTGTTCGACGAGAACGCCGCCTGCCACATCGCGCTCGGCCAGTGCTATTCGAAGTGCTTCGTCGACGGCGCCTCGCTCGGCCAGGACGAGATCGCGGCGCGCGGCGGCAACAAGAGTTTCATCCACATCGACTGGATGATCGGCTCGGACAAGATCGACATAGACGGCGTCCATAAGGACGGCAGCCGCGTGCCGGTGATGCGCAAGGGCGAGTGGGTTTAGGCCCGGGATCTCTAAACGAAGGGCAGCAAGCAGCGGCGCCTGCTGGCCCATGCGGAATTGGCAATGGAGCTCGCGGTAAAGCGCATCTATGAGCCGCCGGCGCCCGATGACGGGCAGCGGGTGCTCGTCGACCGCATATGGCCTCGCGGCGTCCGCAAAGAGGAAGCGGCGCTGACGCTATGGCTAAAGGACATCGCGCCAAGCGATGGGTTGCGCAAATGGTTCGGCCATGAGCCGGCGCGCTGGGCGGAGTTCCAGCGGCGATACCGCGATGAGCTCGACCGGAACGGCGAGGCGGTCGGCCAGCTGTGCGCTCTGCTCGACAAAGGCCGGGTGACGCTGCTCTACGGCGCGCATGACGAGGCGCACAACAATGCGGTGGCACTGGCGAGCTATTTGCGTGAGATCAATTAGTCACGCCGGCGGGACAGCGCCCCCCCTCTGGCCTGCCGGCCATGTCCCCCTCAAGGGGGGGATTGGCAGCTTCGCCGAAAGCGCCCTTCTTTGGAGACTAGCGAAAGCCGAAGTGACATCCAATCTCCCCCCCAGAGGGGGAGCTGTCCGGCAGGACAGAGGGGGGCGCGACGGATCGCGGCGGGTCGGTTCTACTTCCCACTCACCGCCTCTTGATAAACATCAGGCTTGAAGCCAACGAGAACCCTGTCGCCGAGTTCCAGCACCGGACGCTTGATCATTGTCGGGTTGGCCAGCATCAGCGCCTTGGCCTTGTTCTCGTCCAAGCCCAGTCTGTCCTCCTCCGACAGTTCACGGAACGTTGTGCTCGCCTTGTTGAGCAGGATTTCCCAGCCGACCTTGCCTGACCAGCCGTTCAGCCGATCCGCATCCAGCCCTTCGACCCTGTAGTCATGAAAGCGATAGGCAACATCATGGCTCGCCAGCCAGGAACGCGCCTTCTTGACCGTATCGCAATTGGTAATGCCGTACATGGTGATCGTCAAAACGGATCCTCGGACCGGTCGAATCTAGCGGCACCCTAAAACCGCGCCTCTGACTTTTCCAGCGGCCTCGCCGGGCATCCGTGATTTTCGCGCTGGCCAATAGTAAGGAATTTCCCTAATTGTTTCCCGAGGAAACTTTGGTCATGCGGAATGGCCGACGCAAGGAGATGACCATGACGGGCCTGCAGACCGAAAGCCCCCCGCCCATTGACGGCATTTTCCGGGCGCTCGCCGACCCGACCCGGCGACGCGTGGTCGAGCGACTGAACCGAAGCCCCGCCTCGGTCAGCGAGCTTGCCCAGCCGTTCGAGATGGCCCTGCCATCCTTCATCGAGCATCTCAGGGTTCTGGAAGGCTGCGGGCTGGTGCATTCGGAAAAAGCCGGCCGCGTCAGGACCTACCGGCTCGCGCCGGAGCCGTTGAAGCTCGCGGAAAACTGGCTGGCCGAGCAGCGTGCGCTGTGGGAGCGCCGTCTCGACCAGTTCGACGATTACGTGCTGAAACTCAGGGAGAAAGACAGATGAATATGGTGCCGTTGTTCCAACCCGATCCGAAGCTCGACCTCGTGCTCGAACGGACGATCGAGGCGCCGCGAAAACTGCTGTGGATGGGCTTGACGGAGCCCGAGCATGTCCGCCAATGGTTCACGCCGAAGCCGTGGATTATCACCGATTGCGAGATCGACCTGCGGCCCGGCGGTCTGTTCCGGACCCGCATGCAGTCGCCCGACGGCAAGGAGGTCAACGACAGGCGTTGCTGCTACCTCGAGATCGTCCAGGACGAGCGGCTGGTGTGGACCGATGCGCTGCTGCCAGGCTACCGGCCGTCAGGCGACCCATTCATCACAGCCGTCATAGCGCTGCAATCGCATGGTGAGACGACGCGCTACACCGCCACCGCCATCCACCGCGACGAAGCCACGCGCAACAGCCACGAGGACATGGGCTTTCACGACGGCTGGGGCACGGTGGCGGATCAGTTGGCCGGCTATCTCAAGACGATCTGAGGCGACCCTGCTTCGCACTCACATTGCGGCCACGAAGCCGTCGTGGCCGTTCAACCGAACGCCGGTGCCGAGGCACCAACGCTCGCAACAAACTTGACGTTGGCGTAATGCCAATGTTGAACGCTCAGGCGCCGTAGCCGATGATGCCCTTGATCTCGAGGAAGTCGTGGATCGCCCAGTCGGCGTATTCGCGGCCGTTGCCGGACTGCTTGTAGCCGCCGAAGGGCGCGAGCGTATCCCATTCCGGATAGTTGATCGACACCTGCCCGGCGCGCAGCCGGCTGGCAATCTTGCGGGCGTGGTCGATATCCCCGGACTGCACATAGGCAGCCAGGCCATAGACGGTGTCGTTGGCGATCTTCACCGCATCATCATCGTCATCGTAGGAGATGACCGACAGGACCGGCCCGAAAATCTCCTCCTTCTCGATGGTCATGCCAGGCCTGACGTGGCCGAAAACGGTCGGTCGCACATAATAGCCACGGTTGAGGTGTTCCGGCCGGCCGGGGCCGCCGGTGACCAGCGTCGCACCCTCGGCGATACCTGCCTCGATCAACCGCTGGATCTTGTCGAACTGGATGTTGCTGACCACCGGCCCGAGCTTGGTCTGCTCCGAGCGCGGGTCGCCGACCTTGTGCCGTTCGGCGGCCTTCCTGGCGATCGTCAGCGCCTCGTCGTGACGGGCGGCCGGTACCAGCATGCGGGTCGGCGCATCGCAAGACTGGCCGCTATTGCCGAAGCAGGCGTTGACACCCTTGCGCACCGCCGTCTCGAAGTCAGCGTCGGGCAGCACGATGTTGGCCGATTTGCCGCCGAGCTCCTGCGCCACGCGCTTGACCGTCTCGGCCGCCGTCTTGGCGACAATGATGCCGGCCCGGGTCGACCCGGTGAACGAGACCATGTCGACGTCGGGATGGCCAGCCATGACCTGGCCGACATCCGGACCAGTGCCATTCACCATATTGTAGACGCCCTTCGGCGTGCCGGCGGCGTCCATCACCTCGGAAAAGATGATGCCGCTGATCGGCGCGATTTCGGAAGGCTTTAAAATGACGGTGCAGCCGGCAGCGATGGCCGGCGCCACCTTGCAGACTATCTGGTTGAGCGGCCAGTTCCACGGTGTAATCAGCGCGCAGACGCCGATCGGCTCCTTGACCACCATGGTGGTGCCGCGCTTCTCGCTGAATTCGTAATCCTCCAGCGCCTTGATGGTAGCTTCCATGTGCGCCCTGCCCGCCCAGGCCTGCGCCTCGCGCGCCCACCTGATCGGCGCGCCCATTTCCTGGCTGACCGCCTGGGCGATGTCCTCGTAGCGCTCATTGTAGACGTCGAGGATACGCTTCAGCAGCTTCAGGCGCTCGGCCTTGGTCGTTTGCGAAAAGGCCGGGAATGCCGCCTTGGCTGCAGCCACGGCCTTGTCGACATCGGCTTTCGAGCCGACCGAGATTTTGGTGTAGGCCTCTTCAGTGGACGGATCGATCACATCCAGCGTTGCCGGAACCACGGGGCCGACCCATTTGCCGCCGATGAAAAAATTGAGATGATTGCTCATGGGTCGTGCTCCGGTTTTCTGGAAATGAGTGAGACTAGCTAGGCAGCATAGGGCAGTTGGCGCCACGGCGCAGGCTGATATGCGCCACGTCGCCGACGCTGAATTGAAAACCCTCTGTCCGGCGCGGCGCGTCGATCACCACCTGTGTCCCCTGCCCCAACTCTGCATGAAGGCGCAAGGTGCGGCCGTGAAAGACGATGCTGTTCACCCGCACCGGTACAGTGCCGGCCGTGGCCTCGGTCGTCGCCAAAAGATCCTCCGGACGCACGCCGATGGTGCGCACCGTGCCCTCGCCAGGCAGTTCGCCCGTCTCCGAAACCGCTTCCAGCGGCAGGGCGCCGGCGGCGAACCGCAAGCGCTCGCCATCGCGGCCGACAAAGCGCGACTGCAGAAGGTTCATCGTGCCGATGAAGCTGGCGACGAATTTGGTGGCGGGCCGGTCGTAAAGGGTCGCCGGCGGCGCAATCTGCTCTATGCGGCCCTTGTTCATGACGACGATGCGGTCTGAGATCGACAGCGCCTCGGTCTGGTCGTGCGTGACCATGACGAAAGTGGTGCCAAGCCGCGACTGCAGCCGCTTCAGTTCGACCTGCATCTGCTCGCGCAGATGCGCATCGAGCGCCGACAGCGGCTCGTCGAGCAGCAGCACACGCGGCTCGCAGACGATGGCGCGGGCAAGTGCGACGCGCTGGCGCTGGCCACCCGACAATTCGGACACGCGGGCGCCGGGCTTCTCGGCAAGGCCGACCATGTCGAGCGCTGCGCCGACGCGCTTTGCCTGTTCGGCACCGGAGAGCTTGCGCAGCGACAGGCCGAAGCCGACATTTTCGGCAACGTTCATGTGTGGGAACAGCGCGTAGTCCTGGAACACGGTATTGACAGGACGGGCGAAGGGCCTGAGCGCCGTGATGTCGCGGCCTTCGAGCAGGACCTTGCCGTTCGACGGGCTCTCGAAGCCGGCGATGACACGCAGGCTGGTGGTCTTGCCGCAGCCGGACGGTCCGAGCAAGGTCAGGAACTCGCCGCGGGCAATGTCAAGATCGACGGCGTCGAGCCCGACGATGCCGCCGGGGAAAATCTTGGAGACCTTGTCCAGCCGGACGAGAGGATCAGGCGCCATCGCGAACCTCGGACGGCTTGGTGGTGTTGACCCACAGGATCTGGCAGCGCTCGCTGCCCGGATTGCGGAAGGCATGTAGCAACGTGCTCCTGAAGGCGAAGCTGTCGCCGGCCTTCAGCCCGTATCTGGTCGAATCGACCACCAGCTCGACCTCGCCCGACAGGACGAAGCCGAATTCATGGCCGGCATGGGCGTAAGCTTCGGCGGTGCCGCCACCGGCGTCAACGGTCACCAGCATGCCGGTCAGCGTGGCGGCCGGCGGCGACAGCAGCGCCTTGGCGATGCCTTCCGATTTGACCGGGATCTGACGCCGGCTGTTGGCGCGCACACAATAGAGATCGTTGCCGACATCCTTGCCGTCAGCGATCAGCGCTGACGGCTCTATATCGAGGGCGGCGGCAAGCGGCCAGATCACGCGGACCCGCAATGACGACATGCCGCGCTCGATCTGGCTTAGCGCACCTATCGAGACACCTGCCTTGGCGGCAAGTTCGGCCAGCGAGAGATTGCGCTCCAGCCTGAGCGCTCGCACGCGCCGGCCGACCCTGACGTCGGCGTCGTCCTTCGGCTTCTCAGCCGCTTCGTCCAGCATGTCCATTCGTTGGTCCTTGTTTGGTTAGGTTTTCCCTTCTCCCCTTGTGGGAGAAGGTGGATCGGCGCGAAGCGCCGAGACGGATGAGGGTGTTGGCCGGAGTGCTGTCGGTGCCATCTGGAACACCCCTCATCCGTCGCCTTCGGCGACACCTCCTCCCGCAAGGGGAGAAGGAAGAACCAGGCTCAGCCGCCTGCCTTGACCTTCTCGAACATCTTGGCGAGTTCGTCATTCTGCTTCATCGGCCCGGTGAAGATCGTGGTCTTCAGCATCACCTCGGGATCGGAAGGCAGCTGCAGTTTCTCCAACTCCTCCTTTGGCACGGCGGCGAAAGCCGAGCTGGTCGAGCTGCCATAGCCGTAAGCCTGGATCAGATACTTTCCGGAATCCGTTTCCAGCCGGCTGTTGATGAAGTCATAAGCAAGATCGACGTTCTTGGCGTCCTTGAGCATGACGAAGCCGCAAGCCCAGGTCAGCATGCCTTCCTTCGGCTTCATGAACTCTACAGGCACGCCCTGCTTCTTCAGCGAGGTGGCCGAAGCGTTCCAGGTCATGGCCGCGACCAGCTGGCCGCTCGCCAGTGCCTGTTCGACCGAGGTCATGTCGGTGGTGTAGTTCGAGAGCAGCGGGCGCTGCTCGCGCAGTTTTTCCGCCACCTTGTCCATCTGTTCCGGTGTCATGTCGAATGGATTGACGCCGGCCAGAAGGGCCGCCACCACCGGTGTGTCGTGGACGGCATCGATGGTCGCCATGCGCCCGGCATATTGTTTGTCCCACAGCAGGTTCCAACTGGCTTCCGGGTTCTTCACCAGATCGGTGCGGTAGAGGATCGAGGTATTGCCCCAGTCCCACGGCACCATCCAGACCTTGCCGTCGCCGGCCTGCAGGTCGGGCAGGTTCTTGAAGACCGGGAAGATCGAATCCCAGTTTTTGATGCGCTTGGTGTCGATCGGCTGCAGCAGGCCTTCCTTGTTCCAGCGCGCCACCTTGTCATAGCAAGGGTGCGCGACATCGGGGCGGAAGCCGGCCTTGACCTTGGTGAAGGCGTCATCGTCGTCGCCGAACATCGAGGCTTCGACACCATCGGGGTGCGCGGCGAGGAAGCTCTTGTTGAAGTCGGGCAGTTCATAGCCCGACCAGGTGAAATATTGCAGCTTGTCGCCGGCAAAGGCGGCAGTCGATGCAAGCGCCAGCGCGAAGGCAGCCAGTCCGGTTTTCGCTGTCTTTGCCGTTATCGATTTCAAGTCGAATGCCATTGCAGTTCTCCTCTTTCGGTCTCTTCTGGTTTTGACAGGCTGGCGGGCGCTGGCCGCCGGGTGGCGGCAAGCCCGCGATGGCGCAGGATTTCGGCGAGTGCGGCGATGACGAACGACACGGCCAGGATCGCCGTGCCGAGCGCCATGACGGTCGGCAGCGATTTCGGGAAGCGCAGCTGGCTCCAGATATAAAGCGGCAGCGTCGGCTCGGTGCCGGCAAGGAAGAAGGCGACGATAAACTCGTCGAACGAGGTCAGGAAGGCCAGCATGAACGCCGAAATGATGGCGGGCAGGCTGAGCGGCAGCATCACCCGTCTGAAGGTCGTCCAGTCCGAGGCGCCCAGGTCGAGCGCTGCCTCGCGGATGGTCTTCGGGATGGCGGCGAAGCGGCTGCGCATGACCACCACCGTCGTCGGCAGCGCCACCAATACATGGCCGAGCACAATGGCAATGCGCGACGGCCCGAAACCGGCGAGATTGACCAGGATCAACAGCGAGATGCCGACGATGACGCCGGGGATCAGGATCGGCAGCCGCGCAATGGCACTGATCGTGGCGGCCAGCGGCGAGCGACCGTAGAGGTCCATATAGGACACGGTGATGCCGCAGAGTGTTGCGCCGCTGGCGGCAATGGCGCCGATGACGAGGCTGGTGGCAAGCGCACCGGACAGCGCCGAATTGCCGTAAAGTGTGCCGTACCACTCCAGCGTGAAGCCTTGCAGCGGAAATGCCGCCTGGATCGAATTGTTGAAGGAAAACAGCGGGATCAGCAGTATCGGCAGATACAGGAACACCAGATAGGCAAGGACGTAGGCTCCGAGCCAGCCGCCGCCCTGTTTTGCATCGACACGCGCCGTGTTCATGTGCGGCTGCCGTACCGGCGGTCGGCGAAGCGCACCACCAGCACCACGGCGAGAATGACCAGCATGACGGCGACGGCGAGTGCGGCGCCGAACGGCCAGTCATTGGCCTTGCCGAACTCGGCCTGGATCAGTGTGCCGATCATTGTACTGGCAGGGCCGCCGACCAGCGCCGGCGTCACATAATCGCCGACGGTCGGCACGAAGACGACGAGAGCGGCCGCCAGCACGCCCGGCATCGAATTGGGCAGCACGATGCGGCGGAAGCTGGTGAATGGTTTTGCGCCGAGATCGGAAGCGGCCTCGAGCAACGATTTCGGGATGGTGTCCAGCGCCACATAGATGGGCAGGATGGCGAACGGCGCATAAGCGTGGGCGAGCGTGACGACGACCGCTGCCGGCGTATTAAGGAAGGCCAATGTCGGCTCCGACCAGATGCCGCTTTCGATCAGCGCCGAGTTCAGCACGCCATTATAGGCAAGCACGATCTTCCAGGCGAAGACGCGCAGCAGATAGCTGGTCCAGAACGGCAGGGTCAGCAGGAACAACAGCAGCCCGCGCCGCCGCCCGCTGTGAAAGGCCAGATAGTAGGCAACGGGATAGGCGGTGACGACGGTTGCCAGCGCCACCAGGCCGGCGATGCCCAGCGAGCGCAGCGTCACCGTCCAGTACAGCGGATCGGTGGCCACGGTGACGAAATTCGCAAGGGTGAAACCAGCCCCCAGCAGCGAGCCGTCATTGCCGCGGAAGGCGAGGAAAAGCACGAGGCCAAGGGCGAAAAGGATCAGCAAGAAGGTGACCAACCCGCCGGGCAGCAGCATGGCGAAGCGAAAACCCGGCGAAGACCGGGTTTCCGGCAGCGGCTGCGTTGCGGCGAGGGTCGACATCGACTGCCCATCATAACTTGAAATCGACCAAGCTTTTTTCATATTCATGAAGCTGTCAAGCTGTTTCACGCTTGGGCATGAACGTCAGCGTTCGAAGGCGTCCAGCATCCGGTACCAGGCGATGGTCGCGGCAACGCCGACCTGCCGAAACGCATGAAACGGAATCGGCCGGATCGGCGAGACCGGGAACGGCAATTGCCTGGTGTCGCCGCTCGACAGGTAGGAGGCGATGCGCTCGCCAAGCGCGGTCATCAGGCCGATGCCGCGGCCCTGGCAACCGACGACCGCCAGCAGACCCTTCTCTGGCTCGTGGATATGCGGGAGATGGTCCGGCGTCATTGCCACCCGGCCGAACCACCGCTTTTCAATGGCCACATCGGACAGCGCCGGGTAGAGCCGCAGCAGCGCGCGTTCCAGATGCGCCCAGTCGGCCGGGCCGTTCGGCAAGGCCATGCGGCCGCGTCCGCCGAGCACCAGCCGACCATCGGAACTCTTGCGGTAATAGACGAGGATGCGGCGCGAATCCGACACTGCCTGCCCTTCCGGCAGGATCGCCGCCGCGAGATTGGACGATAGCGGCGCTGTCGCGATCTGGAAGGAATGCAGCGGGACGATCGTCTCGGCGAGGCCGGGAAGCAGGCCGCCGGTATAGGCGTTGGTCGCCAGGACAATCGCCTTGGCCTTGAGTTCGGCGCCGCTTTCCGTAGAAACATGCCAAATGCCGGCATTCTTGCTGATCTGCATCACGTTCTGGCGCTCGGCGATCTTTACGCCCGCCGCTGCAGCGACGCGCGCCAGTTCCGACGTGTAGGCGAGCGGATCGATGGCACCGGCGCGGCGATCGAGCCAGCCGCCGAGATAGCCTTGCGCGCCGGTCATCGTCGCGATCTCCGTCCCGCTCAGCAGCCGGACATCGGCGCCGCGCGCCCGCCACTGCCGATCCCGGTTCGCCGACGCTTTCAGCGCGGTCTCGGTATGCGCGGCCTGGATCCAGCCATTGCGGACGAACGGCACCGCCAGTCTTTCGTCGCGGATCAATTCGAAGACGGTGTCAGCGGTCGAGGCGGCAAAGTTGACGAGCGCTTCGCCGCGTTCGAGACCAAAATGCTCCAGCAGCCAGTCCGGATCGTATTTCAGGCCGGGAATGACCTGACCGCCGTTCAGGCCGGATGCGCCATTGCCAATTTCGCCGGCCTCCAGCACCTGGACGGCAAGGCCGAACCGGGCAGCGTGCAAGGCTGTCGACAGCCCCATGATACCGCCGCCGACGATAACGACATCGACGCATCGGCCGGCTGGAAAAAGCGACTGGAACGCGGTGGCCGTCCGCGGCTTCTGCCAGATTGGATCGGAAAACCGTACGGGCAAGCGTCACCTGGAGATTTCAGTAGGTGAAAACCCTAGCGACGGTTTCATTATTTTGAAAGAGCGTTTTCCGTCGCCGTTGGCGCACGTCAGGCTCGATCAAGGTCCAGCGATGCGAAGACCGCTTGAAAGAATTGACAAAGCTCGTCCTGCAGGCGGGATAGACCTTTGGCGGGAATTTGTTGAAAGTGCCGCAGCCGAAGGACAAGCCAACAGGAAATGTAAGCCATGACGAACGCCACACATTTGCCCGCCGAAGGCCTGTTCGTGGGCCGCGCCCGGGCGAGCGATGCTTCCCATCCGCTGGTGGTCACGGTGCGTGACGGCACGGTCTTCGACATCACGTCAAATGTGGCACCGACCGTGCGCGACGTTTGCGAATTGCCGGATCCGGCGGGGCACGTCCGCTCGGCCAAGGGGCGGCCGATCGGCCCGCTCGATGCCATTGCCGCCAACAGTTTCGAGACAGCGCGCGATCCGGGGAAACCGTACCTGCTGTCTCCTGTCGACCTGCAGGCGATCAAAGCGTCTGGCGTCACCTTTGTCGTCAGTCTGCTCGAACGGGTGATCGAGGAGCAGGCGCGCGGTTCGGCGGAAAAGGCCGACGCCATTCGCGCCGACATCGCCGGGCTGATCGGCCACGATCTGTCGAAGCTCAAACCCGGCTCGCCGGAAGCGATGGAGATCAAGGCCAAGCTGATAGCGCGCGGCGCCTGGTCGCAATATCTGGAAGTCGGCATCGGCCCCGACGCCGAGATCTTCACCAAGTGCCAGCCGATGGCCTCGGTCGGCTTCGGCGCCGATGTCGGCCTGCATCCGGTTTCGACATGGAACAATCCGGAGCCGGAGATCGCCATGATTGCCGCCAGCAGCGGCAGGATTGTCGGGGCGACGATCGGCAACGACGTCAATCTGCGCGACGTCGAGGGGCGCTCGGCGCTGCTGCTCGGCAAAGCCAAGGACAACAACGCTTCGGCAGCACTTGGCCCCTTTATCCGGCTGTTCGATGAGACATTTTCAATTGGCGACGTGAAGCAGGCGATCGTACGCCTGAAGGTCGAGGGCGAGGATGGGTTCTCGCTGGAGGGCGCCAGTTCGATGGCCGAGATCAGCCGCTCGCCGGAAGAGTTGGTCGCCGCCGCCATGGGGCCGCATCATCAATACCCCGACGGGCTGGCACTTTATCTCGGCACCATGTTCGTGCCGTCGAAGGATCGGGGCGAAACAGGCAAGGGCTTTACCCACAAAGTCGGCGACATCGTCACCATCTCGTCGGAGAAATTCGGCGCCTTGGTCAACCGCGTGCGGCTGTCGCCCGACTGCCCACACTGGACCTACGGCGCCAGCCACCTGATGCGCGACCTCGCCAGGGCCGACCTCATCTAGTCCCGCAGCCTAACATCCGATAGATTCTAGAATTCTCTGATTGGAAATTACCTGCTCGTCGGCATTCGGGAGAGTCCATTGATCGTCGCTCTTGAGGGCAAGACCCTTGTCGTTACCGGCGGAACGCAAGGGCTTGGCGAGACCATCGCCCGGCTGGCCTCAGCCGACGGCGGCGAAGGGATCGCCATTGTCGGCCGCAATGCCGAGCGTGGCAGACGCATCGCCGAAGAGCTTTCACGACCAAGCCGGCCCGTCGTCTTCATCCAGGCCGATCTTGGAGATCCGGCCGCGCCTGCAGCTGTCATGGCGGAAGCGATCAAAAGACTCGGCCGCATCGATTGTCTGGTGAACGCCGCGGCCCTCACCGACCGGGCCTCGCTGGAAACTGGCACAATCAACGACTGGGACAGGTTATTTTCCGTTAATGCGCGCGCGCCGTTCTTCCTCATGCAGGCGGCCGTAGCCGACATGAAGACACGGCGGGCGGCGGGGGCCATCGTCAACATACTGTCGGTGAATGCGCATTGCGGTGCGCCGGACCTTGCCATCTATTCCGCAACCAAGGGCGCGCTTTCGACGCTGACCAGAAACATTGCCAACGCGCATCTTTCCGATCGCATCCGCGTCAACGGCATCAACATGGGCTGGGTAGCGACGCCGGCCGAACAAGAGATGCAGGCGCGCACGCTGGGCAAGGGCGAAAACTGGGCAAAGATTGCCGCCGCCGGCCTGCCGCTTGGTCGATTGCTGACCATGGACGAAGTCGCCCAGCTAACGCTGTTCCTGCTCAGCGACGCCTCCGGGCTGATGACCGGGACGCTTATCGACCTAGAGCAATACGTGCTCGGCGCGCCGCCGCGCAGCATTGCATGACGGTCGCAAGGCCGATCGTCGGCCGCCTGGAAAATATCAGCCAAACTGATGCAATCTGATGGGATTGCTGATGGCGTGGTGCCTTGCGCCAACGTCCATTGGCAATCGAGGCTTGCCATCGATCGAAAAAGGGAATGCTCTAATGCGCCCAGGTCGACGCTGGCAAATGCGATCACGGCTTTGGCCGCGCACGGTTTTTGGCCGCGATCGTCGTCGGAGGAGGAGTTCGGTTCAAATGGGAGGAAATCAAATGCTGACGAGGCTAAGACTGCTTGTACTTGGCTTGATGGTGGCGCTGGCCATTCCGGCCGCGGCACAGGCCAAGACGTTCTACTGGATTTCGCATGGCGGCCCGGCCGATCCGGTCTGGACATACTTCCTTGCCGGCGCCAAGCAATGGGCGGCGGACACCGGCAACACCGTCAACACGTCGTTCCACAATGGCGACGTGGCGTCGCAGCAGGAGGCTGTTCGCGCCGCGATTTCCGCCAAGGCCGACGGCATCACCACGACCAGCCCTGATCCGGGCAGCCTTGTCGAGATCGCCAAGGAAGCGCGGGCGGCGAACATCCCGATCATCAACTTCAACACGCCCGACCCTAAGGCGGACTTCAACGCCTATGTCGGCGGCGACAACGTCACCTTCGGCAAACATTGGGCGCAGTATCTGGTCGACAAGGGCCTTGTGAAGAAGGGCGACTTCGTCTGGATGCCGGTCGAAATTCCCGGTGCCACCTATGGCGTCCAGGAAGAGGAAGGCATCAAGAGCGTGTTCGAGCCGCTCGGCATCACCTACGAAATCACCGAAGCGACGCTCGACCAGGCCGAAGTGATCAACCGCATGGTCGATTACCTCACCGCCAACAGGGCCAAGGTCAAGGCGGTTATCGGCCTCGGCGACCTTGTCACCGGTTCGATCAAGCGGGTGTTCGACCAGGTCGGCGTCAAGCCGGGCGAAATCCCGGTCGTCGGCTGGGGCAACTCGCTCGACACCACCCAGGAAGTGCTGAACGGCTACGTCAATGCCGCGCAGTGGCAGGATCCGCAGGCGACCAGCTACGTCGCGCTCTCGCTCGCCAACATGGCGGCGAGCGGTATTCCGCCCGGCTTCGACGTGATCACCGGCGCGCTCTACGAGAAGGACACCGCGGCAGTCTACGACAAGATCCTGTCCGGCAAATAAATCCGCGATCGAGTTGGTCACGGCCGCTTCGGCGGCCGTGACTGTCTCATCATTCCGCCGAAGCCGGTTGCGGTCGCGGCCAAATCCAATCCTATCGCGGGTCCAAGGTGGAAAATCGTTCTCTTATCCAACGCTCGATCGCGCGGCCCGAGTTCGGGCCGTTTGTGCTGCTCGTCGTCGAGATCGCCGTGTTCTGGGGCATCAACCACGACTTCCTGTCGCCGCAAAACATCTCGAACACGCTGGCCTTTACGGTCGAGCTCGGGCTGATCGCGCTGGCGATGACGCTGTTGATGACATCAGGCGAATTCGATCTCTCGGTCGGCTCGGTGTTCGGCTTCTCGCCGGTCCTGATGTGGACGTTGTTCAACAGCGGCGTCGCCTCGCTGGAAGCCGCCTTCGTCATTGCGCTGGTGGTCGCTGCGTTCATTGGACTGGTCAATGGCTGGTTCGTGACGCAGCTCAAGATCCCGTCCTTCCTGGTGACGCTGGGCATGCTGCTGGTGGTGCGCGGCACCGCTTTGTTCGTCACCAACGGGTTTCCGCAGCGGACCTGGAGCGCCGAGGGCAGCTGGCTGGCGGAAGCGCTGGTCGGCGATTTCTTCATCGGGCCGTTCCGTATCTACATGTCGCTGTTCTGGTTCATCGCCGCCGCAATCGCGCTCGGTTACGTGCTGACGCAGAGCCGGACAGGCAACTGGATCCAGGCAGCCGGCGGCAACCCGAGTGCTGCAAGGGCGCGCGGCGTCAATGTCAGCGGTGTCAAGATCGGCCTGTTCATCCTGTCGTCGATCCTGGCCTCGCTTGCCGGGGTCATCTCCTCGCTGCGCACCTCGGCGGCCAACCCCAACAGCGGCACCGGCTACGAGCTCGAAGTCATCGCCATGGTGGTGATCGGCGGCACGGCGCTGACAGGCGGGCGCGGCACAATCATCGGCACGGTGCTCGGTATCCTGATCCTGCGCGTGATGCGCAACGGCATCGTGCTGATCGGTGTGCCTGGCCTTGCCTATAATATTTTCATCGGCGCCATCATCCTCGGCATGATGGCGCTCCATTCATGGCTGGAACGCCGGCATCAGGCAGGGACTTGAACCATGGCCGAACCGCTTGTCCGCATGGAAAATATCCGCAAGTCCTATGGCCGCGTGCAGGCGCTGGTTGATGCCACTTTCCATGTCAACGAAAGGGAGATCGTCGGCCTGCTCGGCGACAACGGCGCCGGCAAGTCGACGCTGATCAAAGTGCTGTCGGGCGCGGTCCCGCTGACCAGCGGCGATATCTTCATCCGCGGCAAGAAGGTGAATTTGCGCACTACCAGCGACGCCATCGCGCATGGCATCGAGACGATCTACCAGGACTCGGCGCTGGTGACGCAGCTGTCGATCGCCCGCAACCTGTTTCTCGGGCGCGAGCCGATCAAGCCGCCGCGCTTCCTCAATCGGATGGACCAGGAGGCAATGAACGTGGTTGCCCGCGACCTGCTCAAGCAGGTCGGCATCTCGAAGAACATCCCGCCGACGACGCCGATCGGCTCGCTCTCCGGTGGCGAGCGGCAGGCGGTGGCGATTGCGCGCGCCATGCATTTCGACAGCGACCTCATCATCCTCGACGAGCCGACCAACAATCTCGGCGTCGCCGAAACGCAAGGCGTGCTGAGCTTCGTGCGCAGCGCCCGCGATTCCGGCCATTCCTGCATCTTCATCGCCCACAACATCCATCATGTCTTCCAGGTGGTCGACCGCATCGTCGTCATGCGCCGCGGTAAGGTGGTCGCCGACGATATTGACCCGAAGAAGACCAGCGTCGCCGAAGTCGAACGCGTCATCACCGGCATGTCGGACAAGGAGATCCATGACGCGCTGGTCGAGGGCACGCAACGGCCCGGCTGAGCAGCCGGGGGTCGGGCTGATCGTCGAGGCACTGGATCGCATCGCCACATGGTTGCGACATGAAAGCCACCGTTTCGGATATTGCCAGGAGCTGCGGCCTGTCGACGGCGACGGTCGACCGCGTGCTCAACAACCGGCCGGGGGCCAGTGCCGCCAACCGGCAGCGCGTCATGGAGGCGGCCAAGCAGCTCGGCTATCTGCCGGTTGTCGACCAGGTCGCGTTGCCCTCGCGGCCGGCGCATCTCGAATTCTTCCTGCCGATCGGCAGCAATGCCTTCATGGCCGATCTGGCCAGGCACATCGAGGATTATGCGGCGCGCCTGCCGCTGGTCGCCTCCTGCCGCATCCACAAGCTCGCCGGCATCTCGCCGAGCGCCTTGCAGGCGGCCGTCGAAAACCTCTCGCTCAAGGCGAACGGCGTCGGCGTCATCGCCATCGATCATCCGAGAACGCGCAACATCTTGCGCGAGATCGTCGAGGCCGGCATCCGCCTGGTCACGCTGGTGTCCGATGTTCCGGGTGCGCCCCGCTCGGCCTATGTCGGCATCGACAACCGGGTGGCTGGCCGCACCGCGGCGCTGCTGATGGGACGGTTCCTCGGCGGCCGCCAGGGCCATCTGGCGATGGTCGTCGGCTCACGCTCCTACCGCGGCCATGAGGAACGCGAGATGGGCTTTCGCTCCGTGCTCGGCGAGGAGTTCCCCAATCTGACGGTCACAAGCGCCGTTGAGATCAACGATGAGCCGGAGGCCAGTTATACCGCGACCATGAAGGCGCTGCACAGCGAGCCGGAG
This sequence comes from Mesorhizobium sp. M1006, assembly GCF_040318825.1. Taxonomy (NCBI): domain Bacteria; kingdom Pseudomonadati; phylum Pseudomonadota; class Alphaproteobacteria; order Hyphomicrobiales; family Phyllobacteriaceae; genus Mesorhizobium; species Mesorhizobium sp. M1006. The sequence goes on from NZ_JAMYMZ010000014.1 coordinate 117,310, forward strand.
CTGCTCGGCATCTACTGTATCGGCGCCGGGCGCTCGGGCGTGGCAAAAGCATTGCTCGAAGTCAGGCCGCAGACGAAGCCGGTGTTCATCTGCCATGATCTGACGCGCGAGACGCGCGGCTATCTCGTCGACGATCTGCTCGACGTCGTCATCGACCAGAATGCGCGGCTGATTGCCGAACAGTCGGTCATTCGCCTGCTCGGCTCGATCGCCTCGTCGGCGCCCTATCTGACGCGAAAATTTATCGAGCCGCGCCTGATCTTCAAGGAAAATGTCCCGGTGCAGTGATGTCGCGCGAGGCGATGGTCGCTCGGGCCTCGATGGTTAAAATTCGGTTGATACCGCAAATCTGCACATCACCTATGCAACTTTTGTGGTTGCCGAATCATTGGGCAATCGATAATTTCGCAGGTGTCGGCCATCTACTCCTCCCAGATGCGATGCCGACGCTGAGTGCGGTACACCTCCTCCCGTGCCGTATTCGAAATCGAGCCCGCTGCCACCTCCTCCCGGCAGCGGGCTTTTTTTGTTCCAGCTCCGGGATAGCGGCCAATGCTTGCGGTCGGGACAGCACCGGACACGTTTGCTGATCCGCGGATCGATGAGCTTCGCTGCGACCGCCGCGGCTTATCGGGCGGAATCCTGTCACACTTGTCACTCTCACCGGTTCGCCGGCGGCCCTATCCTGCCTTACGACCAGCAATCAACGCCGCGCCGGCCATGGTGCGGAGGATCGGCACAGGAGACGCGAGATGGCACATCGCGATGGGACAGACATCACCCGGCGGCGCGGCCCGCAATCGAAACGCCACGGGTCGTTTCGCCGCTTACGAGATTATCTTGCCCTGAAAGACGTGATCAGGCCTTCCGCCATGCGGACGAACTGCGCGCTCGGGCCCTCGGCGCCGACGCTTTGCAGGCTGACGCGGGCGCCCTCGAGCAACAGCGACAGCGTGTCCGCAAGAAGCTCGGCCTGTCCGATGCCGGCATCGCGACACAGCGAGACCAGCCGCTCGCGCTGCGCTTCCTTGAGTTCCTTGATCACTTGCCTTGCCGGATGATCGGCCTCGCTCAGCTCGATGGCGGCGTTGGCCATGTCGCAACCGCGACGGTCCGACATCAGGCAATCGGCCGCCATCCGGACCCAGGCATGCAACTGCGCCAGTTTGTCGCCCGGATTCTCGGCCTCGAACTTTTCCCACATCGCGTTGGCGCTGCAGGCGGTCGCCCGCAGACATTCGATGATCAGGTCGTCCTTGGACTCGAAATGCCGGTAGAGCGTCATCTTGTTGGTGCCGGCGGCCTCGGTGATGGCGTCGATGCCGACGCCGCGAATGCCATGCTTGTGAAACATGTCCCGTGCCGTCTCCAGGATCCTGTCCCGGGGGCGAACACGCTCCACAACACCGTCTGTCATCAAAACCTCCGTGATTGCGTTTCCCGAAATTCCCTCGGTGCACCTCTTGACTAGGGTGTTACCGGTCTGTAACGTTAGAGATGTTACTTACCTGTAACACCCGCATTGCATCATGTCAAACTCGCAAGTGCCGGCCACCAGCCGCGCCCCGATCGGCAAGGGGACGAACCGCACCTTACGGCCTCGGCCGGCGAGCAAGAAAACACCCGATCCGCGGCTTGCCGCGGATCACCAAAAACCAGGAGCCGCTTCGATGTCGCAGCGCAATGATCTGACGATCGATGAAGTCGTGAGGGATCCGATGATCCGCATGCTGATGAAGGCCGACCGCGTCGACCCGCGGTCTTTCGAGGCGATGCTGCGTGCGCTGGCGGATGAGCAGGCCGAGCGCCGCAATGCGCCGCGCCGCCTTGAAGATTTCGGCTTTCTCGAAGATTCCGGCTCAACACGCAGCCGGCGGCTGTCCAGGGTAGCCAGGGCGTTTGGCCGGGCCAGAGCATCGGGCGAGGCTTGCATCTCATGGTAAACTTCTTCATTCATCGTCCGATCTTTGCGTCGGCGATCGCCATCATCATGGTGCTCGCCGGAGCGATCTGTTATTTCCTCCTGCCCGTCTCGCAGTTTCCCGACATCACGCCGCCCCAGGTCGTGGTCAGCGCCCATTACCCGGGCGCCAGCGCGCAGGTCGTCGCCGACACGGTGACGACGCCGCTCGAACAGCAGATCAACGGCGTCCAGGGGATGACCTATATGTCGTCGTCGAGCTCCAATGACGGCTCCTCGACGATCACCATCACCTTCGACGTCGGCTACGATCTGAGCACGGCGGCCGTCGACGTCCAGAACCGCGTTTCGCAGGCGGCTTCCTCGTTGCCGGCCATCGTCAACCAGGGCGGCGTGACGATCAAGAAGCAGAACCCGAACTTCGTCCTGATCGTCGACCTCACCTCGCCGGACGGTTCCGTCAACCCGGTCGCGCTGAGCAATCTCGCCTATCTGCAGGTGGTCGATCCGCTGAAGCGCCTGCCCGGCGTCGGCGACGTGCAGATCTTCGGCGAGCGGCGCTATTCGATGCGCATCTGGCTCGACCCCGACAAGCTCGCCAATCTCGGCATTACTGCCGTCGACGTGCAGAACGCCGTCGCCGAGCAGAACGTCCAGGTGGCGGCCGGCAAGATCGGGCAATCACCGGCTCCCGCCGGCACCGCCTTCGAGATGCAGGTCAACGCCGTCGGCAGGCTGAGCGATCCCAAGGAGTTCGGCGACATCGTCGTGCGGGCCAATACCGCCAACGGCTCGCTGGTCAGGCTGCGCGACGTTGCGCGCATCGAGCTCGGTGCGCTGCAATATTCGTCGTCGGCCTTCTTCGGCAAGGACCCGACGGTGGTGCTCGCGGTCTACCAGATGCCGGGCTCCAACGCGCTCGATCTGCAGCAGCGTGTCAAGGACAAGATGCAGGAGCTGTCGGCCCGTTTCCCGAAGGGCGTCAGCTACGCCATGCATTACGATACGACACGTTTCGTTTCGGCCTCAATGCACGACGTGCTGATCACGCTCGGCGAAGCGCTGGTCCTGGTCGTCGCCGTGGTGTTCATCTTCCTGCAAAGCTGGCGCACCACGATCATCCCGACGATCGCAATTCCGGTGTCGCTGGTGGCGACGCTGGCCGTCATGCATATGCTTGGCTTCTCACTGAACATGCTCAGCCTGCTCGGCATGGTGCTGGCGATCGGCCTCGTCGTCGACGACGCCATCGTCGTCGTCGAGAATGTCGAACGCCAACTTGAGGCCGGCCTCAAACCGCTGGCTGCCACGCGTACCGCGATGGCAGAGGTTACCGGCCCGATCATCGCCACGACCGCCGTGCTGATGGCTGTGTTCGTGCCGGTTGCCTTCATTCCCGGCGTGTCCGGCCGGCTCTACAACCAGTTCGCCCTGACTGTGGCGATCTCCTTCGGCATCTCGGCCTTCGTCTCGCTGACGCTTACCCCGTCGCTCAGCGCTGCCTTCCTGCGCCACCGGCCGGAAACACAGTTCGTGCTGTTCCGCTGGTTCAACATGGGCTTCGAACGGCTGGCGCATGCCTATGCGAATGGCGTACGCATTCTCATCCGCCTGCGCTGGATCATGCTCGGCGTATTCGCAGCCGGACTTGTCGCGACCTATTTCGTCTGGCAGCGCCTGCCCTCGACCTTCCTTCCGGTCGAGGACCAGGGCTATTTCTTCGTCGTCATCCAGCTCCCCGACGGGGCCTCGCTGGAACGCACCGACGCGGTGGCGCAAAAGGCACGCGACATCCTGCAGAACACGCCCGGCGTCGACATCGTCGGCTCGATCAGCGGCTTGAACTTCCTGACCAGCGCCGCGCAGTCGAACTCGGCGGTCGAATTCGCGATCCTGAAGCCATGGGACGAACGCGGCCCCGACCAGAGCGCCTCTAAGCTCGTCGCCGACGTGCGCAACAAGCTGCTGCAAATTCCGGAGGCTTTTGCGCTGAGTTTCGACCCGCCGTCGATCCCGGGCATCGGCACCACCGGTGGCTTCGAGTTCCAGGTCGAGGACCTGACCGGCCGCGGCAGCGTGGCGCTCAACGATGCGACGCAAGCCGTGATTGCCGAGGCGCGCAAGCAGCCCGAGCTCAACCCGCAGCAATTGTTCTCGTCGTTCTCGACCTCGACGCCGCAGTTCAACTACGATCTCGATCGCGCCAAGGCGAAGCTGCTCGGGCTCAACCTGCCGGACGTGTTCAATACGCTGCAGATCTATCTCGGCTCGCTCTATGTGAACGATTTCAACCTGTTCGGCCGCACCTTCCGGGTGACGATCCAGGCCGACAAGGATTCTCGTGCCGGTCCGGCCGACATATCGCGGCTCTATGTCCGCAATGCCTCGGGTGGGATGGTGCCGCTGAGCACGCTGGGCAAGCTTGTGCCGATCGTCGGCCCCGAGACCGTGCCGCATTACAACAACAATGCGTCGGCCCTGATCAATGGCGGCGCCGCGCCCGGCTTTTCGTCCGGCCAGGCGGTGGCGGCGATGGAACGTGCCGCTGCCACGGCGTTGCCGAGAGATTTCGGTTACGAATGGACCGGCATCACCTATCAGGAGCTCAAGGCGGGATCGATCGCATCCGTGGTCTTTGGTCTCGCGATCGTCTTCGTCTTCCTGATCCTCGCCGCGCAATATGAGAGCTGGGCGATGCCGTTCATGGTGCTGCTGGCGGTGCCGCTCGCACTTTTCGGTGCGTTCGTCGTGCTGTGGCTGCGTGGCATGCAGATCGATGTCTATTCGCAGATCGGCTTCGTCATGCTGATCGGACTGGCGGCCAAGAACGCGATTCTGATCGTCGAGTTTGCCCGGCGCCGGCGCGAAGAAGGCCTCAGCATCGTCGACGCCGCGATGGAAGCGGCGCGGCTTCGGCTGCGACCGATCCTGATGACCGCCTTCGCCTTCATCCTCGGCGTGCTGCCGCTGATGTTCGCTACAGGTGCAGGTGCCGCAAGCCGGCAGTCGATCGGCACCACCGTCTTTGGCGGCATGGTCGCGGCGACGATCCTGTCGCTGGTGTTCGTGCCGGTCTTCTATGCGGTGATCGAGCAGCTGCGCGAGCGCCGCAGCGAGAGCGAACCGGTTTCCGAAGCGACCGAACAACCAACTGCCGAACCCGCCTTCGAGCCATTGGCCGAAGCCGCCGAATAGGACTGGAGAATTGATCATGCGTAAATGGAAAATCGCGCTGGGAACGGCCGTCGCCCTTGGGGCGATTTCGGTGGCGAGCGTTCACCTGCTCGACATGGGCAGCCTCAGCCTCAACGCGGGCACAGCCGGGGCGGCGACACCCAAGCCGGAAGCCTTTGTCATGCCGGTGCCGGTGGTGAGCGTCGTCAAGAAGACGATCCCGATCTATCTCGACTACGCCGCCCGGGTGGAGCCGATCCGCAGCATCACGCTGCAGGCGCGCGTGCCGGGTTATCTGCAGGAGCAGGTCGCCACCGACGGCAGCGACGTGGCGAAGGGCGACCTTCTCTACAAGATCGCGCCGGAGGATTTTCAGGCTGCCCTCGAGCAGGCGAAGGCGCTTATCCAGCGCGACACGGCGACGCTCGACTATGCGCGCTCCAATCTCGGGCGCGGCAGCGAACTCGCCAAGAGCGGCTATCTCGCCAAGGACGTGTTCGACCAGCGCACCAGCACCTTGCGTGAGGCTCAGGCCTCGCTCGCCGTGAACCAGGCCGCCTTGCGGACCGCCGAGCTCAATTTGAGCTATACCGAAATCCGTGCCCCGTTCGCGGGACGCATCGGACGCAGCCAGGCTTCCGTTGGAACGCTGGTCAGCGTTGCCGGCACCGTGCTCAATTCGCTGGTGCAGCTCGATCCGATCTACGTCACCTTCAATCCGAGCGAAACGGACCTGACACAGATCGAGGAAGCCCGGGCCGCGGGACCGATCAGTGTCGACGTCCTGCTTCCCGGTGAAACGGAACCGCGCCAGAAGGGCGATCTTACCTTCATAGACAACACGATCGATCGCTCGACCGGCACGATCACGGCACGGGCGACGATCGGCAACGGCAAGTTCACGCTGCTGCCCGGCCAATATGTCCGCGTCCGGCTGCACGTCAAAGAGCAGCCCGATGCGCTGATGGTACCGCAGACGGCACTCGGCTCAGGCCAGCTCGGCAAATACCTCTATGTCGTCGGCAAGGACAACACGGTCGACCAGCGTATCGTTTCGCTCGGACCGACCAATGGCGATCAGGTCGCCATCTTGAGCGGTGTGGCCGAAGGCGACCGGGTGATTACCGGCAATCTGCAGAAGATCGGCCCGGGAATGCCGGTCTCGCCGCTGCCCGAGAAACCGGCCACCTGATAACCCCCATCAGGTCCGGTTCCGCGGCGCCCTCGGCTCCCACGCCAAGGGCGCCGTTTTGCTATGTTTCGTTCTACGCAATTCCTTGGGGAAAGCGCTACATACGCCGGCTTCGAGAAGCCGGTGTGATGTTCAGCGATGAAAGACGGGTCGGTTTTTGCGGCCGTGCGGCCTGACGGCCTTGCCGGCGCCGCAAGCCAGCCGGCCAAGCGGAAGTCAAGAAATCCACAACCCGCCTCTTGTTAGATTGTCGACAACCTGCTTGTCTTGCTTTCGGTTCCCTTGAGCAGCCGAATGGCAAAGCTGGATTTCAGTCCGATCGGCGATACGACACGCAGGGCCGAGATCGTGGGGCTGCTCCGGCAGGCGATCCTGACCGGCCAGCTGGAACCGGGACAGAAGCTCAACGAACTCAGGATTTCCGAGCAGATGCGGGTGAGCCGCGCGCCGCTGCGCGAGGCGATGCGCGAGCTGGTGCAGGAAGGCATCCTGACCAGCATCCCCTACGCCGGAACCTTCGTCATCAACGTCACCGCCAAGGACATCGACGATGCCTATTCGCTCAACAAGGTGCTCGACGAATTCGCCATCGCGCGGACCTGGCCGCTTCGCGACCAGCGCTTCTTCGACGAACTCGACCGGCGCCATGCGGCGGTGAAGCAGGCGACGCGCGACCTGGACACCACGCGGCAGATCGAAACAGCGCTGCAACTGCATGGCCTGATCCATGAATGGGCCGACAATTCGGTGCTCCTGGAAACCTGGCAGCGGCTGACTAGCCGGCTGCAGATGTATTTCGCCCTGCACCAGCGGGCGCGCAACGAGCCGGTGCCTGCCGAAGACGTCCACGGGACCTATGTGCGGCTGCTCAAGGGCACCGACATGCCCGCCGCCCAGCGCCACGCCAAGGACCATATCGACCTGGATTTCGAAGAACTGCTCGCCTATGCGCGCGGGCTGGAACAGCGCGGCTCAAAGGGCGCCGGCGCCGATCGTGCCGGCCGACCTGGAGGCGACTGAGCCCGACAAATTTGACGGACATCACGGAACACAGACAACGGACAGAACACGTGCAGATCAAAACCATCAAGGCCTACCGTGTCGTGCAGCCTTTTGTGGACGGGCCTTACCGGATGTCGAAGGGGCGCGTCGCCGATGCGTTCGACGCGGTGATCGTCGCCGTCACCGCCGATAGCGGGCTCACCGGCTGGGGCGAGATGGCGCCGCTTGGCAATTTCTATTCGCCTGCCTTCGCTGCGGGTACTCGCGCCGGTGTCGTCGAGATCGCGCCGCATCTCATTGGCCATGACCCACGCGGGCTTGCCAGTATCAACAGGCTGATGGACACGGTGTTCAAGGGCCATCCCTACGTCAAGTCGGCGCTCGACATGGCGTGCTCGGATCTTGCGGCGCGCGCCGCCGACGTGCCGCTGGTCACCCTGCTCGGCGGACGCGAGAGCGTGACGGCCGAACTCTACAAAGTCGTCACCCACGGCACGGTCGACGCGATGGCCGCACTCGCCAAGCGCATCGTCAAGGACGGCTTTCATCGGCTGCAGGTCAAGGTCGGCGGCAACGTCCATGACGACATCGAACGCGTCACAGCCGTTGCCGCCGCGGTGCCGAAGGGCACCGTCATCTTCTGCGACGCCAATGCCGGCTGGACCCCTTACCAGGCGCGCCAGTTCGTGGATGCGACGCGCACCATCGACTACACGTTCGAGCAGCCCTGCACGACGATCGACGAATGCCTGTCGGTGCGCCACTCGCTCGACAAGCCGATGGTGCTCGATGAATCCGTCGCCTCGCTTGATGATATGCTCGATATCCATCGCAAGGGCGCGGCCGACGGGCTGACGCTGAAGATATCACGCCTCGGCGGCGTCACCAAAACGCGCCAGATCCGCGACCTTGCCGTCGACCTCGGCTTCATGATCACGGTCGAGGACACTGGCGGCGCCGAGATCGACACATCGGCCATGGCGCATCTGTCGCTGTCGACGCCGGAGGAGCGCCGGCTGCACGCCATCGCCTTTCACGAATGGGTGACGGTGCGCACCGCATCCAACATGCCGCCGGTTTCGGGAAGCCGTATGGGCATTCCGGATGGGCCGGGCCTCGGCATCGATGTCGTTCCCGGCCTGCTTGGTGCGCCCTTCTTCGAAATCGGCAGCTGAGCTGCAACAAGGCTGCACCCAATCAAGCTGAATATGCCGCGTCCTTCTGACTGCCGTGCGGATTGACCGCTCATCCAATCGTCTTCGGCCGATTGCAGAGCGACAATGCCCAATTGCCGGTTGAAATATTTTTCATTTGCAAATAGAAATGTTCAAAACGTTGATTTGGACGCTGCGGCGCGTCAGGAACTGGAGGAAGCGACATGTCCCATCCGCAATTTGCAGCGGAACTTCTGCAGCGCGCTGAACAGCAGGGGCCGATCACCATCGGGCTTGCCGGCGCCGGACAGATGGGCACCGACATCGTCGTCCAGGTCGCGCTGATGCCGGGCATGCGGATCGGCGCCATTTCCGAAGTCAGGCCGCAGGCAGCGATCGACGCGGCGCTGCTCGCTGGCCATAACCGTTCCGACATCGTCCAGGCCGGCAATGCGGCCGCGATCGACCGCGCCATCGAGGCCGGCAAGATCGCGGTGACCGAAGATTTGCATGCGCTGGCGGCGGCCGACCGGATCGACGTCATCATCGACGCGACGGGCAATCCCAATATCGGCACGCTGTTCGCGCTGGAAGTGATGAAGAACGGCAAGCACATCGTCATGCTCAATGTCGAGGCCGATATCACCATCGGCCGCTTCCTCAAGGACGAAGCGCGTAAGGCCGGCGTCGTATATACCGGTGCGGCCGGCGACGAGCCGGCCTGCACACTGGAGATCATCGGCTTTGCCAAGAGCCTCGGCTTCAACATCATCGCCGCCGGCAAGGGCAAGAACAATCCGCTGAAGATCGACGCCATGCCGGCCGACTACGAGAAGGAGGCGGCCGAGCGCAACATGAATGCGCGCATGCTGGTCGAATTCGTCGACGGCTCGAAGACGGCGATCGAGATGGTGGCGATCGCCAATGCGACCGGGCTGGTGCCCGATGTGCCAGGAATGCACGGCCCGACCGCGACACTGGAGGAGCTCGCAAGCGTGCTTTGCCCACGCGAGGATGGCGGCGTGCTGCACCGCAAGGGCGTTGTCGATTACTCGATCGGCAAGGGTGTGGCGCCCGGCGTGTTCTGCATCATCGAGACCCGGCACCCGCGTGTGCTGGAGCGCATGATCGACCTCAAGGTCGGCAAGGGCCCCTATTTCACGATCTTCCGGCCCTATCATCTGACCAGCCTGGAAGTGCCGCTGTCGGCGGCGCGCGCCGTGGTCTACAAGCGGGCCGACATGGAGCCGCTCGACCATCCGGTCGCCGAGGCGGTGGCGGTTGCCAAGAGCGATCTTGGTGTGGGCCAATCTCTCGGCATGATCGGCGAGAACGACTATCGCGGCTTCGCCATGACCTGGGGGGATGCGCGCGCCCGCGGCGCCCTGCCGCTCGGCCTTGCCGAACGCGCCAAGGTGGTCAAGCCGCTCAAGACCGGCGACTTCCTGACCTATGAAAATTGTGTACCCGACGATTCGATGGTGATAACCCAGATCCGCCGCCGTCTCGACCAGTCGGACGGACGGTTCGTTACAAACGCAGCCTGACCCCGCCGGATCTCCGCCTGATGGACGATGTCGTAATCGGGATCGACGCCTCGACCACGGCCGTGAAGGCGATTGCCTTCACCCGCGCCGGCGAGGAGCTGTTCCAGGCGCGCGAGCCGTACCCGCTTTCAAATCCGAAGCCCGGCCATTTCGAGCAGGAGGCCGAACAGTGGTGGACGGCGCTGCTTGGCGCATTGAAGCAGGTCACCGAGGCGGTCGGCGCTGCGCGGGTGGCGGCGGTTTGCATCGCTCACCAGCGAGAGACCTTCACGCTGGTGGACAGCGCCGGCAAAGCACTCATGCCGGCAATCCTGTGGCTGGACGAACGCGCCCGGCCGCAAGTTATCAGGCTTTCGGCCGAACTCGGCCGCGAGGCGATCCGCGACTGGAGCGGCAAGCCGCCGGACCCGACGCCGGCGCTCTACGCCATTGCCTGGCTTGCCGAGCACCAGCCGCAAGTGCTTCGCCAGGCAGCGGCACTGGTCGACGTGCACGGTTTCTTCGTCCAGCGGCTGACCGGGCGATTGGTCACCAGCACCGCAAGTGCGGATCCGCTCGGGCTGCTCGACGTCGAGAAAGGTACCTGGCATCCCCGCCTCGTTGCGGCCGCCGGACTGCAGATGGAGCAATTGCCCGAGCTGGTCGCGCCAGGCGTGGTCTGCGGCAGTCTTTCCGCAAGCATAGCGCAGCTGACCGGCCTGAGGGCCGGCACGCCGGTCGTTGCCGGCGCTGGGGACGGCCAGGCGATGGGCCTCGGCATGGGCGTCTACGGCGAGGGCAAGAGCTATCTCTCGCTCGGCTCCGGCGTGGTCAGCGGCTGCTATTCCGGCAAGGTGAAAACCTCGGACGCGTTTCGCACGCTGGTTTCGCCGACCGGCTCCGGTTTCATGCTGGAGACCGTGCTGCGCTCGGGCATGCAGCTGGTCGACTGGATCGTGCGAACCACCGGTTCGCCCTCGGCGGCAGCGCTGGAGAAAGTGGCGCTGGATGTTGCCGCGGGCAGCGAGGGCCTGCTCATCATGCCCTATTGGGCCGGCGTCATGAGCCCGTATTGGGACGGTGCCGCGCGCGGCGCCATTGTCGGCCTGTCGCTCGATCACCGGCCGGAGCATCTCTTCCGCGCTGTCCTGGAAGGCATCGCCTTCGAGCAGGCCGTCGCCACCGAGGCCATGGAAGCCCAGGCCGGCGGACCGGCGGCGATGATTGCCGCCGGCGGCGGCACCAATTGCGCGCTGCTCATGCAGATCATGGCAAGCGTGCTCGAGCGGCCGCTCTCGGTTTCGCCGGTCAACGAAGCCGCCGCACTCGGCGCTGCCATGCTGGCGGCAGCGGCTGTCGGCTGGTTTGCCTCGCCGGAAGCCGCCGCGCAGGCAATGGCTGCCGCTCCCACCAGGCATGTCGATCCGGTCGACGGGCTTGTCGCCGCCTATCGCAGCCGCAAGGAAATCTACCGCGACCTTTATCAGGCGACGCGCGACATCCACACCCGCCTCAGCGCTCTCGGCGAAATCTAGCGGTTGAGCAGGCCCTTGGCCGCGTCTTCGTCGGTGATCAGAACCGATACCTTGGTGTTGGCGAGCGCAGCCCGCATTACCGCTACCTTCTCGCTGCCTCCCGACACCAGGATGATGCTCGGGATATCCGACAGATCCTGCAGCGGATAGGCGCAGACGCGGCGGTTGACCTCGTGGTCGACCGGGCGGCCCTCGGCGTCGATGAAATGACACAGAATATCGCCGACGGCACCGGCCGCCTGCAATTCCTCGAGTTCGCTTGGCTTGATGAAGCCGTAATTGGCGATCGGGCTGTCGTTGGAAAACGAGCCGACGCTGAGCACGGCGATGTTTGCCCGGCGTGCACGGAAGACGACGTCCTGAACGCTGCGCTGGCTCATGAAAGCGTCGCGCTGCTCCGGCCTGTCGGCATAGACCGGCACCGGCAGCAGGAAGCACTCCGCACCGATCTTTTCGGCGAAATCCCAGGCGCTTTCTGTCGGGTTAAGCGGCTGGGCATGGGTGAGGCCGCCAAGCATCGAAACCACCGTCGTCCTGGCGATGGGCCGCCGCGGCAATTCATTGATGGCAAATTTCAGTGTCCGCCCCCAGCCCAGTGCGATGACATCGCCGGCATTCACATGGTCGGCCAGGTAGGCGGCGGCGGCGTGGCCGATCATCAGCGGCGCGTTGCTTCGGTCTGCCGCCGACGGCACGACAACAGCCTGGCTGAGCCCGAACCGCTGCTTGAGGCTTTCCTCCAAAATCACGCATTCGACGACGCTGTCGCGGATGCGAAACTGGACGACACCCTCTTCGCGGGCGGCGGAGAGAATGCGATGCACTTTGATGCGGCCGACGCCGAGAATTTCGGAAATCCGCTCCTGTGTAAGACCCTCGACATAATAGTGCCAGGCGGCGCGGGCCTTGAGTTCGGCGTCGGGGAAGCGCGGGGCTCTTTCGTTCTCTACGATCGTCATCTGTTTGCCTTGCCGCAGCCGCCGGCTCTGCTCATGATATTCCAATCCGGCGACTTCGAAATGCCCAAGATTTCGGAGACCTTGCGTAAGGCAAACCGGCGGACAGCGCAAACCCGTCGTCGAATGAAGCGGCAGGCCTTGACAATTTTCCGACGAACAGTTTAGCTGAACAAAATTGCATGTTAAAGATAAATTGTTCACAGGGAGGGGCCTGGTGGACAAAGTGGCCCGGTGATGCAGCGCCGGATTGCTGTGGAGGAGACAAAGTGGCTGTGAGCAACGACGCAAGCAATTTAAAGGCAGGCGAGTTGAAGGCAGGCTCTGGCGCGCAGGCTACGGCGGGCGCAAGGTTTTCGGCTGTCTTTGCCGGAACCATGGGTCCGCTGATCGGGCTGGCGCTGCTGTGCCTGGCGCTCTCGCTGACCACCGACACCTTCCTGACCATCCGCAACATCCTAAACGTGCTCGACCAGGTCACCGTGCTCGGCATCATGGCGATCGGCATGACGCTGGTCATCCTGATCGGCGGCATCGACCTGTCCGTCGGCTCGGTGCTGGCGCTGGCTTCCATGGTGATGGGCTTCGTCGCCCATCCGGACTATCTCAATCTCGGCCTGCCCGCTGGCATCGCCGCGGCCCTCGTCGTCGCCGGTCTTTGCGGCCTGGTTTCGGGCCTGCTGGTGACGGTCACCAGGCTGCCGCCCTTCATCGCCACGTTGGCGATGATGTCGGTGGCGCGCGGCCTCGCCAACATGATCACCGACGGCTCGCAGATCGTCGGCTTTCCCGACTGGTTCACCAGCCTGTCGATAATCCGCCATTTCGGCTTCCTCTCGGTCACCGTCGGGCTGATGATCGTGCTTGCCGTCATTTTCGCGATCTTCCTGAATTATCGCGCTACCGGCCGTAGCCTGTACGCAATCGGCGGCAGCGCCGAAGTCGCCCGGCTGTCCGGCATACCAGTCAAGTCGCTGACAAACTGGGTCTATGCGATCTGCGCCGTGCTGGCCGGTCTCGCAGGCATCGTGCTTGCCGCCCGGCTCGACTCCGTCCAGCCGAGCTCCGGCCTTGGCTACGAACTCGACACCATCGCGGCGGTGGTGATCGGCGGCGCCAGCCTGTCGGGCGGCGTCGGTTCGATCGGCGGCACAGCCATCGGCGTCCTCATCATCGGCGTGCTGCGCAACGGGCTGAACCTGCTCGGTGTCTCGCCCTTCATCCAGCAAGTGGTTATCGGCGTGGTGATCGCACTGGCGGTGGCCACCGACACGTGGCGGCGCCGAGCACAATGAAGAATGGAGCACAATGAAGAATTGGGCTCAATGAGATTCGCCCCGATATTCGGGCGAAAACGGATCGGTGATCCGAAACTGGGAGTTGTTCGGCCAAGGGGCGCCGCGATGCGCGGGCAGGACAGATTGAACATCAACGGAGGAATAAACATGCTGACCAAACGTTCATTGCTGCTTGCCGCCGCGGCCGTCATCCCGCTGCTTGGCCTGTCCGACATGGCCTCGGCCAAGGAGGCCAAAAAGCTCGGCCTCGCCGTCGCCAATCTGCAGGCCGACTTCTTCAACCAGATCAAGCAGTCCGTCGAAGCCTACGGCAAGGAAAAGGGCATCGAGGTCGTTACCGTCGACGCCAAGGGCGATTCGGCGACCCAGGTCAGCCAGGTGCAGGACCTGATCACGCAGAACATCGATGCGCTGATCTATATTCCAGCCGGCGCCACCGCCGCCACCGTGCCGACCAAGACCGCCAAGGCTGCCGGCATCCCAGTCGTCAATGTCGACCGCAACGCCGACGGCGCGCCCGGCGATACCTTCATCGCAACCAACAGCGTGGCATCGGCCAAGGCGGTTTGCGACTACATCGCCAAGCAGGCCGGCGGCAAGGGCGAGCTGATCATCATCCACGGCCAGAAGGGCACGACGCCCGAAGTCGACCGCTCGAAGGGCTGCGGCGAAGCGCTGAAAGGCTATCCCGACATCAAGGTTGTCGGAGAATTGTGGAGCGAAGGCTGGCACCAGGACGAAGGTTTCAAGCTGACGCAGGATCTGTTGCAGTCGCACCCCGACGTGTCGATCGTCATCGGCCAGGCCGACGCGCTGGCGCTCGGTGCGGCGCAGGCCGTCAAGGTCGCCAATCCCGGCCACAAGGTCTGGGTTGCCGGCTTCGACGGCGACGTGGCGGCGCTCAAGGCACTGAAGGACGGCGTCTTCGACGTGACCGCGACGCAGCAGACCCAGGGCATGGGCCGGCTCGCCGTCGATGCAGCAATCAAGCTGGTGGCCGGCGAGACCATTCCCGCCGAACAGCTGCAGGATGCGACGCTGACCACCAAGGACAATGTCGAGCAGTTCATCGCCAAGCATCCCTGATTGAGACCAGTCCGGCAATCGACGAGCGCAACGATGTCCACCGATCCTCGCCACACGCACAGCCCCCATAACGGGCTCGTCGTCAGCGGCCTCTGCAAAAGCTACGGGCCGGTGCAGGTCCTGGCCGATGCGAGCTTCGAGGTGCAGCCGGGCGAGGTCGTGGCGCTGCTTGGCGAAAACGGCGCCGGCAAGTCGACTGTCTCGAACATCATCGCCGGGTCGACGAAACCCGATGCCGGCACCATCACCTGGCGGGGGAACGCTTATTCCCCCGCCAATCCTGCCGCGGCGATCGACGCCGGCATCGGCATGATCCACCAGGAGCTGAAGCTCTTGCCCGATCTGTCGGTCGCCGAAAACGTCTATGTCGGGCGCCTGCCGATGCGTGGCGGCCGCATCGACCGCGCGGCAATGAATGCACGGGCATCGGCCCAGTTGAAGCGCCTCGGCCTCGATGTCTCGCCGGAGCGCAAGGTGCGCACGCTGCGTATCGCCGCCCAGCAGCAGGTCGAGATCGCCAAGGCGCTGACGCTCAATGCCGAGCTGCTGATCTTCGACGAACCGACGGCAGCCCTTGGCGGCGAGGAAACGGAGCTCCTGTTCCAGCAGATCCGCAAGCTCAAGGCGGAAGGCATGTCCTTCATCTATATCAGCCACCGGCTGGACGAGATCGCCCAGATCGCCGATCGCGTGGTGGTGATGCGCGACGGGCGCATCGTCGCCCGGCACGAGCGCGCCGACATTCCGGTGCGCACTGTCGTCGAGCAAATGGTCGGCCGCAGCGTCGAGCGGATGTTCCCTACGGTATCGGCGCCGGGCAACGACACGCTGCTCGAGGTCGAGAACCTGTCCTCGCCGGAACGCAGCTTTCAAAATGTCAGCTTTTCAGTGCGGGCCGGCGAAATCCTCGGCATTGCCGGGCTGATCGGCGCCGGACGCACGGAGCTGGTGCGGGCGATCGCCGGTGCCGATCCGATCTCATCGGGATCGGTGCGCGTCGCCGGCAAGCCGGTGCATCTCCATGGCCCGGCGGCGGCGATCAAGGCCGGCGTCGTTCTGGTACCGGAAGACCGCAAGGCGCAAGGCGTGGTGCTCGACCAGACGATCGGCGAGAACCTGGCGATCGGCAATTTCGACCATGTCGCGCCGAATGGCTGGGTGTTCCCGAAGGCGGTGCAGAAATTCGCCGAGGCCGGCATTCGCCGGCTCGGCGTCAAGGGCCGGCCGAACCAGGCGGTCAGCAAGCTCTCCGGCGGCAACCAGCAGAAAGTGATCATCGCCAAATGGGTGTCGCGCCCGCCCAAGGTATTCATCCTGGACGAGCCGACGCGCGGCATCGACGTCGGTGCACGCGCCGCGATCTATGATGTCATCGCCGACCTTGCCCGCTCCGGCATGGCGGTGGTGGTGGTGAGCTCCGACCTCGAGGAAGTTCTCGGCCTGTCGCATCGCGTGCTGGTGCTGAGCCGCGGCCGGCAACGCGGCATTCTCGACCGCAGCGAAGCAAGCAATATCGCCGTGATGGAACTAGCCACGAGCTAGGACGCCCATCGAAACAAAGCGCAGCAGGTGGTATCCTCCCGGGCACCAGACCGCGCGGGGCGCCAGCAACAGAGTTGGCGCCCCTTTATTTCCGGAGGACGGCGGTTGGAGCAGAGGGACCGACGATGAAATTATTCGACCTTCATGGTGACGTGGCACTTGTGACAGGCGCCGGCAGCGGCATCGGGCAAGCAATCGCCATTGGGCTGGCCGAAGCCGGCGCCGACATAGCCTGCTTCGGCCACGCCTCGAAAGGCGGGCTGGAGGAGACCGCGCACCGGATCACGGCACTCGGCCGCAAGGCGCTGGTGCTGAACGGCACAGTAACTTCAGAGACCGATCTCGCGGCCGCGATAGAGCGTACGGAGATGGAACTCGGCGCGTTGACCATCGCCGTCAACAATGCCGGCGTCGCCGGAGCTGAGCCGGCAGAGACGCTGTCGCTGGAGGAATGGCAGAAGCTCTATGACGTCAATGTCAGCGGCGTGTTCCTGTCCTGCCAGGCCGAGGCCCGCGCCATGCTGACGCGGCGCAAGGGCTCGATCATCAACATCGCGTCGATGTCGGGCTCGATCGTCAATCGCGGCCTGACCCAGGCGCATTACAATTCGTCGAAGGCCGCGGTGATCCACATGTCGAAGAGCCTCGCCATGGAATGGGCCGATCGCGGCCTGCGCGTCAATGTCGTCAGCCCCGGCTACACGCTGACGCCGATGAACAAGCGGCCGGAGGTCGCCGACCAGGTCAGGATCTTTGAGCGCGACACGCCGATGGGCCGCATGGCGGCGCCGGAAGAGATGGTCGGCCCGACCGTGTTCCTGGCCAGCCGCGCCGCGAGTTTCGTCACCGGCATCGACCTGATCGTCGATGGCGGCTTTGTCTGCTGGTAGGAGAAAACATGCAGAAGCGATTCCTAGGAAAAACGGCGGTCATCACCGGCGCCAGCGGCGGCATTGGTGCGGCAATGGCCAGGCGCTTCGCGGCGGAAGGTGCCGCGGTCGTCGTCAGCGCCATCGACGCGCGCGTCGAAGAGGTCGCCGCCGATCTCAAGGCTATGGGCGCCAGGGTCGCATCGCTGCGCATGGACGTGACGAAGAAGGACGAAGTCATCGCCCTCTATGACCTGGCCGAGCAACAGTTCGGCCGCGTCGACATCTCCGTACAGAATGCCGGTGTCATCACAATCGCCAGGATAGAGGCTATGACCGAGGCCGAATGGGACAAGGTGATGGCGGTCAACACCAAGGGCGTGTTCCTGTGCTGCCAGGAGGCGATCGCGCGCATCCGCAAGCATGGCGATGGCGGCCGGCTGATCAACACCGCATCCGGCCAGGCGCGGCAGGGCTTTATCTACACGCCACATTATGCGGCGTCGAAATTCGGCGTCGTCGGCATCACCCAGAGCCTGGCCAAGGAAGTGGCGAAGGAGAAGATCACCGTCAACGCGATCTGCCCCGGGATCATCGACACCGATATGTGGGCCTATAACGACGCCGCATGGGGAAAGTTGATGGGCGAGTACAAGCCCGGCGAGCTGATGGCCGAATGGGTGAAGAACATCCCGATGGGCCGCGCCGGCAGCGGCGAGGACGTCTCCGGCCTGGTCAGCTTTCTCGCCAGCGACGATGCGGCCTACATCACCGGCCAGACCATCAATGTCGATGGCGGCCTGATCATGTCGTGAGAAACGACGCACGCCAACGCACCATCCGCTGGGATATGAAAGCCCCGTCGCTGCGTTCAGGCTGCTCGGGCGGCCCGAGCCAATCCATGCTCCACGAGCCGGTCGATGATTTCGGAATAGCTGACGCCGCTCGCCGCCATTGCCTTGGAATACATGCTGATATCGGTGAAGCCGGGGATGGTGTTGATTTCATTGACCAGGAATTGCATGTCCGGCGTCAGGAAAAAGTCGACGCGGGCCATCCCGTCACAGCCGACGGCTCTGAAAGCCCTTGCGGCCACGGCCCGCATGGCTGCCTCGACCTCCGGCGGCAGTTCGGCCGGCACTGTTAGCGCCGCGCCGTTCTCGTCGATGTATTTGGCATCGTAGCTATAGAAATCGTGGCTTTCAGCCGGCACGATCTCGCCCGGCCGCGAGACGAACAGGTCGCCTGCCGGATACTCCAGCACGCTACACTCGATCTCGCGCCCACGAACGAATTCCTCGGCCAACAGCTTGCAATCGTGCCGGAAGGCTTCAGCAAGCGCTCCATCGAATTCCTGGCTGGCATGGACTTTTCCGACGCCGACAGACGATCCCTGACGCGCCGGTTTGATGAAGAACGGCAGGCCGAGCTCGCCTTCCAGTGTGGCGAGGGCGGGCGCCGCACCTTCATGGATCGTCACTGAGCGCGCGATTGGCAGCCCCGCCGCTTCCAGGAGCCGTTTGGCGATGTCCTTGTCCAGCGCGGTTGCCGAACCCAGGATGCCGCAGCCGGCGAGCGGCACCCGAGCCACCTCGGCCACCCCCTGTACCGAGCCGTCTTCGCCATGAGGGCCGTGCAGTACGGGAAACAGGATGTCGATCTTCGGCAGGTCATAGGGCGTGCCGTCGGCCGGGATCGCCATCATCCGTCCGTGCCCGCCCGGAACCAGGCAAACTTCCAAACCGCCCGCAGGCTTTGCGAGCGTACCATCCTGGAAGCTGCTCAGCAGCCACTGTCCTTCGCGCGTGACGAAGATTGGGACGGCATCGTATTTGGCGGGCAGCAGCGCACGCATGACATTGGTTGCTGAAAGCGCCGAAACGTCATGCTCGGCGGAACGTCCGCCAAAGAGCACGGCGATGCGCAGTCTGTTCAAGGAAGAGGTCTGCTGCATTGTATCGGTACCCTATCTTGCGGCTCGCATACGGGATGATCGGCAACCTTGGCTTTTTTCGAACCGATCTGCGGGTCCATGTAAAAAGACGGGCCGTGAAATTGGCACCGGCGTTATTCGTTGCGCGACATGACCGTTGGTATATATAATTTCATCTCATGAAAGTGGCTCTGGGCGAGTTGCGGAGCCAACAGCCGAGATCATGGGACTTTGATGGTTTGCCCCTCAAGACCGGCGATCGATCCGTGGATGACTGCTTTGGCAGCAATCCTTCGGCAGTCATGACGCGGCCGGTCCCGCCACATCTTCACCAATTTGGGCACCACCCCGTTTGCGCCGGCATCCGCTTCGGCAGCATTGTGGCGCCTACGGCCTTGCGCAACGACCAGCTTTTCCAACACAATCAAAAAAAGACGCAAGAAGGGAACTAACGATAATTTCCACCAGAGCTTGACAGGAGAACAAGCATGTCACTTCGGAGCATGATTTCGAATTTCTCAATGGGAGCCTTAACACTTGCCGCAGCCGCACTGACATCTTCGGCCTATGCGGCGGCGCCGGAATCCAACGACCCGATCAAGATCGCGCTGTTCGATTGGACCAGCGTCAATCTGAACGCCAAGATCCTCGGCGGCATCCTCGAAAAGCTCGGCTATACCGTCGAGTATCCGACCGCCGACTATCTCTCCAGCCTGACCACCGGCCTGACCAATGGCGACATCGATGTCGGCCTGGAATTCTGGGACACGACGGCCGGCGAGGCGATGAAGGCCTCGGACGCGACGGGCCAGACCGAACGCCTCGGCAAGCTCGGACCAAAGGCCAAGGAAGAATGGTGGTTTCCCGAATATATGAAAGAGAAATGCCCCGGCCTGCCGAACTGGGAAGCGCTGAAAGACCCGAAATGCGCCGAGGCCTTCTCGACGGCCGAAACCGCGCCGAAGGGGCGTTATCTCGGCGGACCCGTGACATGGGAAGGTTTTGACGACGAACGCGTCGAGGCGCTGAAACTGCCCTTCACCGTCATCCATGCCGGCACCGACGCGGCGATGTTCGCCGAACTGGACTCGGCCTATCAGCGCAAGGCGCCGATCATGCTGTGGATCTATTCGCCGCATTGGGCGCCGGCCAAATACAAGGGCGAATGGGTCGAATTCCCCGACTATACGACCGAGTGCTACACCGACCCGAAATGGGGTGTGAACCCCGACGCGAAATATGACTGCGGCAAGCCGCACGGCGAGATCTGGAAATATTCCTGGGCCGGCATGAAGGACAAATGGCCGGTCGCCTACAAGGTCGCGAAAAACTACACGGTCGATACCGACGAGCTCAACAAGATGAGCGGCGAGATCGATCTCGAAGGCAAGACGCCGGAAGACGTCGCCGCCGCCTGGATCGCCGCCCACGAAGCCGACTGGAAAGCCTGGGCCGAGTGACCGTCTGACTGGAAACGCGACGACCCGGCCAGTCAGGGCCGGGTCTCGATCCCCTATTCCAGAAGGACGATTGCATGAGCGATACGATTGAACAGGCGGTGAAAGCAACGGGCAAGGATGCCCGCCCGATAAAGCTTGGCTGTCGCAATGTCTGGAAGCTGTTCGGGGCGGACGCGGCCAATTTCATCCGCCGGCGCGACGGCAAGGCCAGCCTGGCGGACATCGCCGCGGCCGGACTGGTTGGCGCGGTGCGCGCCGTCGATCTCGAAATCCGCCAGGGCGAGATCTTCATCATCATGGGACTTTCGGGGTCAGGCAAGTCGACGCTGGTGCGCTGCATGTCACGGCTGATCGAGCCGACCCACGGCAAGGTCGAGTTTGAAGGCAAGGACCTGCTCAAGATTTCCGATGCCGCGCTGATCGAGCTGCGACGCCATCGCATGGGCATGGTGTTCCAGAATTTTGCCTTGCTGCCGCATCTCAACGTACTGGAGAACATCGCCTTTCCCTTGGGCATCCAGGGGCAGGACCGGCCGACGCGCGAGAAGCGGGCCCGTGAAGTCATCGAGCTGGTTGGCTTGCGCGGCCGCGAGCATTTCTATCCGCGCGAGCTTTCCGGCGGACAGCAGCAGCGTGTCGGCATCGCCCGCAGCCTCGCCACGAAGCCGGAAATCTGGTTCCTCGACGAGCCGTTCTCGGCTCTCGATCCGCTGATCCGCCGTGAGATGCAGGACGAGCTGATGCGGCTGCAGACCATGCTGCACAAGACCATCGTCTTCATCACCCATGATTTCGACGAGGCCATCCGGCTGGCCGACCGGATCGCCATCATGAAGGACGGCGAGGTCATCCAGATCGGCACGCCGGAAGAGCTGGTGGTCAACCCGGCGACCGACTATGTCGCCGAATTCACCCGCGATGTCGATCGCGCCAAGGTGATCTCGGCGCGCCGCCTGATGCGCGCCTGCGACGGCGCCGAGTACGGCGGCACGGTCGCGCCGGATGCCAAGATATCAAGTTTTTCGGCAGATATCGTCTCTGCCGGCAAGCCCTTCGCGGTGGTCAACGGCACCGGCAAGCCGATCGGCGAAGTCACGCCGCAGGCGGTGATCGATCTTCTCGCCGGCATCGAGCGTCGTGGGGCCGGCGGATGACCGTCACGGCAAGCGCCAGCGCAGCGAGGCCCCGGCCGGTTCAAACCTGGCTGGCGATCTGGGCCTGTGCGCTCGCCGCCGTGCTTATTGTCTTCCTGCTGCAGGAAAGCCTGCCTTGGGCGGTCAATTACCCGGCCGGCGCGATCGTTCCTGTCGCTGACTGGGTCGGTGCGCTGATGAACTGGGTGAAGTCGAACTTCTCCTGGCTGACCCGCTCGATCACCGCGGTGCTTGGCGTGCCGCTCGATTTCGCGCTCGGTCTTCTGGCCAAGAATTTCAAGATCGGCCATGGTGCGGATATGATCGTCTTGCCGCGCCTGTCCTGGGTCGGCGTGTGCGCTGCCGCCTACCTTGCCGGACGCGCCGCCGGCGGCTGGAAGCTGGGTGCGCTGGCCGGCGGCTGTTTTCTCTACATCGCGCTGTTCGGGCAGTGGACCAGCGCCATGCTGACGCTGGGCTTGATCTCGATCGCCGTGCCGTTTTGCATTGTCACCGGGCTGTTCGCCGGCATCTGGGCATGGCGCAAGCCTTGGGCGGAGAGGTTGTTGATCTCCCCTGCCCTCGATCTGATGCAGACGATCCCGACCTTCGCCTATCTGATCCCGATGCTGCTTCTGTTCGGCAACAGCCCGGTCTCGGCAATGATCGCGACGGCAATTTTCGCGACGCCGCCAATGGTGCGGGCGACGATGCTCGGCCTGTCGCGGGTGCCGTCGGAGATCGACGATTTCAGCGAGATGGCCGGCTGCACGGCACGGCAGAAGCTGTGGCGGGTGCTGTTGCCGTCGGCGCGGCCGACATTGATGGTCGGCGTCAACCAGGTCATCATGCTGGCGCTCAATATGGTGATCATCGCCTCGATGATCGGTGCCGGTGGGCTCGGCTATGACGTGCTTTTGGCGTTGCGCGCGCTCAAGGTCGGCGAGGCGATGGAAGCTGGCCTCGCGATCGTCGCACTGGCAATTGCACTCGACCGGCTGAGCCAGGCGATCGCGCACAATCACGCCAAGGGCAATGTCCGCCACCAGGCCAGCACCAGTTTCTGGCGGCGCTATCCCAATCTGACGCTGGCCGTTGCCATCCTCGCCGTCGCCACGCTGCTCGGCCTGTTCGTGCCGGCGTTCGCCACGGTGCCGAAGGCGATCACCTTCACCACCGCGCCTTTGTGGAAGGCGGCGGTGAACTGGATCACCATCAACTTCTTCGACACGATCGAAGCGTTCCGCGTGGCGCTTATCCTCAACGTGCTGAACCCGGTGCGCGCCTTCTGCGAGGGCTTTCCGTGGCTGGGCGCGGTGTGTCTCCTCGGCCTTGCCGGCTACCAGCTCGGCGGCTTGCGCCTCGCCGCCCTGGTCGCGGCTTTGACAGCGTTCTGCGCCGTCACCGGACTTTGGGAAAAGACCATGGCGACGGTCTATTTGTGCGGCATCTCCGCCTTTATCGCCTGCCTGATCGGCATCCCGATCGGGCTGATGGCATCGCGCAGCGACCGCTTCGAAAAGACCGTCACGCCGGTCATCGACACGCTGCAGGTGCTGCCGTCGTTCTGCTTCATCATTCCGGTGGTGATGCTGTTCAGGGTCGGCGACGTCACCGCGATGATCGCCACCGTCGCGTTCGCCGTGGTGCCGGCGATCCGCTACACCAATCACGGGATCCGGCAGGTGCCGCCGGCGCTGATCGAGGCGGCGAAGGTTTCGGGCTGCACCAGGCGCCAGACCTTCTTTCGCGTGCAGCTGCCGCTGGCGTTGCCCGAGATCATGCTCGGCGTCAACCAGACCATCCTGATGGCGCTGGCGATGATCATCATCTGCGCCATGGTCGGCACGCGCGATCTCGGCCAGGAGGTGTTCATCGCCCTGTCCAAGGCCGATTCCGGTCGCGGCATCGTCGCCGGCCTAGCCATCGCCTTCATCGGCATCGTCGCAGACCGGCTGTTCAACGCCTGGACGGCGAAGGCTCGGGCAAGGCTGGGATAGTCCGGAATAGGACGGCCTCAGGAAGCTGCCGCCAAGCGCGCCGTTAACGAGGCACCGATCCCTACGTCTAAAGACATAGCCATTCGGGATTATTGCTCGTTTTTGCCTCACATCGTACGGCTGTTATGGGACGGGCAGGCTCAACAGGAGAGCGGATAATGTCTACACGCGTTCCCTTTACTACCGGTGATCTAGCAGATCATCAGTGGGGTATCGATGACGCCTTCACAGGCGATCCGAATACGAATATCTTGACCGGCGACGCTGGCGGCAGCCTGCTCGATTTCTCAAGAGGCGGCAACGACACTTTTACGGAAACCGCACCGTCGACTTACACCTTCTACGGCGACGCGGCTCGGAGCTTGTTCAATTTTGCTCGGGGCGGTGACGACACCTTCACGGTGTCGAGCTCCTCCACCACCACTGCTTACGGTGACGCGGGCGACGATATGTCGGACCACAGCAAGGGCGGCAACGACACTTTCACGGGCGCCGCGCAAGCCAGCAACATTTTCTTCGGCGACGCCGGCGGCAACATGATCGGCCATGCTCAGGGCGGCGACGACCGTTTCACGGCCTTTCCCAACTCCTTCAACACTTTCTACGGTGACGCCGGCGTCGATATGTCCGACCACAGCAAGGGTGGCAATGACACCTTCGAGGGCACCAGCGTGGCCGTCAACATTTTCTTTGGCGACGCCGGGAACAACATGTCTGGCCATGCTCAAGGTGGCGACGACCGTTTCACGGCCAGGAGCGACTCCAGCAACGCTTTCTACGGGGACACCAGCGGCGATATGTCGGACTACAGCAAGGGCGGCAACGACACTTTCAATGGCGCTAGTGACGCCAACACTATTTTCTACGGTGATGCCGGTCGCAGCATGTCTGGCCATGCTCAGGGTGGCGACGACCATTACACAGACTTTGGTGGCACGATTCAGACCAAAACCTTCTTTGGCGACGCGAGCCTACATATGTCCGACTTTGCTAAGGGCGGCGACGACACCTTCACGAGCGTGGGTGGGTTCGTGATAAGTTTCTATGGTGACGCGGCCGGCATCATGTCCGACTCTGCTAGCGGGGGCGATGACGTGGCCGTGCTGCAAGGCACCCATAATTTCGCCTATGGCGACGCTGGCGCGATGGCCGGCAATGCTGTGGGCGGCAATGATATCCTAACCGGCGGCAATAAGAGCTCTGGTCCTGATGTTCAAAGCGAGTTGTATGGCGACACATTCGCTATGTCCGGGTCCGCCGCGGGCGGCAACGATATTCTTACCGGTGGCCTCAACAGCGGAAGCGGCCAGGTCCGTAATTTCCTGTGCGGCGACGCTCTGCAGATGTCCGGTTCGGCCAGGGGCGGAAACGATACCCTGTACGCCGGGACCGCGGCACCCGGCTGCACCGTCATCAACGACATGTGGGGTGACGGGCAACTGAGCGAACTGGCTCAGGGCGGCAGAGATCAATTCATATTCAAGGACGATGGTTCAATGACGGTCGGAACCCAAAACACCATCTACGATTTCAGCCAGACCCAAGACGACACCATTGTATTTAGTGGCGTGGAGGGCGTGCAATCGTTCGATGATCTCACAATTGCGCAAAGTGGAACCGACATCATCATTACCGCAGGAGTCGATCAAGTTACTCTCGCAAACTTTACAAGCCCGCTGACGACGAGTGACTTTTTGTTTGTCTGAAAGCGAAGCTCTTATCGCATTCGAAGAGGGGGAATGCGTGAGAATTCGTTGAGCATCGTCGCGCGGCCGGTCGCCCCAATAATGCTCGACCGGCCGATCGACAATCCCAGCCGCAGTCATGGATCAGGCGGCCAGGAATCTCTCGGTCAAACGAGCCCAGAGCGCTGCGCCGACGGTCAGATTGCCGTCGTTGAAATCATATTTCGAGCTGTGCAGGATGGCTGAATCCTCGCCGTTTCCGAGGCGCAGAAAGCAACCGGGTTTGTGTTCGAGGAAATAAGAAAAGTCTTCGCTGCCGGGGATCAACGGGCAGACGGACACCTTGTCCTGACCGACGAGTTCGACAGCGATGTCTGTCGCAAAGGACGTCTCGCGCTCGGAATTGACCACCACCGGGTAGCCGCGCTCGTAATCGATCTCGACCGTTGCGCCATGCGCCTGCGCCACAAGTGCTGCGATATTGCGAATACGCTGCTCGAGCGTGTCGCGGATCTCGGCCGAGAAGGAGCGGACGCTCAACGTGATTTCGGCGTGTTCCGGAATGACGTTGGAGGCCGTGCCTCCGTGAATCGTGCCGACGGTGACGACAGCGGTCTCGATCGGGTTGACGTTGCGCGACACAACCGTCTGCAGGGTCATGACGATGTTGGCGGCAGCGACGATCGGGTCGACCGTCAGGTGCGGACGCGAAGCGTGGCCGCCACGCCCGGCGATCCTGATGGTGACGGTATCGCTCGCCGCCATCAGCGGCCCGGCGCGCATCAGGAACGAACCCGTCGGCGCGCCCGGGTGGTTGTGCAGCCCGAATATCGCATCGCAGGGAAAGCGCTCGAACAGGCCGTCGGCGATCATCGCCTGCGCCCCGCTTCCCTTGCCGGCTTCCTCGGCCGGCTGGAAGATGAGGTTCACCGTGCCGTTGAAATGCCGTGTGCGCGCCAGGTATTCGGCGGCGCCGAGCAGCATCGTAGTGTGGCCGTCATGACCGCAGGCGTGCATCTTGCCGCTGGCCTGGCTGGCATAAGGGAGATTGGTAGCTTCGGTGATCGGCAGGGCGTCCATGTCGGCACGGATGGCGATGCTGCGGCCGCTGCCCTGGCGCAGGCGACCGACGACGCCGAGCCCGCCGACATTTCGCGTCACCTCATAGCCCCAGCTTTCGAGCCGTTCGGCAACGTATGCAGCCGTTTCGTGCTCCTGGAATGAAAGCTCGGGATGCGCGTGCAGGTGCTGGCGGGCCGCTGCAAGCTCGGCGGCCTTGTCGGCGAAGTCGGAAATGTCGGCGAACTGGTTGGAGGTCTTTGGCATGGGAGGTCCTTTGCCGGCCGAGCAGGTGCCGCGCCGGCTTTGCTTTTTAGATGAAACGGCTTAAGAAAGCCCGCGTGCGCGGGTGCCTGGGTTTAGCGAGAACCTCGTCCGGAGGCCCGGCCTCGATCACATTACCGTCGTCCATGAACACCACCCGATCCGCCGCTTCGCGGGCGAAGCCGATCTCATGCGTGACCACGATCATGGTCAAGCCCTGCCTGGCGAGATCGCGCATGGTGGCGAGCACCTCGCCGACCAGCTCCGGATCGAGCGCCGAGGTCGGCTCGTCGAAGAGCATCAATTTCGGGCGGATGGCGAGCGCACGGGCGATGGCGACGCGCTGCTGCTGGCCGCCTGAAAGCTGGCGCGGATAGGCGTCGATCTTGTCGGCAAGACCGACACGGGTCAGCAGTTCGCGGGCGTAGCCGATCGCCTCCTTGCGGTTCTCTCGGTGAACGCCGACCGGAGCCTCGATGACGTTCTGCAGGGTCGTCATGTGCGGATAGAGATTGAACTGCTGGAACACCATGCCGATCTTGCGCCGCTGCGCGGCGATCGCGCGGTCGGAAAGTTTGTCGAGGCGGCCGTCGTGCAACCGGTAACCGATCTGCTCGCCGTCCACCTCGATCGACCCCTGGTCGATCGCCTCGAGATGATTGATGCATCGCAGGAAGGTCGACTTTCCGGAGCCGGACGGTCCGAGAATGACCACCACCTCGCCAGGCGCGACGTCCAGATCAATGCCCTTCAGCACCTCGAGCGGGCCGAAGGCCTTGTGAACGTTGCGCGCCCGGACCAGGGGCGTGTCATGCGCGCTCATTGGCGGCCTCCAGGGTGGCGGTCGCCGTCTTCTCGCGCGCACCGCGATCGCCGCGGCTGTAGTGGCGTTCGATCGCGCCTTGCGCGACATTGAGGACCGAGGTGATCAGCAGGTACCACAGCACTGCAACCATCAGCAGCGGAATGATTTCGAAGGTGCGGTTGTAGATCGACTGCACCGAGTAGAGCAGGTCGGCCATGGCGATGACGCTGACAAGCGACGTTGCCTTGATCATGCTGATCAGCTGATTGCCGGTCGGCGGCACGATCGACCGCATCGCCTGCGGGATGATGATGCGCCGCAAGGCCCGCGCGCGGGTCATGCCGAAGGCTTCAGCCGTTTCGGCCTGTCCCTTGTCCACCGACAGCAGCCCGCCACGGATGATCTCGGCCATGTAGGCGGCCTCGTTCAGCGCCAGACCAAGAACGGCGGCGGTCAACGGCGTGATCAGGTCGTTGGTGTTCCAACTGGCGAAGCCGATGGAAATGCGCGGAAACAGCGTCGAAAGGTTGTACCACAGGATCAATTGCACCAGCAGCGGCGTTCCCCGGAAGAACCAGATGAACAGGCCGGAGAGAAGGGATGCCAGCCTGTCGCTCGACATGCGCGCGATGGCGAGCAGCAGGCCGAGCACGATGCCCAGGATCATTGCCACGACCGTCAGGCCGAGCGTCACCGAAAGCCCCTGCATGACCGTCGGATCGAAGAAATACTGGGCGACCACCGGCCAGCCGAAATTCGGGTTGACTGCAACGATATAGGCGAAGCCGGCTGCCACGGCGACGGTGAACGCCCAGAGCGCCAGCCGGGCGAGCGGAAACGGCCGGTGGGCTCGTTTGACGTCGCGCAGCGCGTCGTCGGGACGTCGCGGCAGCCCGGCCGCGTAGGCAGCGGTGGCATCGGTCATGGCAGCCTCTACTGGCCCTGGTTGATGCCTGGCGCATCGATCATGTTCTTCTCGAGGCCCCACTTCTTCATGACCGCGGCGTAGGTGCCGTTCTTCATCAGGATCTTGAACGCGTCGAGCAGCACGCCGCCCAGCGGCGAGCCCTTCTTGACGACGGCGCCTTGATAGATGTCCTTGAAGCCGTTGGCCTGGCCGACCCCGGCGAGTTCCAGCTGGCCCTTCGCCTGCTCGACGAAATAGGTCAGCGGCGCCTGCGAGGAGAAGAATGCGTCGGAGCGTTTCGACCGGACGGCCAGTATCGAGCTCGGCTGGTCGGTGAAGGATTGCACCTCGACGGCCGGCTTGTCGCCCTCGGTGCATTTCTGCGCCTGCTGCTTGATGACCTTCTCGGCCGAGCCACCCGACATGACGGCGATGCGCTTGCCGCACGCGGTGTCGAGCGAGGTGATGCCTTGCGGGTTGCCCTTCTCGACGGCGAAGACGACGTATTCACGCACCCAATCGATGAAGTCGTTGGATTTCTGGCGATCGGGATAGTCGCCGACAGGACCCATCGCGAACTGATAACGGCCGGCATTGATGCCGCTCAGCAAAGCCGGCAGGCCGGCGACCGAGGCATGATCGATCTCGACGCCGAGCAGCTGGCCGATGGCGTCGGAAATGTCCCTGGTCGCCCCCGACAGTTCGGTGCCGGTGACGATCTCATAGGGCGGGAACGAGCCGTTGTTGACGGCTGTGATCTTTCCCGCCGTTCGGATCTCTTCCGGCAGCCGGGCCCGCAAATCCTCGTTCACCGATTGCTTCTGGATATCCTGGGCAAAGCTGGCCTGCGCCAGCATGGTGACGAGCGAGGCGAATATGAAGCTGATTGTCCGCATGGCATTCTCCTTCGTGTTCTTCGTTGTGCGTTGTCAGGCCGCGGTGGCCCGCGATCTGGCCTCGAAAGGAAACAAGGCTTCGGCGGAAATCGGTTCCGCCAGGATGCCCTGGGCATGGAGCTCGGTGACGAAATCCTCGATCATGCGCCGGTTGGCCGGCAGGCCGCTGGCGTTCCAGGAGGCAGGCAGGTCGCGCCCCGCATGAAGCAGCTCCTCGAGGATCCAGGGCGAGGTATCGGCATATTTTCGGCGCTTTGCCGTCCAGACGCGCTGGCTTTCGTTGATCAGCCTGGCGAGTTCCTGCGGCAGCCAGGGGTGCTCCCTGGCCACTGCCGCCTTGACGGCGACCAGATGCATGCCCGGGACATAACCGACGTCGGCGAAATAGGCGCGTTCGGCCGCGCGAAAATCGCGCAGCACTTGCCGGAAGCCGGAAACCGGGCCGAAAAAGCCGTCCGGCATGAAGGGCGTGAAAACGGCGTCGAGCTCGCCTTGCGACAGCAGCTCCATCATCGGGCGCTCGCCTGGTGCTGCTTCGATGCGCCCCGGCCTGCCGAATCCGTCGAGGCGGTCGGCGATCGGGTGCTCCGATGTCAGCCTGCCGGCGAACCAATAGGCATCCTCGACGCCGACGCCTTCCCGGCGAAGCGCCGCGCGCGTCCATGTGTTGCCGGAATCGCGCCAGCCGGTCACGCCGATGCGTTTGCCGGCAAGGTCGGAAAGCCGTTCCAACGGGCTGGCCTCGACCGTTATGATGCAGCGATGGCGAAAGCCGCGCATGATGAAGCACGGTATTCCAACCACCGTATCCCTGCCGGAAGCCATGGCCGACACATAACGGCTGAACGAGACCTCCGCCGCATCGTAGTTCGGATCGGTGCCGAGATCCGGAATGAGCGTGGCGACGCGGTCAACCTTCACCGACAAGCGGCTCGAAGTGACGTCACCCAGCACCAAAGGGGTGAGATAGTCCCAATCGCGGGTGGCTATAGTGATGGAGACGGGCATCGGCATGAACTTCAAAGCTATGTTTGACCGGCGATTGGTAAATGTTTATTTTTGGCCGATCAAATGTTATTATGTTATTGAACATTAGCTTTAATGGTCGCGGGTGCCGATGGATTTCGATGCAGGATGGTTCGCCGATCGCCTTGGCGACCGCACGATGCGCGGCATCGCGCGCGAGACCAGTGCGCTGATCAGAAGCGGCGCGCTGCCTGTCGGCGCAAAGCTTCCGCCGGTGCGCGATCTGGCCTATGTGCTTGGCGTCAGCCCGGCGACGGTCTCGCAGGCGTGGAGCGAGTTGCGGCGCTACAAGATCATCGGCGGCCGCGGACGCAACGGCACCTGGATCATGGGCAACCGCTTTGCCGCCCGGCCCGAGCGCCACATGAGCGGCGGCAATTACGGACAGGATGTTCTGAACCTGGCGATCGCGGAGCCCGATGTGAGGCTCTTGCCGCCGCTCGACATCGCGCTGGCGCATGGTGCGCGCGCCGAAAAGCTCAACAGCTACGAGCGGGTGCGCATCCTGCCCGAGCTGGAGGCGGCAGTGCGCCCGTCATGGCCGTACGATCCCGGCGCGTTCCTGGCCACCAATGGCGGTTACAACGCCATCTACACCTTGCTGCATGCGCTGGTCCCGCCGGGAGCGCCGGTGGCCATCGAGAACCCGACGGCGCTTCGCCTGCTCGACATCCTCGAGGATCTCGATGTGCCGATCATCCCGGTAGACTGCGACAGCGACGGTCCCTTGCCGGATGCACTTGCCAACGCTCTGCGGCAGCGGCCCGTCGCGTTCCTGTTCCAGCCGCGCGTCCATTCGGTGACCGGCGCCTGCATGTCGTCGGCGCGGCTGGAAGTCATCGGCGACCTGCTCGCCGGCACCGACGTGCTGATTGTCGAAGATGACGGCGTCGGCGATATTGCCTCGGCGCCGCGCATTTCGCTTGGCCGGCGTTTTCCCGATCGCGTCGTCCATATCCTGTCCTATTCCAAGACCCACGGCCCGGATTTGCGGCTCGCCGTGCTGTCCGGATCGGCGACGATCGTCGAGCAGATCCAGTCCTACCGCAGCTTCAGCTCGGGATGGACCAGCCGCATCCTGCAGGCGGCCACCGCCTGGCTGCTGCAAGACCCGGCCACGGCCGCCCTGGTGGAGCAGGCGAAGGAGGTATACCGCGGCCGTCGCGAACGGCTCGCCGGCGAACTGGCCAAACGCAATGTCGATATCGACGCCGGACACGGTCTCAGCGTCCTCATTCCGGTTGCTTCGGAACCTTACGCGATGGTCACGCTGGCCGCCCACGGCATCGCGGTCCATGCCGGGGCGAAGTTTTCGACCGGAAAAACGAACGCTGTCCGCGTCGCGAC
Organism: Mesorhizobium sp. M1006; assembly: GCF_040318825.1. Lineage (NCBI taxonomy): Bacteria > Pseudomonadati > Pseudomonadota > Alphaproteobacteria > Hyphomicrobiales > Phyllobacteriaceae > Mesorhizobium > Mesorhizobium sp. M1006. The sequence goes on from NZ_JAMYMZ010000014.1 coordinate 149,080, forward strand.
CAGCATTCTGGACGAGGAGCACCTCGAGCACGTCGCAAATTCCCTGGCGCTGGCGGCCGACCCGGCGCGGGAAGTTGTCTGAGGCAAGTCAATCGCCGTTCGGACTGCTACTCCGCCGCCACGCCCTTCATCTCGAGATAGCTTTCCATCGAATCGTCCATCGCCTGCAGCCAGGGCGTATGATGCAGCGGCGCCATCGTGCCGGTCATCAGCGAGCGGTAGGCATGGTCGCGGAAGCCCATAATGTCTTGCGCCTTGTGGTGCTCCCACTCCATGAAGGTCTGATTGACAGCCTCGACATCGAAGCCGGGATAGTCGGTCTGCTCCATCAGCTCCCTGGTGTAGTCGCCCTGGAACCAGATCATCTGCTCGGCGTCTTCAAGCGTTTCCTCGCGTGCCCGCCATTTCCGGCCGTGCTCGGCCATGGCTTCGGCCGAGGGCAGATTGATGCGGCCCATGATGACGTCGCGGGCGAACCAGGCCTGCGCGTCGAACATGTTGAAGGTGTAGAACTGGTCCTGCATGCCGATATAGGACAGCTTCGGGTTTTTCTCCCAGACGACGCCCTCGTAGAGCCCGTCCGGCCACATGCGGTTGGCGGTCTTCAGCTTCAAATCCTCGGTGAGGAACGGGAAGGAATGGAGGTAGCCGGTGCACAGGATGATGGCGTCGACGTCTTTGGTGCTGCCGTCCTTGAAATGCGCCGTCTTGCCGACGACCTTCTGCAGAAGCGGCACTTCCTTCCAGTTCTCCGGCCATTTGAAGCCCATCGGCTTCGAGCGGTAGCTGGAGGTGATCGATCTGGCGCCGTATTTGTAGCATTGCGAGCCGATGTCCTCGGCTGAATAGGAGCGGCCGATTATCAAAATGTCCTTGCCCTTGAATTCCATGGCGTCGCGGAAATCGTGGCTGTGCAGGATACGGCCGTTGAAGGTCGAAAAGCCCTCGAAATAGGGAACGTTGGGCACGGAGAAATGGCCCGAGGCGACGACGACATGGTCGAACTCTTCCGAGTAGGTGACGTCGCTGGTGCGGTCATGCGCGGTGACGGTGAATTTTTTTGTCGTTTCGGAGAAGGTGACCATGCGCACCGGGCTGTTGAAGCGCACCCATTGGCGCACGCCGGATTTTTCGACGCGGCCCTTGATGTAGTCCCACAGCACGGCGCGCGGCGGATAGGAGCCGATCGGCCGGCCGAAATGCTCCTCGAAGGTGTAGTCGGCGAATTCGAGGCATTCCTTCGGGCCGTTCGACCAGAGGTAACGGTACATCGAGCCGTGCACCGGGTCGCCGTGCTCGTCGAGGCCGGTGCGCCAGGTGTAGTTCCACAGGCCGCCCCAGTCGGACTGCTTTTCGAAGCAGACGATCTCGGGAATGTCGGCGCCCTTGTCGGCAGCCGACTTGAAGGCCCTGAGCTGAGCCATGCCGGACGGCCCGGCTCCGATGACGGCAACACGATCTTTCATTGCGGGCCTCCCGATCTCATTTCCCTAACGAAACAAATTTCACTGACAGGACAGTAATTGCCCCTTCGATGCTGTCAACAGGGCTTGTCGCGAAACCGCGTTTCGCCCAGCTGGATTTCCAAGCGACGCAGTAGCTCGGGCGAAATCCAGACATTGCGCAATTCGACACGGGTGGCTTGCCGTGGCAGTTGCGCTTCTGTATCGGCACCGAATATGTTCACCGTGAGTGAAATGAATCGGCAAGGTCCGGGGTGGCAACATGGCGAAAAAAGCATCCAGTCTAAAGCCCGCTGCGGCCGTCGTCGCCGCCAAGGCCAAGCCGTCGGTCGCTGCAGTCGATCCGCGCAAGATACGCGCGCCGCTCACCCAGAACCCGCACGCCATTCGCGACACCCGCGAAAAAGTCCTGGAGGTCGCGATCGGCCGCGAGGTGCGGGCCTTCCGCAAGAAGCTCGGTATCACCGTCGCCGATCTGGCTGCCGCCACCGACATTTCGCTTGGCATGCTGTCGAAGATCGAGAACGGCATCACCTCGCCATCGCTGACCACGTTGCAGGCGCTGTCGCGGGCGCTCGGCGTTCCCGTCACCGCCTTCTTCCGCCGCTTCGAGGAAGAGCGCAGTGCCGTCTTCGTCAAGGCCGGCGAAGGCCTCGACGTCGAACGCCGCGGCACGCGCGCCGGCCACCAGTACAATCTGCTCGGCCATATCGGCTCCAACACCAGCGGCGTCGTCGTCGAACCCTATCTGATCACGCTGACCGAGGATTCCGACGTGTTCCCGACCTTCCAGCATGAAGGCATGGAATTCCTCTATATGCTCGAGGGCGAGGTGGTTTACCGGCACGGCAGCAATCTCTACCCGATGAGGCCTGGCGACAGCCTGTTCTTCGACGCCGATGCGCCGCACGGACCGGAAGTGCTGAGCGTCCTGCCGATGCGGTATTTGTCGATCATCTGTTATCCGCAGAGCAGCGCGGGGTGAGCCGGAGATGAGGGCGCGCAAGCAATCCTGGATCGCTGCACTCCACGGCCACGGTAACGGCATGATGGGGTGGACGGCGCCCGACGGCATCGGATGTGCCAGAATGAGTTCGTTGAGATCTCAAACAAGGGAGCCGTCCGT